>NZ_CP136865.1:2255747-2577996 GCF_045689245.1 Congregibacter brevis | reverse complement strand
GGCGCGGGAAAAGCCCTCTGCACCAGCCTTGCTCGCCGCATAATTACTTTGGCCGGCATTACCCATAGACCCAACAACCGATGTGATATTCACTATGCGGCCCCAGCGCGCTTTGGTCATACCCCGAAGCGCTGCTTTAGAAGTCTTGAACAAGGCAGTGAGATTTGTATCCATGACTCCTTGCCACTCGTCATCCTTCATTCGCATTAAAATATTGTCCCGCGTAATACCGGCGTTGTTGACCAGGATCAGGGGGGCACCAAAGCGTTCGTTAATCGCGGCAAGCACTGCGGCTACGCTTTCAGGATCTGCAACATCGAGACGCATGCCCGCGCCTCCGGTAACACTCAGACGATCATCAATGGCTTCTGCGCCCGCGTCGCTTGTCGCTGTACCTATGACCGTATGGCCCTCGGCCGCTAGAGCATCGGCGATAGCTTGGCCGATCCCGCGACTGGCGCCTGTTACGAGCGCAACGCGCGACACGCTGCTTTGAGATGCTTCGGACATAGTCTTTCCCCAGCGTTCCTTAGATTAATCAGCCAGCTCAGTAACCGCGGACAACAGATCATCCGGAGCTTCCAAATAAACGCAGCTAGCGCTCTTGTCTATGCGTCTTAACAGTCCGCCCAGAACCTTGCCGGCCCCGCACTCCGCAAATTGTACAGCGCCCATGGACTGCAAAGTTGCAACGCACGACGTCCAACGTACGGGCGCAGAAATTTGCTGTACCAGCAAATCGCGGATGCTCTCTGGATCTTCTTCGGTTTGCGCGTGAACGTTGTGCACGACGGGAATCTCGGGCTTGGCTATCGAGATTCCCTGCAGCACTTCAGCAAGTCTTTCACCCGCTGGCAGCATCAAAGCCGTATGGAAAGGTGCGCTGACAGGCAGAGGCATGGCACGCTTCGCTCCGGCAGCTTTAAGCGCCGTAATTGCACCATCTACCGCTGCACTGTGGCCAGCGATGACCACTTGGCCAGGTGCGTTAAAATTCACCGCCTGGACCACACCGCCGTCACTGCCTGATATATCTTCGCAGATTGCAGTAACCTGCTCATCGTCCAGTCCCAGAATCGCAGCCATTGCGCCAACACCGACGGGAACTGCTGTTTGCATGAAACGACCGCGCTCACGCACTAGTGAAACTGAATCTCTCAAGCTAATGGCCCCGGCACAGCACAGAGCAGAAAACTCTCCAAGGCTATGGCCCGCCATCGCCGCCGGCCGAGCACCGACCTTCGCTTCCCAGACCCGCCATAGCGCGACGGATGCAGCCAGTAATGCTGGCTGCGTGAACTCAGTAAGATTAAGTTGCTCGGGATCGCCGCTGCTGACCAAGGCGTGAAGATCAAAGCCAAGCGCATCGGAAGCTTCTTCAAACACCTGCGCCGCTTCGGCAAACTGCTCCGTTGCGTCGGCGAGCATGCCGATACGCTGGCTACCCTGACCAGGAAACAAAAACGCGAGATCTTGACTCATGGTTTACCTCCAAAGATGCCGGGCAGCTGAACCTGCAACGGCATTACACGGGTCTAGCAACGAATACGGCACCCAGTTCAAACCAAGCCGACTTGTTCGTCGCGCTGTGCTTGTCCAAAGGTGCCGCTATAAAGCTACTTGCGTGCCAGGCGAAAGCGCGCCTGATCTGGTTACCAAAAACAGGTGACTTAGTCGTCAGAGCCTGTTTCAACCACTTTTTTGCCGCGGTAAAAACCGTCAGCAGTCACGTGGTGGCGACGATGGGTCTCACCAGTTGTCTGATCAACGTTCAACGTTGGTCCACTCAGCGAGTCGTGCGAACGACGCATACCACGCCGCGAACGGGTCTTTTTACTCTTCTGAACAGCCATGAGCTATTTCTCCTTCGTGTCGTCGTTATTCAACAACGACGACAAAACACTAAAAGGGTTAGCCGACACTTCCTCGGACAACCCCAGTTCTTGATCTTCTGACCGGCCCTGCCGATCACTCTTCGGTGGCTCGCACTCACCATCCGGGTGGTACGCCACCACTGGCAAGGCCAGCGCCAATTCTTCCTCAGCCAGCTCCCAGAGATCCACATCATCAACCGCAATAAGTGGCTCCAGGCCCGCTGATAACTGCTTCGCCTGCTCGTCGCCCGGCACGATGCCCAGACGGCTATTCCCTGACAACTCGCAAATCACCGGTTGCAGGCAGCGCTGACATTCCAGCACCACTTTTCCCTGCATTTCGACGGCGGCAAATTGCTGCCCGTCGTCGTTTTCTCCGAACTCTACAACCACCTCAATTTCTGGTGAAGCCGGATCCAACAACTCCGCGAACTGCGGGATTTGCTCGGCTCCAAGGCTTCCTTCATAACGCGCCGAACGGGTCACTGCTTTTCGGATATTGACCGTATTCGGGAGGGGGGCTGCCAACATGGCGGCGCACTATAGTGATCACCCCCTCACTTGTCAAAAAAATCTTTACAATCCCGAGCGTTAGCTAAACCATAGCTCGATGGAATTATCTCAGAGTACGACCCTGATCCTGGCATCCACCTCAAAGTATCGGAGGGCCCTTTTGGAGCGTCTTGCTATCCCATTTAGCTGCGCGGACCCAAAGACCGCTGAAACAGCCTATGAAAACGAAGCGCCAGAAGCCTTGGCACGGCGCCTCGGGGACGAGAAAGCACTCGCAATATCGACCATGTACCCCAATGCCATCGTCATCGGGAGCGATCAGGTCGCAGCATTATCTGAAAAGCTAATAGGCAAACCTGGAAGCGTGCCGGCAGCTGAGGCACAACTGCGACTCTGTAGCGGGCAGGCGGTGCACTTCTTTACTGCCGTGAGTTTCGCACGGAACGGGCATGTGGTGGCCCAACGATGCGTCCCCACCACGGTGAGGTTCAGAGAACTCTCAGCTGCCGAGATTGCCGACTACGTTCAACGAGAGCAGCCCCTGGATTGCGCAGGAAGCTTCCGCTGGGAAGGACTGGGGATTTGTTTGTTCACATCGCTGGAAAGTGATGACCCGACCGCTTTGGAGGGGCTACCATTAATCGCGACCTGCGACGAGCTGCGAAAGTTAGGCATAAATCCATTAAAAACAACTATTTAGAGAGCTTTTTTAATACCACATCAAGCTCCTCATCTAGCGGAGCATTGAGCGCGTAAGACTGATCATTGAGCACAAAAGACAGTGATTCTGCGTGCAAAAACAATCGTCTGAGCTGCAATTTCTGCGCTAAACCTTCGCTGCGTGCACTTTGATACTTGCCATCGCCAAGCAGTGTGTGGCCGGCATGCAAAGCGTGAACACGGATTTGATGTGTTCTTCCCGTCAGAGGTCGCGCCTGAACCAAGGTGGCATCGGCGAAACTGTCGCGCACTCTGAACTCTGTCGCTGAGGGCTTACCCTCCTTCGAAACCTTTACCTGTCGCTCCCCGGACTTCCGCTCAAAGCGCTGGAGAGGTGCTTCCACCAAGCGCAAATGCCGCGGCCAAGATCCCTCGACCAGAGCAAGATAGCGTTTATCTATCTTCCCCTGGCTTCTCAACAGCTCGTGCAAAGCCCGCAAGGCAGCGGGTTTCTTAGCTATCAGAATGAGGCCTGACGTTTCTCGATCAAGACGATGCACAAGCTCCAGGAACCGAGCCTCTGGGCGCATCGTGCGCAAGGTCTCGATTAAACCAAATTGAAGGCCGCTACCTCCGTGTACAGCGATTCCCGAGGGTTTATTGATCGCTAAAAGATGCTCGTCCTCAAATACAATGCGCGAAGCAAGGCGCTCCTGCCACCCGCTTGGCGCTACGCCGGGCTCCCGGGGCTCCGGAGCGGATAGGGGCGGCAAACGCACAATATCCCCGAGTAGCAACCGCCTATCAGGCTTCACACGCCCCTTATTGACCCTAATCTCCCCCTTGCGCATGGCGCGATAGAGCCGGGTCTTGGGAATCGCCGGGCACTCTCGAAGCACAAAGTTATCGAGACGCTGCCCCTCTCCCCGCTCATCAACGGTTAGAAAGCGCACAGCGCTCATGTCATGAGTCCCCGTAAGCGTTTGGAAAGCTTAAGCATTAGCTAATTCAACGTCCTTCTTTTATTTGAGCAGAAGCAAGCTAGCTGCTAGTATGCTGCGCGAGCAACGGATTTGACGCAACAACCTTTCCCGACAGGCCCTTCTAACAGCTGACTCATTCAGCTGACTCGTTCAGCTGACTTATTGGCAGTTTCACTTAATGAGTTATTAGCGGGTCCCTGGCTAGAACAAGCGTTGGAGAAAGGCACTTGATTACCGCCAAGAGAATCCACTGCCGGAATTATACGATGCTACGCAAGTATGAGACGAATGACCGCTTGCACAGCCCGATTTGAAAAGAAAACAAAGAGTTTACAGAAGGCTTTTTGCTGAGCTCGCAGTCCTAAAGAGCGGACCGTTCTAACAAACGGAAACAGGATCAGGCACCGGAGTGACGGGAGCCGTCCATGAGGTACTCAAGGGGACTTATAGCCCGACGGTTACACGGGCTGGGAAAGAAATTTCCTGAGGACGAAGCAAGGCAAGAAGCCCCCGATTGCAACACCAAAGAGACAGGGTTGCCGGGGCAAGACCAGAATTAGCACTGAACGGCAGCAAACGCTGACCGCTCGGAGATAACAACTAGTGCAGTAAAACCGCCGTCTCACGGCTTGGCCTTTACTGCAGCGTACGAAGTGAGTTCGCTGGTTTACGAAGTCGTAAACAGGCAATTCGCAGGTACGCACTGGCATGCGCCGGCTAAACCCCACGAGAGGTTTAGTTAGACATGAAGAAAATGCTTATCAATGCTACGCACGCAGAAGAAATGCGCGTAGCACTCGTCGACGGCCAGAAGCTTTACGATCTGGATATCGAAAACAGAACCCGCCTGCAAAAGAAAGCCAACATCTACGTTGGCAAAATCACCCGAGTTGAACCCAGCCTGGAAGCGGCGTTTGTCGATTTCGGCGCGGAACGCCACGGCTTCCTGTCCGTCAAGGAAATCGCCCGTGAATACTTTTATCGCAACCCGAAAGACATAGACGGTAAGTTTTCAATTCGCGATGTGGTGAAGGAAGGCACCCGACTGATAGTACAAGTCGATAAGGAAGAACGCGGCAATAAAGGCGCAGCACTAACAACGTTTATCAGTCTGCCCGGGCGGTACATGGTGCTCATGCCCAACAACCCCCGTGCCGGTGGCATCTCCCGTCGCATTGAAGGTGACGATAGAGCCGAGTTACGCGAAGCCCTCAGCGCGCTCGACATCCCTGATGGTATGGGTGTCATCATCCGTACCGCCGGTGTGGGACGTTCAGCCGAGGAGCTCCAATGGGATTTGAACTACCTTCTGCAACTATGGGAGGCCGTGAGCAAAGCAGGCGAAGAGAACAGGTCTCCGGTACTGCTTTATCAGGAGAGCAACGTCATCATTCGCGCTGTGCGCGATTACCTGAGAGATGATGTAGACCAGGTTCTCATCGATTCTCCGGATGCCTTCAAGCAGGCCATGGACTTCGTCAGCATGGTGATGCCCAAGTACCAGCAGCGCATCAAGCTTTATGAAGACAATATCCCCCTCTTCAATCGATTCCAGATTGAGAGCCAGATCGAGTCCGCCTTCCAACGGGAGGTGAGATTGCCCTCCGGCGGCTCTATTGTTATCGACCCCACAGAGGCCTTGGTCTCTATCGACATCAACTCTGCCCGCGCGACCAAGGGTGTAAACATTGAAGAAACCGCGCTTCAAACTAACCTTGAAGCTGCCGACGAAGTGGCGAGACAACTGCGACTCCGTGATATGGGTGGACTGGTTGTTATCGATTTCATCGATATGCTCGCGGCGCGCAATCAGCGCGCGGTCGAAAACCGCATGCGTGACGCTTTGGCCATTGATCGTGCCCGTGTACAGGTAGGACGAATATCGCGTTTTGGACTACTGGAGATGTCCCGCCAGCGTCTGCGGCCCTCCCTGGGCGAGACTAGCGCGATTGTATGCCCCCGCTGCACGGGACAAGGCAGTATTCGCGACACCAAGTCCCTGTCCCTATCGATTCTCCGTCTTCTTGAAGAGGAAGCCATCAAAGATCGTAGTGCTGAAGTCCGCGCTATCGTGCCTGTTGATGTGGCTGCCTATTTACTCAACGAAAAACGCGTCGCTTTAAGCGAAATCGAGTCCCTAACGCGAGTTCGTGTACTGGTAATCCCGAATCCAAATCTCGAAACGCCGCACTTTGAAGTGACACGCCTGCGTGACGATGAAGTCGATGGAGATCAGCAAACCAGCTACAAAGTCGATATTGCAGTACCCGATGCAGACAGCATTTCTGATTCCCATGACAACAGCCTCCCCAGCCAGGAAGCGCTGGTGCAAACCATCGCACCGACCGCGGCCCCAGCCCCTGTGGAGGCCGTTGAAAGCGAAGCTCCTGCGTCGGTCGCGGCAACCGCAGCGGTAGCCGGAGCAGCAGTTGCTGCGAAGCCCGGTTTGGCTCAGCGTCTTTGGGTGAGCTTCTTTGGTGATCCCAACGCGGAGTCAGAGGAAGCCACCGCCGAGGCTAAGAAAGAAGCGCCGGCTCCTGCAGCCGAGACCAAGAAGTCTGATAGCGAAGCATCGGAAGATGACCGACCTAAGCGAAATAGAGGCCGTCGTCGCCGAGGCGGTCAGGGCCGCAACCAAAATCGCAACGGTGATGCTCAAGAGCAAAGCGCAGAAACTACTAGCGCCGAAGCAACAGCCGACGCCGGCGAAGCAAATGCGGACGTCTCCTCGGATAGCGAAGGTAACGAAAAGTCAGAAGATGGCACTCGCCGTCGACGCCGTCGCCGCTCTCGCGGAGGCCGCCGCACAGGAACCGAGAATCAAGAGAGCACCGGAGATAACACCACTACCGAAGCTGGCGAAGCGGACGAAGCAAGCGCAGCAGACGGTGAAGGTGATACAGACTCAGCTGACAACTCCAAACCCAGGAAGCGTCCTAGTGACCAGCGTCGCGGAGAACCTCGCCGCCGTCGTCGTCGCCCTGTAGCCGCGGCAACGGATGCAACCGCAGAAGCCGTCGCAGCTGCAACAGGTGCTACCGCCACTGATCCTTCGGGCGAAGAATTCGCGACAACTGCGGCAGCGGAGGCGGCTGATGAAGCTGTTTCTACATCCAAGGTTTCCGCCGGTACGGTCGCCGGCTCAAGTGCGGTTGTAGGCATGGCAGAACATGCCGCAGGCATCACAGCAGCTGACACGGACGCGGCATCTGAAGCGAAACCCTCCGATGAAGCGATCGCTCAAACTCAAGTGGATAGCGATGACAGCAGTCAGGTAGCGGCATCCCCCGAAAGCGCTAGCGAAGAATCGATCGCTCCCGCCGTTGCCAGCACCAGTATCGAAGCCGCCATGGGCTTAGCCCCGGAGCCCGCCCGTCAGGAGCGTCCTGCTACAGAATATGCTCCGGCCGAAGACGCCCTTACGACTGCGGACGCGGAAAGCAGTGAGCCTCAGAGTATTGATGAGACCGAGACTCAGTCTGAACTGCAGCCAGAGCCAGCTACCGCCGGCCTTTCTGTGGAAGCCGAAGCCGCCAATGCGCCGGGTAATGGCGTAAATGAACAGGGCCGAGCGGTGAACGACCCTCGCGTCGCCCCGGCCCCCGTGCAAGAACTGCACATCGAAACTGGACAAATAGTGCTGTTCTCAGAGACACCGGCGCCAGCTGTGGCTGCACCGGATCGGCAAGTACCACGCGCTAGCAATGATCCACGAGGACCCAAAGACGCGCGCAGCGCCGAAGGGTAATCAGCCACACAGACTAAGCGAACCGCGAGCCTCTAATCAACAACACTCAGGGGCTTGCGGTATTCTCAGGGCGACTCAAAAACTATCTCTCCATCCACCATGGTGAGGACAACTCTGGTTTCGTGGATTCCATGAGCGTCCAGGGAAAACAGGTCCCGATTCAGCACAACCATGTCTGCTTGCTTTCCAGGCGTTATAGAGCCGATCTCCTTCTCTAGCCCCAACTGATACGCACCATCAATGGTGTAGCCCCGAATTGCTTGCTCGAGGGTAATTCTCTCATCAACAGGGGGCTGAGGCAGATAATCTTTATCTCCTGGTGGCTGACGCGTCAGCGCCATTTCAATATTGAACACCGGGTTCATGCCATCAAGGCCTATCCAGCTCGCAGGAAAGTCGCTTCCTAGCGTCACTTTTCCGCCAGCCGCCGCAATAGAATTGAGTGGATACATATGCGCCAGTCTCTCCTCTCCAAGGTAAGCCAAAGCAATATCGTCGTAGGCGTACCAAGTGGGCGTGGACTGCACGATGACATCAAGCTCGCCAAAGCGAGGAACATCGGCTGGATTCACGACTTGAGCATGGCAGATAGTAAAACGGCTCGTGCTGTCGGGATGTTCTGAACGGGCGTATTCCACGAGATCAAGGCCCATACGCACTGCTCCGTCTCCAATCGCGTGCAGGTGCACATCAATCTTTTGCTCCGCTGCCGCGGCAATCACTTCTTTGGTTTTATCAAGAGGAACCAAAGGTTCTGCGCGATGCCCTGGCGGCTCTAGATAAGGTTCAATGGTATACGCGGTTTGCGCTTCCACAGTGCCATCAAGGGATACCTTTAGCACCTCGACGTCAAAAAACTCATGCTCGTAATCGCGAGAAAGTCTGCTGAGGTCATCCATCGCCGTACGGAGTCCTCGCTCACTGTTGACATAATGAGACCCGACGATGCGCACGGGCAGTTTTCCTTCATCAGCGCGTCCGCCCATGAATCGAAACAGCTGTCCGTCCCCTTCGATCATACCCGCGTCAAATGCGGCTGTGATCCCCATCGCAGACATGCTGGCGAAAAACTCGTCTGCCGACCTGTCGAGGATTTCGGCATCAATCACGCCCAGAGACTCGGCCACCCAGCCAAAGGCCTCCCCCTCGATCAACCAACCGGTGGGGCTACCGTCGGGATAACGACGATAAAAATGCGCGCCGGGTTTAGGATCAGGCGTATCTGCCGTAAGCCCTACCGCGTCCATGGCGACAGTGTTTACCCACGCAGAGTGAAAGCCCTCATCAAAGATGATCACGGCCCGATCAGACACTACGCTATCAAGATCTTTGGCAGTGGGCCCCTCGGGACCAAAGGCCGCCCCTAAAAAGCCTGTGCCAATAAGTGGATCTTGGTCTGGGTACTCCTGTGCGTGCTGGGCAATGGTCTCCAAGGCCTCTGAGCGCGTCATGTCAGGCGACAGGCTCGCAGCAAATAGATAAGGCAGTGTGGATCCAACATGCATATGGCTATCAATGAACCCCGGAAGGAGCAACTTACCCGCAAGGTCCCGGCGCTGCGTGTTGGGTCCGACAAAGGTGTCTACCCCAGCGTCACTGCCGACATAGACGATCGTGTCTCCCCTAATCGCTACCGCTTCTGCCCAAGGCGCTGCCTCGTCCATGGTGTAGATCTTCGCTCCGTAGAACACGAGATCCGCTGCGTCTTCCTGTGCGGACACTGAGTATGTGCAGGTAAAGGCAATCAGCACCGAGAGATATCGCAAGTAATAGCGCGCCATAATGACTCCTTATTGGGTGGCCCTTCAGTTGTGAGGCTTCATTGGCTGACTCGGCCCACAGCAATGGTTACTATGGCTTCCAGGGCTTTTGCCTACAAGTCCTCTATCAAGCCTTTTGGTTTGCTAACTCGCGTAACGTTAAGGAAGCGCAATGGCGCAGCAAAACCCCAGTGAAGCGGCGTGGTTTAAGGCCACGCTAAGAGAGGGCTACGATCGTCTGCAGCGCGGCGATAAGGCCGGCGCTGCCGATTGCTGCCGCCGGGTACTTCAACGCAAGCCCGACCTCCCGGAAGGCCATTTCCTCGTCGGCATGATTGCAATGGACAGCGATGACTCCAAAACAGCCATACAAGGCTTTGGATCGGTAACCAAACTCCAGCCAGATCACGGCGGTGCGTGGGCACAACTGGCGCGCATATTCATGCGTCAGGGGCAAGTAAACCGGGCGGAAGATGCCTTGAAAAAGGCGGTCGCTCACGCTGACCAAAACCCGGTCGTACAAGACACCATTGCTACGGTATACACGCTTCTGGGTAATGCCGAAGACGCTTCCGAATGGCAGGAAAAAGCTTTGGCAACCCAGCCAGGCAACGTTGGGTTCCTCATCAATCGTGCAAACAATCTGATGTTCATGGGTGATTTCACCGGCGCCAGATCACGCCTCGAAGCCGCAATTGCTAAAAACCCAAGGCATGCGAATGCTCACTGGTTGTTATCCAGTCTTGAAAAAGCGAAGGATCGCCAGCACATTGATGAAGTCACAACCATTTTGCGTGGGAACGAACTGCGGGATACCGATCGGGCATTCCTGTCCTACGCAAAAGGCAAGGAACTAGAGGATCTTCAAGAATGGTCGGAGGCCTTTGATGCCTTCGCAGATGGCGCAAAAGCGCGTCGTCGATCATTAAACTACAACGAGCGCGCTGAGATAGATCTCTTCAAAATGCTCAGTGACACCTATACATGCGACTGGCTGGACTCCCGAGCCGCGGGCGCGCCCAGCACGGCGCCTATTTTCATCGTGGGTCAGCCGCGCACGGGTACCACTTTAATTGAACGGATCATCAGCAGTCATAGCGCGGTGCACTCAGCAGGCGAGTTACGCCAATTTGAGGGCGCGTGTCGCCGACTCCTGGGTGCCCAAGGGGATGGCAGCCTGAAGGGGGTGTTCCAGGCAGCAGCCAATCTGGATCCCGAGCAACTAGGACGCGCGTATCTAACTCTGACTCAGCCCATGCAGGGCGACAAAGCCCGCTTCGTAGACAAGCTTCCCGTGAACTTTCGCTTTGTGCCGCTCATCCTGGCTGCGTTACCCAATGCCAAAATCATCCACATCCGGCGGGGCCCCATGGACGCCTGCTTCGCGAGTTTCAAGCAGCTATTTGCGGACGCCTACCCTCACTCTTATGACCAAGAGGAAATGGCGCGGCATCATGGCCGCTATTACGATCTGATGGCTGACTGGCGCGAGCGTTTCGGTGACAGATACCACGAACTTGATTATGAAAAACTTGCTGCCAACCCAGAGCCCTACGCCCATGCTCTTCTGAGTTATCTCGAACTCCCTTGGGAAGACCAGTGCCTCGATTTCTACCAGCAAAGCGGCGCGGTAACTACCGCAAGCGTTGTGCAGGTGAGAGAAGCCGCCCATACACGCTCCGTTGGCCGCTGGAGACGCTATGAAGCGCAGCTGGAACCTATGCGCTGCGAACTCGAAGCTTTGAAAATACCTCTCGAACATTGACACCCTACCCCAATGGGGTGGGTTGTTTAGGCAGTTAGCGCTTGTCTGATCCCATCTAGTTACGTAGTCTACGATCAATATCAACAGAGAGCCTCGGCATCCCGTATTTAACGCGCGGGAACAAGTGAGCCCATCCGAAGAGGATTTAGTACCCCTTCGAGAAGATTGATAGGTGATACGCCCGCGACAAAAAGAGTTTCTGTTCTGTATCGGAGTAATCGATATAGACGGGAGTTAGTAAGAGGGTTCGTAACAAGAATCCCAACAATGACTCCCATAGGCACTGATAAATGGCTTAGCCATCACGCACAAAAGGGGTCGTCATGAATAAAGTTTCACCCACTCGCACTCGTTCCAATTTTTCGAGACCATCCTCTTCCCGAAGACATTTGGCCCTCGCCGTGTCCGCAGCGTTGGCTACCGGCGCTGCTCAGGCGCAGCAACTCGAAGAAGTCATCGTAACGGCCACTAAACGTGCCGAGTCGGTAATGGACGTGCCCCTCGCCGTGCAGGCTTTATCGGGAGACTTTCTTCGCAAAGTAAACACCGACGACATCAAGGATGTAACCAACTTCACACCCGGCGTTAGCGGCAACTCCAAGGACAGTTTTTTAGACACGATCGCGGTTCGCGGCATCACCACCAACGACTTTGGTAACGGCGGCGACCCATCTCTGGGTGTCTATAAAAATGGTTTCTACCAAGGACGAAATGGCGCGGCGGTTACCAGCATGTTCGACCTTGAGCGCACCGAGATTCTTCGGGGGCCTCAGGGCTTCCTGTTTGGTCGAAACTCTATCGCGGGTGCGATGAATATCATCAGCCAACGGCCGACGTCGGGTGAGGCAGACGCCTACGTCGATCTCCGCTTGGGCGAGAGAGGCATCGTTCGCGTCGAAGGCGGAACCAATTTCGATGTCAGCGATTCGATCAGTGTGCGGATTGCTGGCCTGCATTCTCGGGAAGACGGTTATTCGACCAATGAAATTACCGGTGAAGACTTCATTCAGCACGAAAAATCCGCGCTTCGTTTTACCGGGTCCTATGACGCCGGCGGCAACTTAACGGCGACACTGTTTGTTGAATGGGAAGACAGAGACCAATCGGGTACCGTTTATCGTTCCACGGGCAACGGCCCGGCTTTTGCCACGCTCGAAGATATCTACGGCGACATCCCCCTACCCTCCGACCCTCGGGACGTTCGTATCGACGGCCCCCGCAATGGTCTCTTTGACGGCGGAGAAGTATTTCAGATCGGTTTTGAGCTGAACTACGATCTTGGCTGGGCGACCTTAACATCGCTAACCGGCTACAAAGAGCACGACTACGGATATACGGAAGACTTTGACGCTACCACTCTCACCATTTTCAACTACGAGCAGGTACAGGAAGGCGAATATTTCGAGCAGGAGCTTCGCCTCACCTCTGATAACGAAGGCATGTTCAACTGGTATGCCGGTGTCTCCTACTATCAGGAAGACATTGATACCGAGTTTTTGGGGCAACAAGCAGAAGACGTGTATTGCAACGTTTACTGGGGAGATACATGTCAGGGCCTCTTTGATTACTACAATTATTACGGTTTAAGTGACTACCTTGTTTACTACTTTGGCACCAGTAACTGGACGCCCAGCGCCAACGACGGACTCATCGACGATTGGAACCGCACCGTGGGCAACTTCAGTGGCTGGGCAGCCTATGTAGACCTGCAATTCGAATTCTCAGAGACCCTGGATGCCAGCTTCGGTGTTCGCTATAACGACGATGAAAAAGAGTTTTCTCAGGAGTCCTTAAGTGCACGTAACGGAAGCCTCTTAGGCCAGGTCGTACAGTCAGGATTCACCACACCCGAGGGAGCCATATCTGACACACTCAGTTGGAGCGAGCCCACCTGGCGCGGGGTGGTCAACTGGCGGCCCATGGAAGATACGCTGATCTACTTCAGTGTGACGACGGGCTATAAACAGGGTGGTTTCAATAGCTTCTCGCTAGCGGGTGTTCCCTTTGGCGGCGTAGCACTACCCGGTGTAAACCTGCCGACCTCATTCGATTCCGAAGAGGTGATTTCCTATGAGATCGGCTACAAAGCTACACAGTTCGATGGCCGCAGCCAGCTGGCGCTCAATGCCTTTACCTACTCCTATGAAGGACTCCAAAGCACCTGCAGTGAACCCGGGTCGCCAATCGTTGAAGTATGCAACGCCGAATTAGACGGCATTGGCTTCGAAGGCGTTTGGAATATGGCGCTTACCGAAGTACTCAGTTTTGGCGTAGGCGTTTCGTACCTCGAAACCGAAGGCTCGAATGTTCAATCCCAGTGCACGGGGGGACTTGCACTGATTGGTGACGACACAATATGCGAGGGAGCCCCCGCGCCGAACATTCCGGAATGGACGGCCTATGCGACACTGGACGCCGTCGTTCCGCTTGGTGCTGGAGAGTTGTACGGTAATCTTTCCGTGAGTTGGGAAGACGATGCCCCAACTGATTGGGAACCGTTCACTCCGGTAATGGTGGCCGCCGGACAACGCATGATAGGTAGCTACACGGAAGCACAGGCGCTCGGTGGCTACCGCTCAGACAATGGGTGGGCCCTGGCACTGTATGTGGAGAACCTTCTGGACGACGAGTACTACGATCAAGGTGTCGGCATTACACTGCCGGGCTCGCCCTACGCACAGTTTGATTTTGGTCCCAGCAGACCGCGAACCGTAGGTATGCGCTTTACCTGGAACTTGTAAGCCACACATGCCCTCACGGCTTAAGATCAGCCGCCGAGATTTTCTCGGTGGCGTTGCCCTTGGCACAACCGCCGGAGCCTTAAGTCCTATTGAGCTATTCGCTCAATCCAAAAGCACAGTGCCCTACCCACCCGCTCTTACCGGCATGCGGGGCAGCCAGCCCGGCTCTTATGAAATAGCCCACGCTATGGCTTGGGGCGGTAAAAAATTCGAAATCCCCAAAGAGCAGACAGACGAGCACTACGATCTTATTGTCGTCGGCGGGGGCATTTCTGGCCTCGCTGCGGCCTTCTACTGGCAACAGGAAAACGGCCCGGACAGTCGCATACTCATTCTGGATAACCACGATGATTTTGGCGGTCATGCGCGGCGCAATGAGTTTACCGTCGACGGCAAAAAACTCGTGGGCTATGGAGGGAGCCAGTCTATTGACACGCCAGGGAGTTACTCCCCAGCCGCGGCTCAACTACTGCGCGACGTTGGCATTTATACCGATCGCTTCTATGAGTACTTTGACCAAGACTACTATGCACGCAAGGAACTCGGTCGTGGTAGCTATTTCCCCGAAGCGGTCTATGGCAAGGATCTCACTCTCCCGGGTTTGCGAAGTTGGCGCAGCGCCGATGATGACGCTCTTAGCGAAAACGATGTAAGAGATTACCCTATCCCCGCTGAAGCAAAGAAGGCCCTTGTTGAGCTGTTAAACAGCACTAGGAACTATGCGGCCCATATTCCTAAGGAAGAGCGCGCGGAGTGGCTTCGCAAGCAGAGTTATCGGGATTTCCTGCTTGAAACCGTCGGAGTGCCTGAAGACGTGTACTATCTGTTTCGGGATGGTGCCCGGGGCTGGTGGGGCGCGGGCTGGGATGCAATTTCGACCCTCTCAGCCGCGAGCATGGCTATGCCCGGGACTCAGCACCTGGACCTTCCCGAGGATAGCTCCGATGAACCCGAACGCGACGAACCCTATATATTTCATTTTCCCGACGGCAACGCGGGTGTGGCTAGAGCGATTCTGCGCAAGCTCATACCGGCAGCGGTTCCCGGCTCTACCATGGAAGACCTGGTACTAGCGAACACCGATTATGCCAAGCTGGATATGCGCGGCAGCCCTTGCCGTTTACGCCTTAACAGCACCGCGGTGAATGTTCGGCACACCACAGATGAGTCCCAGGTTGACGTAAGCTACGTGCGCGATGGAAAGACTTATCGTGTTCGCGCAAAACATGCGATTTTGGCTTGTTACAACGCAATAGTTCCGCATATTTGCCCTGAACTACCGGATGATCAACGCGAGGCAATTGCCTACGGCACCAAGGTTCCTCTCATCTACGTGAGCGTAGCCATGCGTAACTGGCAACCTTTCGCTGAGCTAGGCATGCATAGCATCAACGTCATGCAGACAGACTTTATGCACTCCTTTGGCATGGACTTCCCTGTCAGCATGGGCGGCGTGCAGTTCCCGGAGAATCCGGATCAGGCAACTATCCTCCACGGCACGGTCGTGCCTTGTGCGCCAGATCAGGGTTTAACCGCCCGGGAACAACATGTGATTGGTCGTCGTTCAATTTACGAAATGAATTGGGATGAGATGGAAAACCGGATTGTTGGTCAGATCTCCGGCGCGCTCAAGAGCACGAGTTTTGATGCCCAACGCGATATCGCGGCGATTACGGCCAACCGCTGGCCCCATGGCTATAGCTATGAATACAACGATTACTCCGATCCGCCCGAGTATGGACCGAGCAACGGTCCGCACATTTTGGGCGCGCGAAAAATTGGTCGTATCTCTATCGCCAACTCCGATGCATCAGCCTACGCTTTCGTGAACGGTGCTTTGGATGCGGCTTATCGCGCTACGCGTGAGCAGCTAGCTTAAATCCATGGACCCCGCCAGTCCCGATGCACTGAGCCTCATTCCCACCTCGCTGGTTTTCGCTCTCGCCATTTGGACTCGCCGCCCCATCGAATCGTTACTCTGCGGATCTCTCGTTGGTTTAATCATGCTCCATGGCACCGGCTTTGTAACCGGGATGGCCGAGGCCTCGGTTGCGGTTCTCACTGATCCGGACGTCGCGTGGATCATTCTGGTTTGCGGTCTCATGGGGGGCTTAATCGCCTTGTTAATGCGCAGTGGTGCTACCCTTGCGTTTACACACTTTCTTGGCGATCGAATCGGTGATCAGCGAGGCGCCCTCTTCGCAACCTGGTTTCTGGGTATTGCCTTGTTTGTCGATGACTATCTGAATTCCCTAGCCGCTGGCGCAGCCATGAGGGACATCACTGACAAGTTCAAAATCGCTAGGGAGAAGCTTGCTTACGTTGTGGACTCTACTGCCGCGCCTATCAGCGTCATCATCCCTTACTCCACATGGGGGGCATTTTTCGCAGGACTACTGGTTGCCAACGGCTTGGCTGAGGATGGTCAGGGCCTGAGTGTTTATATCAGCGCGATTCCCTACATGTTTTACGCTTGGGCCGCCGTTCTGGTGGTCCCCTTGGTGATCGCGGGTTGGATCCCCTCATTGGGTTCTATGAAGGTGGCTGACGAGCGCGCACGGGATAGCGGACTCACGGTGCCCCCAGAGGCCACGCATATCGAGGCGGCGAATAAATCAATCAGCGCCAAAGAGGGAGTGAAACCTCGGCTTTGGCTGTTTGTTGGGCCCATGGTATGCCTGGTCGGCGCGACCATCGCCTCTGGCAACGACTTCCTGGTGGGGATTTACATTGCCCTTGGTGTCACTATCGCAATCGTACTTGGACTGCGGATTTTGGATCTACACGACACCTTCGACACTGTACTGGATGGATTTAAAACCATGCTGGAGCCTCTAGCCGTGCTCGTTGCTGCGTTTATCCTCAAAGAGGTTAACGACGCGTTGGGCCTTGCCACCTACGTTGTTGCCAATCTTGAGCCCCTGCTCACCGCCCAGTTATTACCCTTCGCGATTTTTGTGGCCATGGGCCTTGTTTCATTTTTCACGGGCTCAAACTGGGGTGTGTTCGTAATCATTCTGCCCATCGTCGCTTCACTGGGGCAAAAACTTGACGCAGATATGACCCTGTTGATTGGTGCCACACTGTCCGCGAGCACCTTCGGTAGCCACGCTTGTTTTTATTCGGATGCGACGGTACTTACCGCCCAAGCCACAGGTTGCACGCCAATGCAGCACGCACTCACACAACTGCCCTACGCTCTTATAGCTGCCACAACTGCCGGCGGAGCATACCTTGCCATGGGCTATATTCTTTAAATCAACTCGACTCAATAGACAGCGTATTGGAGACAACAAATGAACGCAGTACACAGCTTACAAAAACTAATTGCCGCCCTAGCCATAGGAGGGATTGGTTCAATCACATCAATGGTAACCGTAGCAGACGATGTGGTGTACCCCGCAGAAATGAGTAGTGACGCGATTGCCGGTGCGATCTTCGATCACCCGGATACCTTGGTTAAAGGCGAAGGTGCAGACACGGTAAAAGACATAACTTCACTCCTGTCATCCGACGGTCGCTTTGCCAGCGGTATGTACCTCGCCGGAAAGTCCCGATGGGAGATCAATGAGCCCTACGGCGTCGACGAATTCATGTACTTTCTTGAAGGCGGCGTCACCCTCACCTCGAGCGATGGCACGGTGACAAAAATATCTGCTGGCGAAGCAGTCACTATTCCCAAAGAGTGGACCGGAATCTGGGAGACCGATGGCTACAAAAAAATATGGGTTATCTACTCTGATGATGGATCCGCATTAGAGTAAATTTGCAGCGCAGCGCACTTCAGTCTGAATTGCGGCAACAAAGATAAAACTACCGTTGCCTCGCCAGAATCAGTAGGTATAATCTGCGCCTCTCGCGACGCGAGAATCCGGTGGGCTGGCTGAGTGGTCGAAAGCGGCGGTCTTGAAAACCGTTGAAGGTTTATCCCTTCCTAAGGTTCGAATCCTTAGCCCACCGCCAAATGTTCAAAAAAAGGGCTGCCTACGGGCAGCCTTTTTTTTGCTTTCTTTTTGCTTCCTTGATTGGTTTCGCTCGCTTTTTTTATCAACCACGCCTAAAGCAATAAAAACGAAGAGACCAGACAATAAAGACACCTTCCAAGCGTTGCCTCTTCTTCGTTTTGGTTTAGACTGCGTGAGGTTCTAACAATATTGGAACAAAACTCGTGCGCTAAAAACCATATTAAGTGATTCCGGTTTAACAACACGGTTGATAGAGGGTATTTACGTGTGGTCCAAAAACACAGACACCGTGGTAGCGGCAAGAAGCGCTGAGACACAGCCCTTTCGCGATAAAAACAAAATCGATCTGGTCATAGACCAGTCGGTGCTCAGGAACATCTGCCTCATTATGTCGGCAGTATTGTGCCTATTCGGATTCAATAACCTCTCTACAGGCTTTTCCGCGCTCGGTGCAGTTGACTTAGTGCTAGCCGCAGCGATGCTATTGAACGCCGTGCTTCTGTTTTTTTACCAACCCACCTTGCTCCTGGTCCTTGTAACCCTCTTTGCTGGCGGCACTGCCGTCATCTTGGCCATTTACGCTAACGCTTTTGGCATCTATTGGTCTTACGTGATTGTTGTCGCGTCATTTTTAGTGGTCAACAAACGTGCAGCATTAATCTACAACGTCGCCTTTATCGCCGTGGTCGTACCGCTGTCCGCCGAACTACTAGGGAACGCGATTGGCGTAAGAATGGCGATCACCCTCTCACTGGTGACCGCCTTTTCGTACATATTCTCCATGCGCATTGAGAATCGCACCAAAGCCTTGTTGGAGAATCTTGACGAACTGGACAACGCAAACTCGGTTAAGTCTGAGTTCATAGCGAATATGAGCCATGAAATGCGAACGCCCTTAACGGCCGTGCTGGGCTACTCGGAAAACCTCGCGTCCCGGAACGAACTCTCCCCCACAGACAGAGAGAAACTAGAAGCTGTCGTGTTTGGCGCTAAGCATCTGGCGGCTCTGATCGATGATGTTCTCGATCTAAACAAAGCCGAGAAGGGGCAGCTGGAGGTTGATTCCGAGCTTACGAACCTGCCAGCATTACTCGACAACTTCCTTCGCATCCTCAAACCCGAGGCAGATAGCAAAGGCATCGGACTGGAGTTTACAAAGGTTTCTTCGATACCCGACTATATCTTGATTGACGCAAGACGCTTAAATCAGATTTTGATGAACCTAGTCGCTAATGCCATCAAATTTACGGAAGAAGGAACGGTAGGTTTGGCCGTAACCTACAAGAACGACTCCAGTTCACTAGTCTTTGAGGTGACTGACACCGGTGTGGGCGTGCCAGAAGAGTTCAGAAGCGAGTTGTTTGAGAAATTCTCCCAGGCAAATACCGGCATGAATCGTACCCACGGAGGAGCAGGTCTTGGACTGTATATTAGTCAGAACCTCGCCAGGCTCCTCGATGGTGATATCGAGTATGTCCCCCAGGAGCGAGGCAGCCTTTTCCGATTAACCATTAAGACCGAAGAGGTGACGGGTCCTGTCGAGACGGAGCAAACCGCTCCAGAGTCACCCCAGCCCGACACACTCTCCGCGCCTCAGCAGTTCCAGGGCCACATCCTCATCGCCGAGGACTCCCCCGCGAACCAGATGCTTGTTGGTCTGATCGTCGAAAAATTCGGGCTTACCCACAGCGTTGCGAACAACGGGCGGGAAGCTGTCGAGGCCATGAACTCAGAGTCATTCGACCTAATACTCATGGATCTACAAATGCCCGTGATGTCAGGCATCGATGCAACGAAGGCAATACGCGAGTTTAATCACGATATACCTATCGTAGCCCTTAGTGCCGATGTACTCCGGCATGACACTGACTCTTCGGAGATGCGCCAATTCTCCGGATTTCTTCCAAAGCCCGTGGACGTAGCAAAAATGGAGGCCACGTTTGCGAATTTATTAAACGCTGCCTAGGACCGAACTCGCCTAGACAGTTCTAGAACGCGCCAGCAGGCCCGGGAAACACGACCGGTGTTTCACTACCATCCGTAGCAACCGATGACACTCCGAAGAAGTAGTTATCAATCACCAAATTTGTGAATTCCCACTCGGTGACTTTTCCAACAAAACGCGAGTGAGTCCACTGAGGAGCGGTAGTCTTACGCCACCACACGCGATAGCCGGCTAGATTCTTTCGAGCTAGTTCAGTACCCCCGTGCTCCCAGCTCAGAGTAGCTGATGCGCGTACAGCACCAGTTGCCTTGACGCCTGCGGGGAACGGTGGCGCACCGGCGATACCAGCCATCGTGATCGCGTTGAGTCCAGTGAGTTTTGCGGCATAGCCAGCGTTCACCCCATCGAGAGTATCGCCGTAGATACGCCCATCCTCTACTCGGAGGTCTTGGTGCTGTCGGTCATAGTGCTCATGAGTTTCCATGATTCGAACGCCCGGGATGCCCACCGCATTAAACGGACGGTGATGCCCTCCTCGGCCAAATCGATCAAGGCGATACACCATTTCAACGGTCAGATTCGTCATGTATTCCTCGGCCATAGCGTCGATATAGCGCGCTAGGTTTCGAGACGGACTATCCACCTCGCCGCCGGTAAAACGTCTTGCCCGAGCCTCCTCTTCGGTTTCTACTGCACGGGTGCCCTCGGAAAACACGCGGGCGACGGTATTGTTAATCACTCCGTCGATTCCCGAGATATTTGAGATCATATCGTTGTTTAGAACGGCCTTGATCTGCCAGTTCTGTTCCAATGCGTGAGCAGCGACGATCCGTCCACCGATGAGCCCCTGCTCTTCGCCCGCAAGTGCGGCGTAAACAATGCTGCCATCAAAACGATACTGACTGAGGACCCGCGCGGCCTCTAAGACGCCCGCAATCCCCGATGCATTGTCGTTGGCACCGGGACTGTCTGAGGTGGCATTCATGACATCGGATACGCGACTATCTATGTCACCGGACATAAGCACCATACGCTCAGGATCCAGTGCCCCCCGCTGTATCGCCAAGACCGACACAATTTCTACAGGATCAGGAACCCTGCGCTCTCCCGAGACGGTCTCACCGATGTACATCACCTCTAGACAGCCGCTGCAGCTATCAGAGATGCGCTCAAACTCATCAAAAATCCAGCGTCGCGCTGCGCCGATCCCGCGACTTTCACTCTCTGCGTCGGAAGCAGTATGGCGAGTACCAAAATTCACCAGGGTCTCGATATCACTCAATACCCGCTCAGAAGACGGGGCACCTGCAATATCGTAAAGCGACAGCACCTCTCCAGGGGGAGCGCTCTGAGCCTTTGCCAGCGAGAAAGGAACGCTTAAGAGCGCCGCGAAAGACGCGACCACCCATGCGCTTAACTTTAAACCCCGCACTTGACCCGATAGACGCACCGGGGATCTCCCAACCACCTCTATAAATAGCTTCATTGCGCTAACGTTTTGTCGAGGAAGCTGGTGAATGATGCCCAGGACTGCAGGTCTGCCTTTTCTTGATAACGCGCACTGCCGAAAACGCTAAACGCGTGGGGGGCACCGCTATAGGTGGTCATTTCATGGGGCACACCTTGCGACTCCAGCTGCTCAGCGAGAGAGGCAAAATCCGCCATACTAACGGCGGTGTCAGCGCTGCCGTGATAGACCATAACTGGACCCTGAGCATCGGCGTAAGTCTGCCCCTCTGGGGTGGTTAATCCGCCGTGAAAACTGGCAAAGCCTTTTAGAGGCTCCCCTGCCCGAGCAAGCTCGAGAATAGCAGTCCCACCAAAGCAATAACCAATAGCCACTGTGTCGGTCACATCCGCTCCACTGTCGGACGCCGCTGCCAAAGCGCCCCGCATGAGGGCTCGCATCTTTTCGCGATCCTGATACAACTCACCGGACTTCGCGATCTTGTCTTTGGTTTCTGTAGGACGAATCCCCCTGCCGTAAAGATCAGCAGCAAACACGCTATATCCCAGGTCGGAAAGCATCTTCGCTCGCTTTAACTCGTAATCAGTAAGTCCGTCCCAGTCGTGGATGATGAGTACCGTTCCTCGGCTATCAGTCGCTGGTTCAAAGTACCCTTCGTATTTCTGGCCAGCGACTTCGTAGACTACGGCTTCGCCTGAAAAAGCTGCCTGAGAGCAGAAGATGCTCGCTGCCATTAAGCCTATACCCAATCCTTTGATATTCTTCATGTGTCGTTCCTTCATCCAATACCGGGGTGAGAGTTTTATATCATGGGTTTTTACGTAGGCCGGAGGCAAGCAGTTTGACCACGCTTGATTGGTTGGTGATTGCTGGCTATCTCGTAGCGATGATGGCCCTCGCTATTTGGTTGGGGCGTGACCAACGAACTGAGCGGGACTATTACTTAGGCGGTGATTTACCGGCTCCGGCACTGGCGACCTCTATTCTTGCAACTCAGTGTTCAACGAACAGTTTACTTGGGGCCCCAGCTTTCGTGGGCTTTGCAGCGGGCGGTGGTTTGCTTTGGTTGCAATATGAACTGGCAGTACCACTGGCGATGCTTGGCCTGGCATTTCTGTTCCCAGCGGTGCATCGCAGTGGTGTCATTTCTATCTACGCTTTTCTTGAGCAACGCCTAGGTCGCGCGGCGCGATTGACGGCCAGTGCGAGCTTTCTGTTTTTTCGCGGCATCGCTACCGGAGTCACAGTCTATGGCGTAGCCTCCGTCCTCTCTTTGATCACCGGTGTTGCTTACGTCCCTGCCGTGGCGCTACTCATGGGCGTTACCGTCTGTTACGACGTTATCGGAGGCATGCGTGCGGTGGTGATTTCTGACGTAGTACAAATGCTGCTTCTCATCGCAGCAGTTGTAGTGTCGTTAATATGGCTCGCGCCCGATCTCTGGCAATACGCGGATACACTGTCGCATCGCAGTCAAGCTTTGGTGAATGATTGGGGCCTCAGCGGTGAAACAAACTACGGATTTTGGCCTATGTTGTTTGGTGGGCTATTTCTTTACATGGCCTATTACGGCTGCGATCAAAGCCAAGCGCAAAGACTCCTGGCGGCAAAACATGAGATCGACCTCAATCGAATTCTTGTATTCAACGGCCTCATGCGTTTCCCGCTCGTTCTTGCTTACTGCCTGCTGGGCCTTAGCCTTGCAGCCTATGCTCTGGATCGACCCGAATTCATCCGCGAGCTACCTCTAACCAGCTCGGGGGAGCCAAACTTGAACATGGTCTTTCCCGCGTTTGTTTTACGAGAATTTGCACCGGGGCTCGCGGGACTGGCGATCGTCGGCCTGTTCGCTGCAGCGATGTCGTCTATAGACTCGGCATTAAACAGTCTTTCAGCAAGCACCCTTGAAGACTTCCTCCCCGCCACGAGTGCAGGCACCGAACGCCAAAGGTTTATGCAGTCCAAAGTCGTCACCCTTTGCTGGGGAGTCTTCGCTATTGGCTTTTCTTTTGGCGTTGAACATATCGCGAGCACCCTGCTCGAATCCATCAATAAAGTAAGCTCAGTGGTTAACGGTCCTCTCTTGGGGCTCTTCGTCGTAGCGGTGCTCCTCCCCGGAACTGCATCGGCTATTGCCGTATCGGGGTTTGCCGTGGGGATCGCCCTCAATCTAGTCCTTTGGCAATTTGTGCCTGATGTGTCGTGGCTGTGGTGGAATCTCAGTGGATGCCTAACAACGCTTGGCGTTGCCATGCTTTTGGCCGGCTGGCGACTCTCTCTAGAGCTTGGCGGCAGCGCCGCGCGTTCAATCGTGGTGCCGACAACCTCACGAAGAACCCTTTTGGCAGGCTTTCTGACAATGCTGAGCATCCTCATGGCGATCCAAGCCCTCAGATGAAGCAACGATTAGTGGTTTTTTGAACTCCAATGTACCGCTATACTGCGAACTGAGAGTAGTTTTCGCCAGAGGCAAAAACGGCGATTACTGATTACTTATCAAAGGCTTGGCGGCGGAAGCTAAAGCGATTTAGCTGCGGTGGCGGGAACTTTTAGCCGCTGCGGCCGTCTTAGATACAGACGCCTACCGGCGTGTAACACCAACTCAGCTAATTGTGAGGCAGTAGATAATGGCGAATCCAAGAGTGTATGACGTTGATGCAGCGCTAGGCGCGGCAGTCAGCACTAATAAAGTTCTGAGAAACACTTACATGCTATTGGGCATGACCTTGTTGTTCAGCGCTATTACCGCGGGCATCTCCATGTTTATGGGACTCCCTCAAGGCGCCGCTCTGATTCTGAGCCTTGTAGGCTTTGGACTGCTCTTCGTAGTCAATCGCACAGCGGACAGCTCTAACGGCTTGATTGCGATTTTTGCCTTCACTGGCGTTATGGGCGCATCCCTTGGCCCCATGCTTAACTTCTACCTGGCAATGCCAGGCGGCCCCGCACTGGTCTTACAGGCCTTGGCAGGAACCGCAGTAGTCTTCTTTGGGCTATCGGCTTACGCTCTGACAACCCGCAAGGACTTTTCCTTCATGGGCGGCTTTTTGATGGTCGGGCTTATCGTTGCCGTCGTCGCGATGATTGCCAATATCTTCCTCGCTATTCCAGCGCTGTCACTGACAATATCAGCGGCGGTGATCATGATCATGTCGGGGCTGATTTTGTTCGACACCAGCCGCATCATTAACGGCGGCGAGACAAACTACATCCGAGCCACGGTGAGCCTGTATCTGAACATTTACAACCTGTTCATTCACATCCTTCACCTGTTGACTGCTCTTTCCGGCGACGACTGATCACGCGGAGTTAATCCGAGAGACAGTAGCTTAATTAAATAGTCTCGGTTTTTTTTAAAGAGCCCCACTTTCTCTACAAAGCCCCGGCGTCGTCCGGGGCTTTTTTTATGAGCACATTGTTTATACTCCCCGCCCATGCGTTACACCCTTCTTGTATTGAGTCCTCCTGATAGCGGTTCCAGCTGCCGCCACGCTCTGGAATTTGCTAAGGCTGTGTGTCTAGCAGGACACGAAATAGTCTGCGTCTTTTTCTATGACGCTGGCGTACTCACTGCGGTCGCGGGTGCGGAGCCGAGTGCAGATGAAGAGGATCTTCGTGGGAACTGGCAGGCCTTTGCCCAAGACACGGGCACACGGCTGATCGCCTGTGTGGCATCGGCGTTACGTTTTGGCCTTGGCGATGGGCGAAGCGACAAGGAACGCTGCCGCCCCGAGTTTGCCGTCGCAGGTCTTGGTGAGTTCGTAGATGCCTCCAGCAACTCCGACCGCCTCTTGACCTTCGCGGATTAGATTAACCCCATGGCCTCTGACACTCCAAACCGCGCACCGCTGGTGGTCTTCCAGACGGCCCCCTATGAGGGATCCTTCGCGCGCTCGGCACTCGACCTAGCAATGAGCCTGGCCGTGTTTGCGCAACAACCCCGGTTGGTATTCTGTGGCGACTCTGTTTTGTCGCTGAACGCAGGGCAAAGTGCTGACTCAATTGGTCGCAAGTCATTGCGGAAGGTCGTAGATTCCCTGCCGCTCTATGACGTCGACACCATTTATGTAGATAAAACGGCCACCCAGGCATTTGGACTAACAACAGCCGACCTTCCAGACTTTACGGTTCTCCTGTCCAAGAGCGAACTGAGAACTCTGATACGTGAGGCAAGTCATGTCATCAGTCTCTGATAGATCACTTCACTGCATTGCAAGCGCGCCGTTATCCCCTGCAGGCCAGCGCCTGTTGGCGCAATTGGAAAAGGATGATCCTTTACTGCTTACGGGTAAAGCCGTCGCTCTTGCAGCGGCCTCTCATCCATCAATCACGGACTGGGTCGCTACGGGCGCAGTAATCCACGCACTGGAAGAGGATCTGCTCGCCCATGGCATAACAGACTTACACCCATCCGTGATTACCACCGATTACGTGGGCTGGGTAAGCTTGACCGAGAACTACCGTACGCAAGTTCTTTGGCGATGAGTGCATCAACGCTTCCCGCCCTTACCGAAGAAGGTTTCCTGGTTAACCAGACAGACTGGAATCCGAGCATTGCAGAAGAGCTTGCCCGCACAGAATCTATCCATTTATCCGAGGCGCACTGGGAAATCATAGAGTTGCTACGAGAGTATTACGCGACCTACGACTCCTCACCAGCAATGCGTGCGTTAGTGAAATTCTGCAAATTACGCTTGGATGAAGACAAGGGCCGCAGTATCTATTTATTGAAACTCTTTCCTGGCTCACCGGCGAAGTTGGCAAGTAAAATTGCCGGCCTTCCTAAACCTGCAAACTGCTTATGACTATGCTGCCCTGGGAAACCAACGCTCAAGAATACGATCTACTATTCGATCACAAGTGTGAGCACATTGAGAAAAGCATGCTGCCGCTCTCATTGCCAACTGCCGAACGCCATGCGTCCACGACAGAGTCGTATCGAGTGCGAGCTGAGTTTCGCGTTTGGCATGATGAGGACGACATCGACTATGTCATGTTCGACCCCGCAAGCCCACGAACTCCAGTCGCCATCAAGGATTTTGTCCCAGCGTTAGCTCCTATCAGGGCGCTAATGCCAAAGCTCCTGGCTTATCTGAAGTCCCGCCCCGCTCTGCGGAGAAAGCTATTTCAGGCGGAGTTCATGGCCACCACGACCAAGGAGCTGCTGGTCACCCTAATTTATCACCGTCCCGTTGATGACCAGTGGGAACTCGAAGCAAGTGAACTCGCCAAGGAATTTGATATCTCAGTCGTTGGGCGGAGTCGTAAGCAAAAGCGTGTCATCGGACAGGATTACGTCAGCGATCAATTTTGCGTCAACGATCGCTGGTATCGCTATCGCCAGTACGAGCAATCGTTTGTACAGCCCAATGCACCTGTTAATCAGAAAATGCTCAACTGGGCCTGGACACATTCGGCGCAGTGCCCGGGGAATCTACTGGAACTTTACTGTGGCAACGGCAACTTTACGCTTCCCCTTGCCTCGCAGTTTCCCGAAGTCATCGCTACAGAACTCTCCAAGAGCGGTACTCGTGCTGCTTTAGAAAACCTCGACGACAATCACATCGACAATGTTGCAGTAATACGCCTGAGTGCCGAAGAAGTCAGTCAGGCAATGGCTGGTGTTCGAGAGTTTCGACGGCTCGCGGCCTTGCCGAAGCCACTTTCTGAGTACGATCTGCGATCGGTGTTTGTCGACCCGCCAAGAGCGGGCCTGGACGACGCGACTCTCGAGTGTGTGCGCCAGTTCGAAGCCATACTCTACGTATCGTGTAACCCGGCAACCTTAAAACAAAATCTGGAAGCTCTAGCAGATACCCATTCGGTGAAACATTTCGCGCTTTTTGATCAATTCCCTTACACGCCGCACATAGAAAGCGCAGTATTACTCCAACGGATCTAGCGCAGCAGCTCTAAGACAACCCAGCCACGCATTTCGTGAGCAACTCATCAACGCGATCGATGTCGGCCGCCGTAACTTCCTGATAGGCCAGATCCAACTCCCGGCAAACCTCTCGCGTGCGCAGTCGGCGCGTCAGCGTAGTCGTAGGCACGTCCCGCTCCCAACACTCTATGTAGAGACCCAGTGCCGGCACATAAAAATCCGCAGACAGTAACTCTTCGACCGGCAGTCTTCGGTTCCGAGCATGGGCAAACTGTGCGGTGTAAAGCCAGTCGCAAACCCTGAGCTGTAGCAAGCTATCTACGGCATGCCCATCAAGAGCATAGCGCTGAGCCTCAGATTGACTCTCAAGCGCTAATGAAACTTCGTTAGCCTCGGAGAATAGGTCTGGTGCGACCGTATCTGGCGCCGGCGCTTCTACTGCCTCACTGGTAGCGGAGCCAGAACCCGGATCATCAGTGGTCGTGCCGCTACCAGCCAAGCGATTCAGCTCTCGATGAATCACTGCGTCGTCTACAATCTCGTGCGGCCAGCTAACTAGCAGCAGACCATTGTCTTCATCGCGCTCCTGCCGTCCACCGAAGCGCTCACCCAGACTCGTAAGCTCCAACCCTCGCCGGGTCAGCTTAAGTAGCCCTAACTCAGCGAAATTCCGATTAATTTGGCGGACCCCCAGGTGAGGATAGTACCTCTGCATACCGCCGGGCATAATTCGCTGGTTGCTCTCGATAGCCGTAACCAGCGGGTGCTCCATGAGGCTCTCGGGCCAGACGATGTAACGCCCAAAACGCTGACTCTCCTGATAGGCACCACCCTGCAGTTCTCCCTTGGCCGTGAGCGCCCAACTCTTCCCCTGTCGCTGAATCCACTCGTAGTCTCTCAGGGTGACAAACAGTTGCTGAATGGGCAGCTTTAAGCGTTTTGCCAGGGCCGACGTAGAGAGCCGACTGTCGTCGCTATTACTCACAGCTTATGTGGTCTCGGTATACCGTTGAGAGAGCGCACTGTAGAGCTGCTCTTCGGCATCGGACGCGCCCGTATCGATTTCGACAAGAAGCTCCATAAGATGCTCGTTATCTTCTCGCCCTGCCCAAAGCTTCCGGTAGCTTCCCTCTTTATAGCCATGATCCTGGCGGAAAAAGTTAAGCACATTTTTACCCAGATAATGACGATACAGACCCGCAAAATCTAAATCGACGGCGCTCAGTAAGGAGGCGAAGGAGACGATACAAAACCGCTGCTCTCCTGCCGCGACAGCCGCCAGCGCCTCGGAAGCCTCGAGAATCCCGAGTTTTGGGGGGGCGACCGGCCAGACACCCATGATGCTCTCTGCAAGCTGCTCGATTGTTGCGTCACCCTGAAAATAGGCCGACATGCCGAAGTGCCATATATCGACCACCTCGAGCTGAACCTGCTCCATATCCGGCTCCTGATGCTTCCACCACTTGTAACCGTGATGATCCACTAACTCAGCACACTCAACCCATATAGCTCGGTGCCAGGCAAACCCCTGCGCAACCCACTGGGGGTGAACTCGGGTATTCATGCGATCCTGCATCCGCAACATCGTGGTAAGCGCTTCCTGCATTGACTCTCCTAGTTATTCTGTAGCAACTGCGTGTTGACTCGCTAAAGGCGGTGCTAAACATAGCAAGCTCGGGAGTATTTGACACTCGAATCATTACATCAAAGGCCGCTAATTGGCAGGTATGGGACTCAGCCCTTTAGCTACAATCGCGAGGAAACCACTGATCTGTGCTGAGTCTGTCAAAGGGATCCGCTTCTATAACCTCAAAGCATAACTTTCCAATTTTGACCAAGGATTGCCAACGGCCGCCAACGAAGGATCCGGACTGCCCTTCTTCGGCCGGCACCGAAGAGGAATAGGGGTCGGAACTCTCACCGTAAACGCTGAGAGTGCTGAGGAGTTGCGGGTCAAAAACTGTCGAGGAACGCGCCGATCCTAAGGGGCTCGTAGCGCTAGGCACTACCTCCGGTAGAGACATATCTAAGTCATTGAACCTCGGCCTACTTAGGGATGATTTGTCAACAGACTCACGGGGCGCGCTAACGACGACGCTATCAGGAGTTGCGGGCTTTTCATCAAAGGCACTGACGGGATCCGCCATTGTGGCAATGCTCGACAGAGGTTTGGACGGCGCTAAGACCTGGGTAGTGGAGGTCCTCACCAGCACTTCCAAAGATCGGGCTTGATAAGGCTCCCTAGGAGAAAAATCGGAACTTTCCCAGCGGTCAAAAAGAAAAAGGGATAAGACTGCGTGGACGAGCAACGAGACAATCGCGGCGATAAGCAGCGGCGAATGCTTTCTACTCGGCGCCTGTTGGGCCTCTTCAAATGAAAAATACGTGAGATTCACAGTCACTCTGACCAACAACGCTCGCTATTTGTTCCAGGAAGCACAAGACCATAAGTATCTACTGTGATGAAACCAAACGACCGAGGTAACAAACCCTTAGCCATTTCTGTGAACTTGCGCAATACTCTGGGCAGGCCCGACATTTGGAACGATTCCATGAAACAACAAATACTCGCCTTAATTGCTTTCGCCATGGTGGCACTGCTCTCGGCTTGCTCCTCCACGGGAGGCTCCTCTGCAGGCACAGCAAATAGCACCACCAATGCGGTCGCCCAAGCGAATGAAGAGGATCCGCTGATCTGCGAAAACTACATCCCGTCAGGGACGCGAATCGCCAGAAAAGTATGTATCCGACAGTCCGAGAAAGATCGCATCCAGGAACAAGCCCAAACGATTACGCAGGAAAATCAGCGCCGTGCTGTGATCGGAAGCCCCACAGGTAACGATTAGCGATAAGTGGCGCCTCTAGTTGTCGAGGCGCCCTTTTCCCAAGAGTACTTCGTTTACATCGCCGGTCGCCTGCCCGGGCCATGCGATAGCCCTTTGTCCCCAAAAAAAATAGCTATGAGGTTCCAACCGTAGTTAGAGCCTGTTATGGCATTAGCGTCCAATCCTACCCAGTACTGAGTAGAGGACAAACGAGAGCAGCATGCCAACACCCAGCAAAGTCACAGAAATAGCTCCACGAAATGGCATGTCAACCTGCCAGACGCCAGCATCTTCCAAATAGTAGTGTAGGTAAAGGGCAGCCGCCCATGGCATCAGCGAAGCGACGGTACGCAGCGCTTTTGCCAATAACCCCCGGGCACTGTTGCTCATCCTCACATCTCCTAGCTGACTACCCCAATGTAGTGAAGCTTATCCTCCAAGACTTTCTTTGCCTATGCGGCCGAAAGAAAGCATTCTAACGCGGTGAGATGGTCACGGCTGGCCACGGCGTATGTATTCACTATCTTGTCCGGGAAACGAATAATGACGGAAACGGAAGCACAAGCTTCAAGCCCTGAAGATTCCAGCGCCGTCGAAAGTAAGGTTCCATCACGAAGCATGAAGCATTCAGGCCTCTTGAAAAGTACGGTCATCAACGGCTGGCCCCTCTTCTGGCTGCTATCTCTGACACTCAGCGCATTCACACTCATAGCGATGAGCGGCATCGACATGTCCAGCCCGGACGGCGTGTCGCACATGATTTCGCGCTCTGTACGCTGGGCGGTACCCTTCATCTATTTGGTGCTCGCGTCGGCCGCAGTGCCTGTGCTCTTCCCAAGTGCATTCACGCACTGGTGGTCTCGTAACCGCCGCTACCTTGGATTGGTTTTCGCGGTTGCTATGGCTTGGCAGGGCACCTTCATTTTTATTCTCTCAAACCTACATAGTAGCTATTACTACGAGGATGTTTACTACCTCCGTGACGAACTCGAGGGAAGCAGTGGCTACTTATTCCTCGCCGCGATGGTACTCACATCCTTTCGTTTTGGACGTCGCCATCTCACCGGCGCTCAATGGAAGGTGCTTCACCGTTGCGGCGTTTACTTCCTCTGGGCGTACCCATTTAGCGTGTACTGGTGGGCGCTGTACTACTATGGCCACGCAGAATCCATCGACTATTTCTTTTACTGGATGGGCTTCCTGGCATTTTTAGCGCGCATCGCAGCCTGGGGCAAACGCCGTGCAACTCGTTCATCGTCTCTTCAACCCGAGGCCTTGCACCGGAGTGCTGGCATCCTCCTTATCATCCTGGGTTTATCGGCATCGGCGACGGGTGGCGCGTGGCAAGCCTCTGTCACAGAAATTCTTACCGGACCTGCCTGGTCAGCGAATCTTGAACTCTGGTTGCCGTTCTGGCCCCTGGAGCCTTTTCTACCGCTCTTTGCTATCGGCATCGGCACATGGCTATTTACCGGGGCTTTCGAAAACGCAGAGTCATACGATTTGACTCGCCAATAGCCACGTAGGCGGCGGCTAGTTCAGGATCCTTTACCGGCTCCAGCGTCGGTGCGAGACGCCAAACTGATTCCTCCTCAGTCGGCTGATCAGCCGGATTCTCGTTGATCGCAGACTCTCCATCGAACAAGAATCCCGCAGACTCCAAAGTGGCGATCACAAAGCTCTGCTTAAGGTAACCGTTCGCCCCCGAAGCCCAGCTGTCCGCGGCACTCTCCGGAGCAGCGTGCTGAACAATGCCGACTATGCCACCGGGCTTAAGCACGCGATACACCTCGTCGAGACCTTCACTTAGGTAAGCACCCTCTTCCTCAAAATCGGCGAAGTTGTGCAGAGTGCGCACGAGCAAAAAGACGTCCACGGTACCTTCCCACTCCGCAGGCAGCGAACCAAAGGCATAAGCTTTTACAACGGCTCCTCCGTCGATGTTTTGAGTCATAGACTGAGGCCAGGTAACTGGCCAATCCGTTTTCGCAGCGAGCTCTTCTTCGCTGTAATAGTCAAACAAACGATAGATCCCCATGGGATAATCGGCGCCAATGAGGGTTCCTTCATTGCCGAGGTAGGACTGCAGTATCTTTGAGTACCAGCCGCTGCCGGGGTCCGCTTCGACTACCGTCATGCCGGGCTTGACACCAAAAAACTCCAAGGTCTCCTGCGGATGTCGCGCATCATAACGGGCCCGAGCCTCATCGGGCTGTGCGGCCAGTGCCGTGGCGAGTTGAACTACAGCATCAACGGTCGGGGCCGAAGACTCCAATTCAACGATAGGAGAACTCGGATCAGTGTCGACCACGGGCGCTGAATCGCAGCCGACAAGCAGTACCAGCGCAAGGGAGACGGCCAGCCCGCAGTCCAGCGGAAGTCGCCGCTTCGTGAGCGGATGGAATTGCTTGGTTCTAGGCACAGTAGTTATCTCCATAATCCTCAAATTAGGCGGTGTTTTTAGCATAAACACTCAAGCTATCGGATTCGCGCGGACACGCTGGGAATTGGCGCGCCCACGCATTCTGAATATAGAGACATCTAGAAGCCCTGCGGACACCGCTAGCTCCGCCGCGGCCTGTCCGGACTTATAGGCGCGGTAGTCCGCTCTGTGGCCAGTTCGTACAGTAATGCGAAGCTATATAGGATACGCATGCAGTGAGTGACTACGACAGTATTGTGATTGGCGGAGGGCACAACGGCCTGATCTGCGCAACAATGTTGGCGCGGATCGGTCACCGCGTGCTACTACTGGAAGCCAACGATAAGCTCGGCGGTCTGGCAGCCGATCGAGAGTTCGCACCGGGCTTCCATGCGCCAGTGGCACAAACACTCTATGGACTTCAGGCGGCCGTGATCAAAGATCTCAGGCTGGAAGACTACGGGTTTGTCGCCGGCGATCCCCCACTCAATCTTGTTGCCCTATCGACCGAAGAGCCACCCATTACCATTGGCGATACCGCTCTAAGTGGGGCACAGGCCAATGACACATTGGCGTTTGAGCAATACCGCTCGCAGCTAAAAACCTTTGCCGGTGCACTCGCGCCGTTTTGGGGGAAGACCATGCCCCGCATAGGCATGGGCTCCCTCAAAGACCTCATGACCTTTGGCCACATGGGGCTCAAGCTGCGGCTGTTAGGTCGCGAGGACATGCTGGAGTTTTTTCGCGTTGCCACATTGCCTATGCGTGATCTCGTGGACGAATACTTTGAGAGCGACTCCTTGAAGGCTGCGCTGTGCTGGGATGGCATGGTGGGAACCAAGATGGCCCCCCGCTCGCCGAATCAGGCCGTCCTCACCCTTCTCAATCGCATGGCAGGGACGCATGAGGGTCAACACGTTGTTCCCACCGGTGGTATGGCTGAATTCATCGCGGTACTCGAGAGGTCAGCGCGCAGCGCTGGAGTGGAGATTAGAACAGATGCTGCCGTAAAGAAGATCACCATTGACGGCGACGACAACGGCCAGCGATGCAGTGGTGTGAGACTCGCCGATGGCAGCGAAATAAGCGCCGAGCGGGTGATCTCCAGCGCTGATCCGAAAACTACCTTTTTAAGGCTGGTCGGCGCAGCCAACCTTGAAATCGAATTTACCAATCGTATCCGGCGACTGCGGTGTGATGGTTACGTGGCAAAAGTAAACCTGGCGCTTACCGACCTGCCGGTGTTTACCGGCATCGATCGTCCTGATGGCCGTATGGTTCTCGCGCCTAACATGGATACCATCGAGTTTGCCTACGACAACGCCAAGTACGGCGAACTTCCCGAGCAACCCGTTCTGGAAGTACTGATTCCCAGTTTGCATCAGACCGGCCTGGCGCCAAAAGGACAGCATGTACTGAACGCTAACGTTATGTACGTGCCAGGACAACTCAAGGGCGGCTGGACGGACGACGCGCGCAGTACACTCATGGCGACGATCATGGAGGCGCTCGAGCAGTATGCCCCGGGAATAACGGCCCTTGTGAGTGCCTCCGAGCTACTAACACCCTTAGATCTGGAAGCCCAGTACCACGTTAGCGGCGGCCATTGGCATCACGCGGAACCCGCAGTGGATCAACTCCTTATGATGCGACCGACCTATGAGGCCGCCCAGTACCGCACGCCTATCCATGGATTATTCCTCTGTGGAGCGGGCAGCCATCCGGGCGGTGATGTGAACGGCAACGCCGGCCGCAATGCGGCGCGGGAGATCCTGGCATGAGTCACTATGATGCAATCATTATTGGCGCGGGCCATAACGGTCTAACCGCCGGTGCATATCTCTCCAAAGCCGGCCTGCGCACACTGGTTGTAGAAAAGAACGACTACATTGGCGGCGCGGCGGTAACCCGCGAAGTGCACGACGGCTGGTTTTACTCGAGCTGTTCCTACGTATGCTCCATGATGCGACAGTCAATCCACCGTGATCTCAATCTCACCCGGCACGGCCTGCTGCTGGTGCCGTACTTGGGCACCGCAAACTTTAGCCCTAATGGCGATCGGGTGCTTCTGGACTACGCTGAAGAAGAGGCCGCGTATCTGGAACTGCGCAGACATTCACCGCATGACGCCGATGCCATGTCGCGGTTTCAGGCCGACCTCGGGCGTTACGCTCAGCTCATACGCAAAACCCTGCTAAGGACGCCGCCCGATCCCAGCTCCTTTAAACCCCGGGACATTATGGAAACCCTCTGGCTTGCCAAACAATTCTGGAATCTGGGCGAACGCGAGCTGTACGAGTACATCCGTTTTTTTACTATGAGCGCGGCCGATTTCCTCGAGGACTATTTCGAAAATGACCTTATCAAAGCCGCCATGGCAAGCCCGGGCATTATTGGTACGGCTCTGGGTGTGTATTCGCCAGGTTCCGCTTACATATTGCTGCACCACGTCATGGGCGATGTAGACGGAAACGTGGGTGCCTGGGGCCTGGCGCGCGGCGGCATGGGAGCGATTTCTCATGCCCTGGCGGGCGCGTTGCAAGAAAACGGTGGCGAGATTCGCACCAATGCGGGAGTCGACAAAATCATCGTCAAAGATGGCGCGACCGTTGGGGTTGCCCTGGAGAATGGCGACGAACTTTATGCCGACACCATCGTGTCGAATCTAGATGCGAAACGTACCTTCACCAAAGTCGTCGACAAACACGATCTGCCGGCAGGTATTTATGAGCGAGCAAAAAACTTCAAGATCCGCGGCTCATCGGGCAAGGTAAATATTGCTCTGTCAGGCATGCCCAAGTTCAATAATGTGCCGGACAATCGCTACATCAATCGTGGGGGACAGGGCTTTACGGGAACACTCGAAACTATGGAGCGGGCTTATGACTGCTGGAAGCGCGGACGCTGGTCCGATGACCCCTTTATCGAGACAGTCATACCCTCCGCCTGGGATCCCACGGTCGCGCCCGAAGGCTGTCATTGGATGTCCTGTTTCGTACAGTACTGCCCCCCTACGCTCGCCGATGGAGAATGGAGTCCAGAGAAGCGCGATGCCTTTGGCGCTACGGTCATAGACAAAATCGAACGCTACGCACCGGGCTTTAAGGATCTGGTCGTGCATGCTGAAATTCGCACACCTCATGAGATTGAAAATGAGATAGGGCTCACGGAGGGCAACATCTTTCAGGGTGAGTTAACCATCGATCAGCTGCTCTTTAACCGTCCCTTCCCCGGCTACGGCCAATACCGCATGCCGCTGAAAAACATGTACATGTGCGGCTCCTCTACGCACCCCGGCGGCGGAGTGTCTTCTGCCTGTGGCGCCAACGCAGCGCGAGAAATCCTACGTGATCTCAAGCGGCCCAATACGGTCCCCGAGGACGATTTCTACGATGAGTAACCCCGATATCCTTCGCGAGAACACGGCTGATCCCTTTGCCGGCGAGCGCCTTAAACTGTCTCCCTTTCACGAGCGTCAGGCGGCGCTGAATCTTCGCGATGCCTGGTCTTCCTGGAACGGCTACAAGTTCGCCGACTATTACTACGACGTAGATTACGAATACTTCAATATCCGCAACACCTGCGGGACCTACGACATCTGCCCCATGCAGAAGTATCTCATCGAGGGCCCGGATGCCATGGCCATGCTAAATCGCATGGTCACCCGCGACGTGAGCAAGCTGCGCATTAACCGCGTCACCTATTGCTGCTGGTGTACAGACACCGGCCGCATGATCGATGACGGTACAATTTTTCGCCTAGGCGAAGAACAGTACATGCTGACCTGCGGCAGCCCAAGCATCGCCTGGCTGCGCAAGAGCTGCGTGGGATTCGATGAGGTCAGCGTCACCGAGCACACGGAAAATCTCGCAGCACTATCGCTGCAGGGCCCGACGAGCTTCGCAACCCTAAAAAACATGGGTTTTGACCAAGTCGCTGAGCTCAAACCTTTCGGAATCCTTCGTCTACCCTTTGACGGTACGGAGATCATGATCTCCCGCACGGGCTTTACCGGAGACCTGGGTTACGAGCTGTGGATAGACCCGAAGCATGCACTGGCAATGTGGGACGCACTGTATGTCGCAGGCGAGCACTTCGGTATACAGCCTTATGGCGAATCGGCAACGAACATGGCCCGCCTCGAAGCTGGTTTTCTAATGCCGTACATGGAATTCAACGAGGCGCTAAAAACCATTAACTTTGAATACGATCACACGCCTCTGGAGCTGGACCTGGCTTGGATCGTCGACTTTAAAAAGCCGCACTTCAACGGACGCTCGGCACTCCTCAAGCAGAAACAGGAAGGGCTCACGCGCAAGCTGCTCAAGCTCGACATAGAGGGCAACAAGACCGCAGAAGAAGCCATCCTCTACAACAACGAGGCTTGCAGCCACGAGATCGGATACGTGACTTCCGCCATGTGGTCACCTGCGGTGAAAGCCAATATAGCCTTTGCGTTTGTAGATACGAACGCGTTGGGCGGTGACATCTGGGCGGAGATTTACCATTACAAAGAACTGCGCCCCCATCGCAAGATGGCGCTATGCCAGATCAGTGACAAGCCTTTCTGGGTGAACCCCAGGGCGCGCCAGACACCTCCAGGGCTTACTTAGTAGCTCTAGGCCTGAAAACAGCTGCTCTGAAACACGGTGCCCGGCCGACTGCAGGCACTGACTCAGATAGACGGTGTCTCAGCCACCTCGGCAGTGCTAGATTCCTGTTGAATTTCGTCCCGCCACTCCGACAAATTCATACCGATCGCAATAAAACCCAAAATCCATAGCGATTCGTCCCAGGCGAACATCCAGTGCCCCCCGAAAGCCCAGTAGGCCGCAATCAACCACAGAAAACCGTACAGCACCGCTTTGCTGATACGGGCGGTTTTAAGGGCCGCTCCATCGGTTACGCCCTTTTCCTGAAGCCTTACCATCATCTCTATAAGAAATAGAATGAAGACCCAGAGCACCACTTCGAGAAAATCCGCCCAAGCCAGTTCCCATTCCACCCGAAAGCCGGCGGCATCGGTTATCAGTTGGCCCTGGTCAAACTGATACAGGGTTCCTGTCGAAACGATGGACGCGCAGTTATCGGCAGTAATCTCCCAGTACTCCAAATTACGCGCATAACTAAGGCCTTGTCCCGCAAACGCACAGACGTCCGTTGCCGCATGCTCCACACTGCGGCCCAGTTCCATCAGAATATTGCCAAACGCGACGATGGTATGGCCGATGAAGAGAATGCATAGAAGTCGCAAACCCTGCATAACGCGTACACGTGTTTTTGTGAATGCTTCGTCAGATAGCAAGTAGGTCTCAAGTTCCAACAGAAATAGCAGAAGAAACCATGCGGCCTCATCAAGGGTAGTGGCGAAAGCAGAAGTCCAGTCATGCCACTGCCAACCCGCGTGGACCGTATGACTGGCGACGGTAATATCGTTGATAATGTAGTTAATCCAATTAACCAGCAGCAGACTATAGACAAGGATTTTGAGTATCTGCCGTGGGTTCATTGCGAAAAAGCGTTCGCCCTGATGTACCGAAGACAGGGGTGTCGAAGGCGCTGCTAAAGCAACAACCTCACTGCTACGCTCATGCGTTTTAGACAAAAAAAGACTCCCCGTGTGAGTGCACTAAGAGGATCCAATATTTTACTACCTACACGGTTATGAACTTACCGCCCGCCTGACCCAGTCTACATCGTTGCCTATACGCTTGAAAAAGCCGCGTTTTCTGCCACAGTGGATCGTTGGTACTGATAGCGCCTGAAGCTTTTTACAGGAGAACAAATCATGGGATCACCGCAGCAGTTTGTCAGCAGCTACCTCGACGCATGGAACAATCAGGATCCGAAGAGTGTGGTGGGACATCTAAGCATTGACGGCACCTACACCGATGTAGCTAGTCAGCAGCGACTCTCGGGTAAAGATCTCATTGAGCACCTGGTAGATTACTTTAGCAACGATGAGTTTCGTTACGAACTGGTCGGAGAGGTTTTGTCGAGCGATACAACAATCGCCTTTCAGTATCAGCTTGTGCCGCGCGATCCGGACAGTGGAAAAGTTGGCTGGAGCGGAGCCGAGTTCATCGAACTCAGTGGCGAGGTCGCCCAGCAAATCAGCGACTATTATCGCTTGCCCGACGCCGCCCCCCCTCGCGGCGCACCAGGTACCCGTCGCTACGCAAAATCCGGGCTAAGCGATGAGGCCATGGCAACACTTCTAGCGTCGTTAAACACTGCGATGCACGACGATAAAGCGTTTCTGGATCCAGATCTCTCGCTACCCCACCTCGCCGAAGCTATGGGTTGCTCCGTCAACCATCTGTCCCAGGCTATTAATGCGGGACACTCCATGAGCTTTTTTGACTATATCAATCAATTCAGGGTCGCAGAGGCATCGCGGATGCTCCGTCAAAAAGACTGCCGCTTTCCCGCCATTCTCGATATAGCGCTATCTGTGGGCTTTAACTCAACGTCGACGTTCTACACGGCCTTCAAGAAGGCGACGGGACAGACCCCCGCCAAGTACCGCCGCTCGCAGTCACCGATGTAGTCCCTACACCGATCTGCTGCGATTTCCATCTAGGATTATCCGCGCCGCGCGCCCTCACAAGGCCCGGAGAAACCATTGGTAATCAAGATCGGGAATCTCGCCGTGGTAATGGTCGCTTTCGCCCTGGCGGATCGCCGCATAGGCATCTACAAACATTTGACCCAAGTAGTCCGGCAGGGTGTCACCCTCACGAAACAGCGTAATGGCCTCATCCAGGCGGGTCGGCAGCGTGGTCGAATCCTCAGACAAGTCTGCCTCTCGAGGTATAGGCTCCCCGGGATCTCGTTTGCGCGCCAAACCTGCATGCATGCCCGCCAGCACCGCAGCGAGGACAAGGTGCGGGTTTGCGTCAGCGCCCGCAATTCGATGCTCAATGCGCCGGTTATGTTCCGAGGCCCGAGGAATCCGCAGTGCCACCTCACGATGATCATAGCCCCAGCTCGCCCCCGATGGTGCGAAGGCTCCGGCCTTGAAGCGGCGATAGGAATTGGGATTGGGCGCAAATAGCAGCATCGCCTGGTCTATCGTGTCCCCCAGACCCGACACCGCATGACGCAGTGTGGGCATGAGTCTCGGCGGATCCACAGGTTCGGGGTCCGCGAAGACGTTGTTTCCGTCAGCGTCGTAAACACTCGCATGGATGTGTAAACCACTTCCCGCCAATTCGGCAAAGGGCTTGGCCATAAAGGTCGCCCCGAAGCCGTGACGGCGAGCCACTCCTTTGACGATCCGCCGAAGAAGCAGCGCGTGATTGCCCGCCACCACCGCGTCATCCTGATGGTGCGTGTTGATTTCCCATTGCCCGGGCGAGAATTCACTGTGAATCGCAGTGAGTGGCACAGATTGAATCTCGCAGGCCGCGCGAACATCGTTCAGAAATTCATCACAGTCGAAGAGATCATCGGGCATGCAGTATTGGATACCCTCTTGCCTATGCCCGATGCCTGGAATCTTCCCCAGCAGAGGCTCAGGCCGATCGGCGTCACCGTTGGCAAGGAGGTAAAACTCGAGCTCGGTCACCACCGTGGGTCGCAAACCATCCGCAGCGTAGCGCTCCAAAACAGCGAGCAATGGACTGCGCGGGTCCAGCCACTCAATGTGCTCCTCAGTTCGCGCAAAACCTGTAAGCACCTGCGCCATAGGTGTGGCATACCATGGCACGCGGGCAAGAGTCCCGCTGATAGGTCGTATGATCTGGTCCGGATCGCCACCAACCTCGCTTTGAGGCACCCCTTCGTAAAAATTGCCACGAACACCAAGGAGCGGCACAGTGCGCGGCACCGAAAAATTTCCGGAAAAAAGCGCGCCAAACTCCGCGCGCTGAATTCGTTTACAGCGCAAGAGCCCGTTGATATCCGGCATCAGCACCTCCAGCAGCTGGATATCCGGATTAGCGGCGAGAAATTGCTCCAGTTCTTTTGGCTGGGCGAAATTCATAAACATCTCTGCTGGCTTCTAGTCAGTACAGCCTAAAACTTAGCCCAAAATCCTCTACCTGTCGTATAGGGGAGAATTCAATCCGCTGCACCCTTGGGCTAATCTCACCATGTTAGCGTTGAATCAGCTGACGATGCACCGATACTTAGGAGACACACAGAATGTTTGGCTTGCGCAAACTTGAGGAAAGCAATGAGCACACAGGCTCCTACTACGCTGCAAGCGCAAATTGGGCGACTAACTACGCTCGCCTTGAGGAGGATTTGAACTGTGATGTCGTCGTGGTTGGCGGCGGATTCAGCGGCGTGAATACCGCTCTGGAACTCGCTGAGCGCGGCTATGACGTGGTACTCCTCGAAGCCAACCGAATAAGCTGGGGTGCCAGTGGTCGTAACGGCGGACAGATTATTGGCGGTATCGGGCACGACCCGGAGCGATTCATCAAGCGTATTGGCGAAGACGGCGTCCGAGCGATTTATCAGATGGGCATCGAAGCCCGTGACGTGATCCGCGAGCGCGTCGAAACCTATGATATCCAGTGCGACCTCAAGTGGGGCTATTGCGATGTAGCTCTCAAGCCGCGGCACATGAAGCAGTTTGCACAGTGGCAGGAATTCGAGCGCGGCATCGGTAACCCGCATGCCTACACGCTTCTCGATGGCGATGAGCTCAAAGAATATGTCGTTTCAGATCGCTACCTGGGCGGACTACATAACACGGCGAACGGTCACATTCAGCCGCTAAACTTGTGTATCGGCGAGGCAAAAGCGCTGGAATCACTGGGCGGCAGAATTTTTGAGCAGTCCCGCGTTAGATCTTTGGAACAGGGCTGTCCTGCGCGGGTGCGTACAGATCAGGGAAGCGTCAGTGCGAAGCATGTCGTTTTTGCCGGCAACGCTTATATGGGTGGCCTGATTCCAAAGCTTGCAAGTCGTGTACTGCCCTCCTCCAGCTCGGTCATCGCGACGGAGCCACTCCCTGAAAACCTGGTGAAACAACTAATGCCAGGTGATGTGGCGGTCTGTGACCCTCGCACTGCCTTAGATTACTTCCGCCTGTCTGCGGACAACCGCATGCTGTTCGGTGGTCTATCCAACTACACCGGCATGGAACCCAAAAACCTGGAGGCCGTCATGCGTCGAAAGATGGCAGCGGTCTTCCCGCAGCTTGGCGACGTGGCCATCGATTTCGCATGGAGCGGCTGGATCGGCATAGGCTTGAACCGTATGCCGCAGCTTGGCCGACTCGCCGACAACGTGGCATATATTCAAGCCTATTCGGGACATGGCGTAGCTCCCACCCATATCATGGCGCGTATCACCGCCGAGATGATAGCCAAAGAAAGCCCGCGTTTTGACATTATGGCTAAGATCAATCACTGGCCTTTCCCAGGCGGAAAGCTGCTGCGCCGTCCTGCACTCGCGGTGGGTATGGCCTACTACAAGGCCTTGGACGCGCTCTAAGACCTAACCCCTGGGCACGGTGCGTATGGACCCCACCCCTTGATATAGCCCGCCACCACTGTCAGGCCGGCAAGATCATCATGTAGACCTTGCGCACCTTTTCTATGACCTCTGCGGTGCCCTTCCAGCCGCGGGGGAAAACCCAACTGTCACCGGCGGTTACTTCGGTGACCTGGCCTGACTCAGAGGTAAACTTCCAGTGGCCCTCGACGAGATGGCAAAACTCCGTAAGATCGAGATCAAGTTCCATGGTGCCGGGCTCACACTCCCAGGTCCCCGTGATCATGTTGCCTTCACTGTAAAACCCCTTGTCAGTCTGCTTAGGCAGTGGGCCAACAGGCTCACCAAAGCTCTCACAGGGCTCGAGATCAGTTAGTGCCGCACACTTCTTTTGAACGCTGATTTCCGGCATAAATTTACTCCTTGGATTGTTTTTCGGAAAATACTCGGTGGCGGTGCCATGAGCATCACTACGCACGGTGATATGGTGCAGCAGTGGATATACCCTGAGCTTCCTAGCCCATCCGCTCGGAGGCCCGTGTGAATCGCTCTACCTAAACTCGAATGATCGCAACAGGCATTGAGGCTCATGAGAGATAAAGCATCATCAGATGTCATCGTGATTGGCGCCGGCCATAACGGCCTGGTGTGCGCTGCCTATCTCGCCCAGGCAGGCCTGTCCGTGCGGGTACTGGAAGCGCGGGACCGTATCGGCGGCGCGGCTCTGACAGAAGAATTCCATCCCGGGTTCCGCAACTCCGTCTACTCCTATTCGGTGAGTCTTTTGCACCCCAAGGTGATCAGGGATCTGCGCCTGGAAGAGAACGGTCTAGAGATCATGGAGCGCCCCGCCGGCTCTTTAAGCCTCTTGCCCGACGGGCATATGCAACTCACCCGCGACGGCGTGCAGGCACATCGGGAAATAGCTCGATTCTCCAAGCGGGACGCCGAGCGTATCGACGCCTTCGAAGATCAGATAGGCGTTGTCGCGCGCGCCCTTCGCAGCTTGGCTACGCAGGCACCACCTAACTTCGGCGGCGGCTGGCGGGATATTCTGTCCTTACTCAAAAGCGGAAATCAGCTACGCAAGCTCGATAGCAAGCACCAAATTGTTCTTACAGAGCTCATGACCCGTTCTCTGGGAGACCAACTCGATGCCTGGTTCGAGGGTGAGCCCCTCAAAGGATTGCTGGGGTTTGAAGGTGTCATCGGGAATTTTGCCGACCCCTATGAAGCCGGAACCGCCTACGTACTGCTACACCACGCCTTTGGCGAGGTTAAAGGTAACGCCGGGGCCTGGGGCATAGCCCGGGGCGGCATGGGCGCTATCTCGGACTCCATTGCCAATGTCGCTCGCGAACACGGTGTGCAGATCGAAACGGACTCGCCCGTGGCAAAAATCATTAGCGAGAATAACGTGGCCCGCGGCGTGGTCACCGAAGACGGGCGCGAGTTTCATGCCCGCACCATCGCCGCGAATGTGCATCCTCAGCTCCTGCTTACAAAACTTCTCGATCGCGGTACTCTCGACGAAGACCAGCAGCGGCGTATTGATGCCTATCGCAGTCACTCGGCGACCTTCCGAATGAACGTTGCCCTGTCAGAGTTACCGCGATTCTCAAGTCTGCCAGCCGATGATGACTTTCATTTTATGGGCGCCATCGAGCTATGCCCGTCTTTAGATTACATGCAGCGGGCCTACCGCGAGGCTAAGGACGAGGGCTGGACAAAAAACCCGATCATCTCCATGCAACTTCCCAGCACCCAGGACGACACGCTCGCTCCTCCCGGTGGCCACGTAGCAAGCCTGTTTTGCCAGCACTTTCAGCGCGAGTTACCCAACGGTCTCACCTGGGACGATGCGAGGGACACAGCGGCAGACGCGATTATCGACGCTATTGATGCTCACGCGCCTAACTTCAAGGCGTCGATTTTGGGCCGTCAGATTAAATCTCCATTGGATATTGAACGGGATCTGAGCATGGTTGGCGGTGACATCTTTCATGGGACGCTGCACCTAGATCAATTCTATGCCATGCGACCGATTCCCGGCTTAGCTGACCATCGTATGCCGACAAAGGGCGTGTATCTCTGCGGGTCCGGCGCGCACCCGGGCGGTGGTGTCAGCGGCCTGCCGGGCCACAACGCTGCCGCCGTCATTCTTCGAGATCGCTGAGCCCGCCGTGGATCTGTATACCACTACCATTGCCATCAGCGTACTGCTGTTTATTGCTATCGGCAGCTACGCGGGACGCAAAGTAAAGAATATCGATGACTACTTTGTGGCGGGGCGTCGGGCGCCAACCTTGCTCATTGTCGGCACTCTGGTTGCCAGCGTGTTTAGTACCTCGATTTTTCTCGGGGAAGCCGGTTTCACCTATGACGGACAGCTCGGCCCCTATCTCTTGCTTCCGGGCATTGCGGTCACTGGCTACGTCTACGGTGCGCTATTTTTCGGAACATTTTTGCGGCGCAGCCGGGCGTCTACCGTGGCCGAGTTTTTTGGACAGCGCTTTGCGAGTCACAAAGTGCAGCAGATCTCGGGAGTCACCATCGTCCTTGGATTGGGTGGCTATCTACTTGTCGTCACACAGGGGGCAGCGATACTCATCTCGGACCTGACCAATATCAGTTACAGCACGGCCGTGGTTCTCGCCTGGATAAGCTACACGGGCTTTACGCTGTATTCAGGATCCCGGGGCGTGATCATCACCGATACGCTGATGTTCTTGCTTTTCACAATCGCGACGATTGCCTTCGTTGGGTATTTGCTCAACGGTCTGGGAGGTTTTGAACACACCATCGAAGAGCTCACGCGGCAGAACGTCAAACGCGATATTACCGCGTGGCATGGCACCATCGGCGAAGGCACCGAGTGGCCCAACGCCTGGGATTTTCTTATTTGGCTGGTAATCATTGATCTGGCCTGGAGCATCGTCTACGCCGTCAGTCCCTGGCAATCCAGCCGTCATCTCATGGCCAAGAATGAACACGTGGTGCTACGCGCGGCGATTTATGCCTGCTTTGCCGTCATTTTTATGCAGATTCTTATTTACGGTGCCGGGGGTTTTATCAACCTCGCGAAGTACGATATCGATCCGTCCGAAACGGTGATGTTATGGGCCGCCAAAAACCTAGTACCCCCGCTTTTGGGGGCGCTGCTACTTTCCGGGATTGTAGCCGCCGCGCTTTCGTCGGCCTCTACCTTTCTTTCGCTGGTAGGGTTTAGTGTCAGCAATGATCTATTCAGCCACCGGGGCCCTGTAAGGCTCGGTACCACTCGAATACTCACGGGCATAGTCAGCCTGACAGTACTGGGACTCAGTCTTGTGCTGCCTCCCAACGTTTTCTGGATCATGCTGTTTATTGGAACCGTATTCGCCTCCAGTTGGGGACCCGTTGGATTTATGAGCATCTGGAGCCGGCGCATTACAGCTGGGGGGGCCTACTGGGGCATGCTTGTGGGACTGCTCGCCAACATCATTCCCGCCGGCCTGAATTACCTAGGCCTTATAGTTTTGCCAAGCTACTTTGAGCCGGCATTGCTCGGCACAGTCGCCGGCATTGTTACAATTTGGCTCGTATCCCGCGGTTCAGAGCCCTCGACAGAAGAGCGGCACTATCTTGAAAAACTCCACGACACTCCAGCCGAAGACCGGGATAAGAAACAAACCCGCATCACACTCATCGCACCAGGTCTGTTAGTCGCCTATGGCATGACCATGCCCTTCCTGCTCCTGCACTACTACGTAGCACCCTTTCAGCGCGGTAAAGGCAGCATCCTTGCCGACGGCAACCTGAATTGGAGTGAAGCCGAACCCTGGATCGCCTTTGGTCCTGCCGCTCTGTTCATACCTCTGGGCTTAATCGCTGGCCTGACTATTTGGCGGCGATACCGTCCAGAGCAGTAGTTTTACAGTTGCTCACGACTTCTCCCCATGGAAGCCGTGATTACCTCCCATAGCCGACTGACTGAGACGCTGGTAGGCAAGCGCGTAGACTGCAAACGCAGCTAGCGATGCCAAAGCGCACATGAAAAATATGCCGGAGTAACCAGCACCCAAGGCCAATAAAGAGGCGGCAAGGTTGGGACCAACAATCTGGCCCAGACCCTGGGCGGCGGGCATCAGCGATGCAAAACGACCATTCCCGTCCACATTCGCCACAGACCCCATCTGATAAACATCGACAAAAATCCAGAGAAAGTTGAAGGCATAGAGGCTGATGAAAAACCGCGGCTCGTTAATACCCGCGATCAGCATCCCCGCAGTGGCTGCATGCAACAGCAGGGTTGCCAGGAGCGGTCTGGCCAAACCAAAGCGGTCTGACAGCAGCGTAGCGAATAGGCAGCCCAGCACCGAGAAAAACGAGACCCAAATGAGTACGTTCGACACCCACTCTTCGTCTAAACCCGCATCCGCTGAAGCGAGTTCGATGTAGGTCCAGTAAGCGCCGATGTTCACGTAGGTCAGCGCCATCGCTGCAAGACACAGCCAGGGCACAATAGGAGGCACCTTGTCACCACGCACAGATAGTGGTGAATGTGCCTTCAGCATCGACGACAGTACCGGGGCCGGGCGCGCAGGAATCCATAAAAGAAACAGCAAAGCCGGGAGATAGCTCATCGCAAACAGCTTGTAGATATCTTCCATGGCCAGCCTGGGCAACAGATACAGCTCACCCGCCTGCACAAAGGCAAAGGAAAATAGCAGATAGTTGAATGCCCGGGCCGCACGCTGGCGCCCGCCGAGGGTGGCGACAGCGATACCGGTCACTACGCCACTGGCCATACCCGCAAAAAAACGCAGCCCCAGGGTGGCGGTGTAACTCTGCCAATAAACACAGGCCAGATTGGCAAGGATGGCAGCTAAAATCGCCCAGACCAGCAACCAGCGACGATCTACTCTCGCCACCAAAAGCGCCGCCAGCATCGCACCGACAGACAAACCACCAAGATCAGCGCCGGCTACCCGGCCAACCTGAACCTCGGAAAACCCCAGAAGCTCGCTCCAGGCGGTACTGATAACGGGAACCCCGGCAAGCACGCTGTAACCAACGATGGACAAGTAAAGCCCCGCTGCAAGGGACTGCCAGCAGTCAAAAACAGATTCGGAAGGCGTATCATCGATCACGAAGAATCCGCTGCGCCGCGTTATGGCCGGGAGCGCCGGTAACACCGCCCCCGGGGTGAGCACCAGATCCACAAAGATATAGTCCCTCAACAGGAGTCGCATACTGGGCCGACTGTGGATGCGGCCGCATGCTCCAGAGCTGATCCGGCTCTAGGCGCCCGTGACAAATATCCCCCCGAGTCATACCCAGAGTGCGCTCCAGATCCAGAGGTGTCATGCACTGTGTGCTAACCAAGATATCCCGAAGGTTGGGAATGAACTTCTCTACGTGTCTGAGGATACTCTCTACCACTGCAGGCTTCTCTGAATCCCAGTTTTTTCCGTCAGCCAGATCGTAGGGCATGTATTTACAGAGTAGGCTCATGACGTGATGCCCCGGCTCATCGGTCAGGCCATCGTCCAAACTGCTGGGCATGATCGCTTCGATGATCGGAGGATCCGCGGGGCGTCCGGCTTTAGCGCTGTGATAAGCCTGGTTCAAGTGCTCCTGACTCTCAATCAGCGTGATGCTGGCGCGGTGCTGAGCACCCAGCTCTTTACCGGGGATAGCCGCAAACTCCGGCACGCCCGATAGCGCGAGATTAATGCGTAAAGAAGCCGATTCCTGACGGAAGGCCTTGATATCCCGAGTGAAGCCCTCAGAGAGATGTTCTTCTCCGAGCAGCTTCAGAAACGTACGGTTGGGATCTGTATTCGCCGCTACCACCGCCGCGCGGATCTTTTCTCCGGACTCCAGAGTAACTCCGGTAACAGCAGCTCTCTGCATGTTGATACCCGCTACTGCCGCATCTGTGCGGATTTCCACGCCACGCTCAACGGCCGCATCCGCCATAGCTCGTGTGATAGCCCCCATGCCCCCACGCACGATTCCCCAAGCACCCTTGCGACCTGCAATTTCACCCACGGCGTGATGCAGCATGGAGAGACTTGCCCCAGGTTGGGTCAGCGGCGCAAAGTTCGCCGGCATGATGTGCGCAGCGACCATTGATTTAACCTTGGGACTATCGAACCAGCGCTCAATGATGGTTTCGGGTGCACCAACAAAAAACTGCATAAGGCGCCAGCGGGACTCTTCGTCCAAACGGTAGACGTCGGCACCCAGGCGAAGGCCCGACAGTATGTCGCTGATGCCGTTCATCGCCAGCTTGGGGGGCTCTCGCAGCCACTGCTTGGCAAGAATTCCTCCCACTTGCTCAATAGATTCATCGAAGGCGAGATAGGCGTCGTAGTCCGTCGCCGAAAACTTGGCGAATTCAGCTCGATCATGGGCGTCATCGCCATTCAGTAGTAGGTAGTCGCCGCGACTATCGAGATACAGAGAGTGGTCCAACAGAATAGGCTCGTAACCAAAGCGCTCGAGCTCGAGGTCACGCACAATTTCCGGGCGCAGAAGGCTAACGACATACGAGAAGATGGAGTTGCGATAGCCTGGATAAAACTCCTCCGTAACAGCCGCACCGCCAACCACACCGCGCCGCTCAACGACGCAGACACGCATACCGCCCTGTGCAAGATAATTTGCTGTTGTCAGGCCATTATGGCCTGCACCGATAATGATGGCATCGTAGTGTCGCATGAGAGGAACTCTAACCCGCTTCGGAATAATCTCAAAAGAGCCTATCCGATCTTCAGCAGAGCTGAGTTCATTGCCTATACGGAAGGAGAATAGCGCCTAAGATGGGTGAGGCACGGCAACCCCTAAAAGAGGGGAAGTATTAAACTGCGGGAGACGTGATCCATAGCGTGAGCATAAAATCTGAACCGCTATACGTCTTCGTCGACCTTTCGACGTGTTAGGGAGCGATCTAGTAAACCACGCAGCTGATTTTTGATGGTGCCCGAGGCCTCCTCCATATTGCTGTAACATCACGTAGCATGAAATCGCATACACCACTTGTATAGCAGCATATAACGCAAAACCATTGTACACCCCCGTAACACCCTGTAGCATCCCATAACAATTTTTATATAGGGAAGATAAAAGGGATGCCAAGGTTAGCGCCTGAATTATCGGACTCACAGGTACGCAGACTCCGCTGGGGTAAGGTTCAGAGCGGCCCCAACAAGGGTAAGCCCTGCCCTAAGCTGCACGCTGTAGGCGGAGTTGGCGGCCTTTACCTTAACTGTTCGCCTCCCGTCACTGAAAATAGCAAAACCTATGCCCGTAGTTGGATTCTAAAGACTCCCGTTGGCAATAAGCTGCCAGAACTAGGGCTGGGCCCCTATCCTGAGATAACACTCAGCAAGGCTAGAGACAAAGCGAGAGAGGTTAAAGAGAAGATTCGCGAAGGTTTCGACCCTCTTAGCCAGCGGCGACAAGCCAGGTCAGAAATACTGAAGGCACAAGCAAAGTCAGTCACGTTCAAACAACTGGCAGAGCGTTACATTGCAAAGAAAAGCCGAGAATTTAAGACCGCTAAGCAAACACAAAAATTGCGATCCCACCTCGAAACATACGCCTATGGACATATCGGGCGGCTTGTAGTCGAGGATATCGAGCGAGCGCACATCATAGCCATGCTCACCCCAATATGGGAGACAAAGACAGAGACCGCCAAGCGAGTAAGAGCCACCGTTGAGCGGATTCTGGATATGGGTGGGGCAGAAGGTATACGAACGGGAGACAACCCCGCACGATGGAAAGGCAACCTTGAGCTGACGCTTCCGGCCCCTGACAAAATCGCGAAAGTTAAACACCTAGCAGCGATGCCCTATGCCGAATTGCCTATGTTTATGGGAGAGCTATGTAAGCGTTCAACCATAGGGGCAACCGCTCTGCGCTTCGGAATACTTACGGCTGCACGCTCAGGTGAGATACGCGGCGCAACTTGGCGTGAAATAGACCTCGACGCAAAGGTCTGGACCATACCGGCTGATCGCATGAAGAACGGGCGGACTCATAAGGTACCGCTGACTTCTGAAGCTAAGAAGCTGCTGAGGGCGCTGCCTAGGGACAACGAGCTGGTGTTCCCCTCCCCTACAGGACGCATGCTCAGTGATATGACGCTGACAAAGGTTCTCAAAGACATGGGCCACAAGGTAACGCAGCATGGCTTTCGGGCCACGTTTAGAACATGGGCACAAGAAGAAACGGAATATGCAGAAGAAGTCTGTGAGCTGGCGCTCGGACACGTAAATAGCGACGCCACAAGGGCCGCTTACGCTCGCAGTGAATTGCTGGATAAGCGCAGCCTGCTGATGACCGACTGGGAAGAGTTCTGTCACGCCACAGCCAGCACACGGGGGCAAAATTTATGAAGCCAATGACGATACGACAGCCCTACCAACCAAAGGGCACCGCTGGGCATACCGTCGAAGAATGGATCACCATGTCATCGGAGGACAAAGCAAAAGCGAGGGTCGTGGAAATGCGGCAGACCGCTGAGCGCTGGGCATGGATTCATTGGCGTGAATCCATGGGCGTACCGGCGACGGTTGTAGCGGACGCGCAGAGCTTACTTGCTGCCTGTGACAGGGCTTTACAGGCACTACAAGAGAATAGCGCCGATGCAATCATCGAATGCATGGATGCCACTGCCATTGCCGCAGAGCTTAATCGCTGGACCGCGATTCAGGCCGCCTTGACGGAGAAGAAAAAAGGAAATGCCCACCGAGTTCTCGGCAGCAAATCGTCGGCTGAGCAAAACGCGCAGAAGGCTGAAAAAACACGACAACGGATTGTAGAACTTTGGAACGAAAGCAAGCTGCCAGAACGCAACCGAGCGTCGGTTATTGCTGAGAGAATTGGCATTAGTCCAAAACAAGTCCGCGAACACCTAAGAAAAGCGAACCTGCGCTAAGCGCCCCTCCGCTTCACTCCATATTCTTACGTCATCGAATGGCGTTAGACGGAGCGCGAAGCAATGAGTCAGCAACAACCTTACTCCCGCAAATGGGTATCTGATCGGTTTCTCTCCGATCGGTATGAAGTGTCTCGCCAGACAATTTGGCGCTGGGCAAAAATCGGAAAGCTCCCCTCCCCTAGAAAGATCGGTGACAACACCAGTCGTTGGGAACTCGCTGAAGCGGATGCCGCAATTCTTGGCGAAAGCGCCGCATAAAAAACGGCAACCCCGTTTCCGAAGTCACCGTCTTTTTCCAGATCTCCCGCCAGAGAAATCAGAATGCGAATTATACCTGAAAACATAGTTAAAAATGCGCGTTTAGGCATGTGTCACTGATGGGTGAAGTGCTGCCAATCAAATACTGTGATGGTCTAGACGAGCTTGTCGATGCTGGGGCGCGCCTGATACCGCTCAAGGGCAAGCGGCCTGTTAAGAAGGCCTGGACAGAGGCGAAGCTCTATCGCGCTGATACGGCCCGTCAGTGGCTCCAGAAAGGCCAGAATGTAGGCATGGTCACGGGTAACGATTCCGGCGTAGTCGTTATTGATATTGACCCTCGCAACGGCGGCGATCTGAGTCTTTACGAGCTGCAAGAAACAATCGGAGCGCTACCTGAAACACGCACGGTGGTGACTGGCGGCGGTGGCCTTCACTTCTACTTTAAGTGTTATGAAGGCGCAGAGTCCCGCAAGCCTTTTGACGGTATCGACTTCCAGGCTGAGAAGCGCTGTGTCGCTATCCCGCCGAGTGTTCACCCCGAAACAGGTGTGCTGTATGAATGGGGCAACAATCACGACATAGCAGAACTGCCTGAGTCATGGCGTGAGGCTATGAATGGTCAGAACGCCATGCAGACAAAGTTTTCTGATGACGGTGGCGCGATACCCGAGGGCAAGCGCAATCAAACTCTCTTTGACATTGCCCGACTGCTGTTCAAGCGAGGTGATCCGGAGTCTCTAGTCCGCTGCCGTATTGAAGAGGCTAATACAGAGCGCTGTCAGCCGCCTCTACAGCCACCTGAGATTGCGCTGATTGTCGCCAGTGCCTACCAGTACCGAGGAGGCGAAGCATCTCCTTTGAGCCGTCTACAGGCTGCCGTGTGGCGCTGGCCGCTGCCTTCGATCCACAAGCTGACCTTATTGTCGCTAGCATCCTACGCCGACACACAAAGCCTCAAAGCCTATCCAACACAGGGGCAGATAGCCGTGCGCGCTGGGATAACTGACCGCCGTGTCAGAGCCGTGCTCAAGGAGCTGGAAGCACAGAACTGGTTTAGCCGTTCAACTCATCGTCGATCGCAAGGCCCAGGCTTCAATCACAGCTATCAGCTACGCGTTCCAGAGGTGACCCAATGACTCCAAGACCGGAACGACGTTCCGCACCTATCCGAAAGACCGGAAATATCCGACACGAAAAACGTCGAAATCGACCTACTAACTTAGAAGTCTTTATCAGTAAGAGGGAGAAAGGGGATATGGCATCAAAACTCACCGAAGGCCAATTCTTGTATCGAAAGGAAACCCGCATTGCCAAAGACGGTACCCGCTGGACTGACACCTTTCGGCGATCTGTGGATGTAGTGGAAAACACTGGCGTGACTCTCGGGCCGATTCAGAAAGCCTCAGCAATGGAAGGCACAGAACCTTACGACTGGAAACCGTGGGGTGGCGTGTTTGGGAGTGCAACAAAGGTAACGAACGAGAGGTTAAGCAACCTCGATTACAAACCAAAGAGGAACAAACGGTGACCAGTGACAAACTAGATTTTATCGACGAAATGCACGTTCGCTTGGAGGGCCTAAAAGGCATCGCAATCTTGGGTAGCGAGACTTCTGACCCTGGCGTAGGCAGTGCGTTTGTAGCATGCAGCGTCTTAGTAAGTGATATGGAAAAGATACTCGATGACTTCCAAAAGAGAGATGAGGTGGCGAAATGATCTGCACACGTAACGAAGAATCACTTAATTACGCCCGACGCATCGAAGAGCTAATTGGCCGGACTGAAAAGCTGATTCACATTGCGTCAAAGACTGACAACGAATCAGAGCTTGAAGCATTGCTGGAGGGCGCAAGCTCCACCGCCTTCACGGCACAACAGCTAACCGAAGACCTGATCAACAACCTGACTAGAGATGTCGCGAAAGCGGCTGAGTCAACGAGGAAAAACAATGACTGATATTCAAAAAGAGGCGGCAACGCTGGGTTTAATCTGCGCTGATATTGAGATCCTTGCCTATATGGGTGAGCACTTCGACCAACTGGGCCCGCATGAGCATAGCGCGGTCTTCGCATCGATTCGCTTAATGAGCGAAAAAGTGTCGGCACGTCTGGAGGCAATCGAGGTGGGTAAAAAAGAGCAGGAGGAAACGAAGCAATGACCGATGCTAAAAACGAAGTGGCAACCACCAACGTGATCTGTAATGAACTTGCGATTCTCGCTGACATGGGTGAGAACTTCGATCAGCTACAAGCTGATGAGTACAGTGCTGTTTTCTCTGCTATCCGTGCCCTGGTCGATAAAGTAGCAGCCGGATTGAACGATACAGCAAAGCAAGAAAATCCCGACGTAGGTATCCTTATTCACCTAAAGGCCGACGACAGTGAATGATTTACCTGAGCTACTAACTCCTTCTGATCACCCACGCTTCGCTGAGCATCTAAGAGTGTTTTGCGAAGAGAACACTCCTCGCAGCACGCGTGATCTGTCCCTTGCTCCCATTGGCATCACTTCACCCGTCAGCCGCTACGCCATCGAAGCCCACTGGTTGCAGAATATCTGTGAATCACTAACCAAGGATGCACTGCGATACCGCAACTCGGTGGATGCACCGCGGGTGTTTTCCTTGATGTACAGCTTGTCCGAAAACGTCATCTTCTCGCTGGAGTTTCACCCAGAGAACCAGGGTGCTCACACCAGAAGAGTTGTGGACTACCCGGGCCCAAGGTTCCAGTTTGTATCAGAGAACCAGATCGATGAAGGATTTATCATTCACGGGGAAGAATGGGCAGTTGTCGATGACGATCTAGCACCAGCGTATCTGTGCGCAACCAAATCTGTACCACAAGTTTGTGTCGAGGAAGCCGCGAAGATCCTGACGCTGGATGAAGAGCATTCTATGCCAAGGCTTCTGGCAAGGCTGGGACCATCACGGGTGTGCGCCATCTGCCACGACGACTTTGTCTCGGATACAGAGATGCAGTCAGGATTGCACATAGCTTGTGCCAAGCCGTTGGGTATAGAAATCGACGATAGCTTTGCTGCCTTGGTGGAGTTCTATCGCAATGCTGCCTGACTTAGTGCCCATCGACGACGCAGCCTCTTGGCTGACCGCGCGCCTCAGATATCAGGTAAGTACAGACTTCTTTTTGCAACTGAAAGAATCGGGCGCGATTGAGATTGTGGAGGTCGAGATGCGCATTAAAGCTCCCTCGCCACCAGTTTCTCAGACGAACGCCGTTCTCAAGCCTACTAACCTACTACGCAGCCTTTTCCAATATCGCACCGTCGCTTGCATTAAGGCAGAGGATCTAGAGGCACTTGCCTCATCAACACGGAGAAACACACTCACTGAAAAATCTTGGGCATCTATAGTCGCTGTGCTTAGAAGTTTACTACTTGAAGAGTACCCGAAGGACACAGCGCTCATCGCCAGAATTTGTGATGGCTATCCAACACTGCGCGGGGCTGGAGAGAGAAACCTGCAGAAAGCTTTGGCTATCGCAAGAGATCAACTAAAAGTCTGAAGTATCGACCGCAATTGCGGTGCGTCACACCAATGTTCCGACCTATCATCACCTAAGTAATCCGGACGACGCATCGCGCTTCCAACATTGAAACCAGACGTGTCCACAAGGCCAAACCAAACAACTGGAGTACTCAAATGAGTGACGCCCAACGGACAATCGACATAATCTTCAATGGTGTCGACAAGACAGGTGCTGCAGTCAAAAGCACCATATTAAATACACGGAACATATCGAACGGTATTGAATCGGCGACTCAGCCTTTCGCAGACGCGTCGGCAGCAGCGCTTAAGTATGAGGCCGCCCTGCTTGCTACTGGTGCGGCTGTTACTGCGTTTGCCGTCAAGGCAGCCGAAGACTTTGATTCTGGATTTCGCGAGATTGCTACGCTGATTGATGAACCGATCAGCGCATTGCAGGACTTTCGACAAGAGATACTAGACTATGGATCCAGCAGCAGCTCATCTCTGGAGCAGGTAAATAGATCCGTTTACGCCGCTATATCGGCGGGCGTGGATTACACAGATTCACTCGAGGCCGTGCGGATCGCCGAGCAGCTTTCTATCGCTGGTAAAGGCGAGTTAGACGCTACACTCACTCTCTTGGTTTCGTCACTGAATGCGTACGGCTTGAGCACGGACGAAGCTGCTCGCTTCTCGGATGCGCTTTTTACGACCGTCCGACTAGGGCAAACAACACTGCCAGAGCTTAACGCCAGCTTGCAGGCTGTTACCGGCACTGCTGCAACACTGGGGGTTCCTTTTGAAGAGGTTTTGGCCGCTCTCGCTGCTTTGACGGCGTCTGGGACGCCCACTGCGCAAGCTGTTACTCAGATTAATGCCGTGCTCTCTGCGCTCCTGAAGCCCTCCGCAGCCGCCGCAAATGAGGCCGAACGACTCGGAATCGAATTCTCTGCACAAGCGCTCCAGGCTGATGGTTTACAGGGCACATTGCAAAAGGTCTTTGAGGCTACGGGCGGCAATGAAGAGATCATGGCTAAACTCTTTCCGAGAGTTGAAGCTCTGAGAGCTGTTTTCCCACTGACAGGATTGGCCGCAGGTAAGTTTGCGAACAACCTTGCTGAACTGCAAAACGCAGGAGGCGCGACAGAGGCCGCGTACGAAAAGCTTGCCGCAACACTTGAACAGATCGGTGGGCGCTTAGGCTCTTCCTTCGAAGCGTTAGGGGTAGCCATAGGAACTCCATTGCTGGATGACCTAGGTGGCTTCTCGGATGCCCTTGGCAGCGTGTTCAACACCCTTGGAGCGTCATTCACGGAAGGCGAGCTATCGTCGATAGTGACATTCATAGAATCAGAATTCGGACGACTAGAAGACATATTAAGTGGTGTTGCTGAGGCATTACCTGCTGCGTTGGCGCAAGCGGACATCTCAGGCATCACAGAAGGATTAACGACGATTCAGGAGGCTGTCAGTGGCCTGTTCGGTGAACTGGATTTAACCGATGCAAACGATCTAGCTCGCGCTATAGAGTTCATTGCTAATGCGTTCAACGGCCTTTCACAGTTCTCTGGCGGCATCATTAGCTCTTTTGAGGGCGTGGCTACACTAATCGCAGAACTGGCTGAGAAAGCCACAGAGGGAAGCGAGGGACTAAACGACCTGGGGGTTGCGTTCGGCAAGCTCACCCAGCTAAACATCGTCGCCGGTGCATTGAGCGGAGTCACGGATGCACTAGGTTCACTGGCGCTTGTTCTCATCGGAGCCAATCAAGGCAAAAACCTTTTGTCTAGTGTCACCGGGTTGAGTGCTGCATTCACAGCCGCCAGTCCAGCGATCAAGGGGTTTGGTGCTGCTGCCGCTGGCGTTGGTATCGGTACGCTTGCTAACGAAATATCCCGCATCACTACAGGCGAGACGCTATCAAGCAAGCTTGCTGACTGGGCGCTTGAGTTAACCGGCGTCAACGAAAAGGCACGTGAAGCAATACAAGCGGTCACGCTGCTGTCAGACCCAGAGGTAGCTTCTCTAGATCAGGAACTGCGCAGCCTGAACGAACAGATCGAGAAAAGCGGTGAGTTGACGTTCAATTTCGCGACGGGCCTTTATGAGATTGCCGACTCTGCCCCTATCCTTAACGACCTAGACGCTGACTGGGGATTGATAGCCGAATCGACAGACACCGCGGCTTCCTCCGTCAGTAAACTAATTGAAGAGACCGAGAAGATTTCATTGGATGAAAAACTCGCACTCATTGAAACGAGCGCGGCGATTGCGACTGCACAGATACAAGCAGACGCAACAAAAATAAGCTCTGCCTTTGACTCTATTGGCGTAACGATTGACTCAACAAGCCAGTCAATCACAGACCTCTCCGGCCTCCTCGGCGACGACAATATCTCGAAGTTCGACAAGTTTGATATTCGCGATCAGATTGAGGAACAAGCCGATTTACAGCGCGAAGCGGCAAAGACTCAAAAGCGACTTACTGACGCGCAAATACGTGAGGCAAACGCTAGGGCTGATGCATTCCGAAATGGCGGAAGCTTGATTCAAGTCGACGGAGCAGGATTGCAGCCCCACTTGGAAGCAATCATGTTTGAACTGCTTGAATCTATTCAGGTACGTGTAAATGCAGAGGGATACAACCTTTTGCTGGGAGCAGATCGATGAGTGCGCACCCGCTTGAGGTGTACCAGCACCTAATCGAAGTCGGCGTACTTCTCGATTACACAGTGAGTCAGTCATCGGTCGACCTCAGCCGAGTGGGCGAGCTCAAGAGAATGGCCCTTGAGGCAGAGAGTGCGCTGGAGGAGTTCATAGCTCGTTCGGATTCAGATCCAGTCCAGCTTAGAAAAGTCGATGACGCTGTAGCTAGACACATAGAGCTTCATACAGTCGCTGCGATTGACGAAGTATCAAAAACGTTGAAGGACTCAATATTGAGTGCGTCTGCTGCACATCCAATCATTCGAGAGAGCTCAACCAAGCGCGCTGTATCCAAAGCTCAAGGTGATCTTGCAACTCTAGTAATGCAAGCGGAGGTTGATGCCCTCAATCTGGGAGCAACGCTTGGCGATCTATCGAGAACGTTAACCGTTCTAATGACGCCCGAGTGGAGATCCTTCAGTAAGAAAACCTACATCGCTAATCTTACGGACAAGGAGACTGCGAATGCCATTCGTTAGCTACGGGGTAGAAGTCGACCAACAGCAGCTCAGTGAGGCGATAAGCTACTTTGAGTTTGTTGGAGGTCAGACAGAAGATGCGATTCGTATCGGTATCAATAAAACCGGACCGAAGGTCAAGACGCTGGCATCAAGGGAGATACGGGGCGAACTAAGGCTAAAGGCGAGCTATGTTAACGGCAGGCTCTCCTTCACAAGAGCCTCGAGGTCTAACCTATCTGGCCGGATCTCAGCTAATTCTCGAGGCATTTTGTTAACGCGGTTCAGCACGAACAATCAGATCAATGGCGACAAGGTCAGTTGGTTTAAGCCACCCCTTAATCCACCCAACGGCATTCGCGTAAAGGTAAAGCCGAAGGGGGCAAGTCAGCTCGTCAAAGGTGAGCCTGGCGAAATTCGAGGCAAGCCGTTCTACATGATCTTACCCAACAGCCGCGCACTTGCTATTGCAGGTCGACGCGCAACGGTAGGCACTCGCGAAGGGAAACTGAAAATCTTCTACGGCCCTTCAGTGTCGCAGACCTTTGATACCTTGCGCGGGACCATCGTCCCTGAGGCCACTAACGTTTTCCAATCACAGCTGCTGGACGCCATGCGCTTTGTACTGGCGAAGAAGTTTCCAAAGTAATGCCCGCACATATCAGAGAACAGATCTTCGAAATGCTCACGTCTTTCCAACAGAAAGAACGGGTCCTTCCTAGCGTTCTACCGGAAGGGTGGCGTGGAGCGCAATATTTGGCCATATATGACCCCCTTAAGGTGAACCACACTGATGCTGCTTTCAATCACTGAGCTCAACAACATTACAGGCATCGATCGACGCCGAATCAGAAAGGTTCTTGCCGACCAGCCGCAAGAAAAAGGACCTAAGGGTGCCATCTGCTATCAATCAATAGATGTGTTGCCCCTGCTCTACTTGGTGGACAACGACAAACACGACCTTACCGAAGAACGAGCACGACTGGCTCATCACCAGGCAAATTTGGCAGGGTTCGACGAGGAGGTTCGCAAAGGAGCCTTACTTGAACGAGAGGACGTCGTTAAAGAAGTGACCCAAGTACACGCTAACTTTCGAGCAAAGCTGCTCAACATACCTCCGAAGATGTCCACGATCCTCATAGCGCTTAGTGACGTAAACGACATTGAAACAGAGCTGAATTCCGTGATCTGCGAAGCGCTGGAAGAGCTACACAATCAATATGCTGTTCATCCACGAGACGATACGAGCGATCAAGCCGCCGCCTAGGCTACTTGTTAGTGAATGGGCTGATTCGTATCGACAACTGTCGAGTGAAGCCAGCGCAGAGCCTGGGCAATGGCATACGGCCCGTGCGGAGTACCAACGCGGCATCATGGATGCTGTCACCGAACCTGGCATTGAAACCATTGTGTTCATGAAGTCAGCTCAGGTAGGCGCTACGGAGCTCCTGAACAACATTGTTGGGTATCACATCGCGCAAGACCCTGCGCCAATGCTTCTGTTGCAACCAACGCTGGAGATGGCCCAGACCTGGTCCAAGGACCGATTGGCTCCGATGGTGAGAGACACACCAGAACTCGCAAACAAGATTGAAGTCAGTAACCGAAGGTCCAGCGGCAACACGCTAAGGCACAAGGTCTTCCCTGGCGGGCACATAACCATGGCGGGAGCTAACTCACCCGCCAGTCTGGCCTCGCGCCCCATACGCATAGTGTTGTGCGACGAGGTGGATCGTTATCCCGCGTCTGCCGGTGCCGAGGGTGACCCCGTTAACCTTGCCAGAAAGCGAACCACGACGTTTTGGAATCGGAAAGTGATTCTCACGAGTACTCCCACGACCAAAGGAGTGTCTCGCATTGAGCGAGAGTTTGAGCTATCTGACCAGCGACGCTACTTCGTCCCCTGCCCCGACTGCGGCCATATGCAGCACTTCCAATGGAGTCAGGTCGAGTGGCTGAAGGACAGTGAAGGGCAGGCCCTACCTGACACAGCTCGCTATTGTTGTGAGCAATGCTCTTCGTTATGGGACGACGGTCAGCGCCTCGGTGCCATCAGACGCGGTGTATGGCGCGCTACAGCCTCCTCTAATACACGAGCAGGATTTCACCTTAATGAGATGTACTCTCCGTGGGTACCCTTAGAAAAGCTCGTGAGAGGCTTTCTAGAGGCCAAGGGCAATCCTGAGACGATGAAGACATGGGTGAACACTTCACTGGGCGAAAGTTGGGAGGAAGAAGCTGAGGGCGTTGACCAATTAGGGATCATGAATCGCCGAGAATCTTACGTCACCGACGTTCCAGCAGGCGGCCTTGTTCTTACCGCTGGAGTTGACGTGCAGGGAGACCGACTCGAATACGAGGTAGTCGCGTGGGGTCATGGCGAGGAAAGCTGGGGCATTCAAAACGGTGTCATACCTGGCGACCCCGCGTTACCTGATGTTTGGCGGGATTTAGATATGCTGCTTGAGCAAAATTGGGCACATGAAAGTGGTGGCACGTTAAACGTCGCGGCAACCGGTATAGATACTGGTGGGCACCATACACAGATTGTCTACGACTACTGCAGAAAAAGGGCTCACAGGCGTGTCTTTGCGCTGAAAGGTGTTGCAGGGTCAGGACGGCCCGTAATTAATGTCTCACGGCGTAAAGCTGGAGCTAAAGCGCGAAACGTCGACCTCTACCAAGTGGGGGTAGATGACGCTAAAGGGATTACATTCGCACGGCTGCGAGTATCAGAGCCCGGGCCAAGTTATTGCCATTTTCCAGAGTCCTATCAAGAAGAATATTTCCTCCAGCTAACCGCTGAGAAAGTTGTCACTCGCTTTCACAAAGGCTATCCCCGCAGGGAGTGGATCAAAACACGCGCAAGGAATGAGGCACTGGATTGCCGTGTCTATGCGTTTGCGGTGATGAAGGCTCTCAACCCTGTATGGAGCTCTCTTGAGCGTCGGATAACCACAAAAAACCGCACTCCGGCAAAGCAAACTGTAGAGCAACACGAGCAGAGCATTACAAATCAAACGCTAAAGCGTCGTCGAGCGAGACAACATCCTGCAAAGAAAAACTGGGTGACAAATTTCTAGTACGTTAATAAGGGGCAAGGAGAAACAAGCAGCCAAGCATCATAAGAACAGGCCCATAAAATCCAAGCACAACAGGTGAAAACACTGCAGAATCAATCGTGGATTTAGTCGAGTCTACTAGGGATGGATTCATATCATAGTCCATCTCAACCTTTTCCTCAGCGACAAGCGAGTAGAGCTTTCTAAACCTCCGCTCATCACGTAGGTACCGGGCGTCCAGCCACAAAAAGGAGAGCACAGGAGCGGAAGCGAGTAAGCAAAGGTTTGAATTCTCTATAGCCCACGCGGTGGCAACAAGCGCTGAAACAATAGCGATGCACCACGCCTTAAACTGGAAAGAGTTAGCAGCAAGCCGGCTTATCACCCCTTGAATCATTTGAAGATGGGCGACTTTGTCATAACCCGTCATCTGCTTGCCTTCTCTTCGACCGCACGGTCGATCCACGAGTTGATGTTGAGCTGTATGTCACGCAGTGGTGCGTACGGATCGGGGGTGTAGACAGGCACAAATTTATCGAGAGGCTCGTTCGTGATGTTTAGGCGAACATTTGCAAAGGGATTAGCCCCTTGTGAACACACGCCAGTCCGAGGACAGTTCAAAGCATTGATGTGGATTCCAAACAACCCTCGCTTTTCATTCCAAGCTTTTACAATCTCGTGCTCGACCCAACGTCGTTCAGCTGTGCGACGGCCAATAAGCACAATCACACAACTCTTGTATTTCATTTGAGTATCGATCCATTGCTCGACCGCTGTATCGCCACCTCTTTGAACTTTTTCCCACTCGTTCGGAGAAAGCAACGGCTTATCCTCAAGCGCACCAATCTGACGGATTTGGCTAACTCGCATCACATCCACCTGGTAATCGAAACTCAAGAAAACAGGCTTTCTTGTTTGGGGAGACACACCTCGAGTGGAGAACAAGCCCGTCATTTTAGGTCCTCGGCTAGAGAGAAATACTTCGCGTATTCTGACATATCACCGAGCTCTACCGTCAAGGCTTCGAGCTCCATTGTCGGCGAATCGGGTACCCAAAGAGCGCGAATCTCAGACTGATAAGCATACTTGAAGTGCTTTATTACTGGGATCAAAAGATCTTTTTCTACGTTCGCCAAGGGATCAACATACTCAACAGGAGTAACCAGATAGGTAAACCCTTGCTCTCCCAGCTTTCGATCTACTGCTGAACTCAGAAGAGAAAAAAAAGCGTCAGTATCCTCAATAAGGATAGCCGAATCATACTTAAAATCTGCGAACAATCGGGGACTGTATGCGCCCGCAAAGCACTGTACATAGTAATTAGTCAGCCCTTGGACACGCCATTCAACATCACCTATCGGCTTCGTCTTTCTTCCATTTGGAAGAGTTATCTCCACCTCATCGCCGAACATTTGATAAGCAAAATCTAGCTCATTGTCTAGGATCGCAGCATTCAGTGATGGGTCTCGGTAGGTGGATGCTGGCGCGACCCGGAATATGCCGTCAGTGAAGGCCGGTCGCAGAAACTCACGGCTACCCAATTTTAATATGCTGCCTTCAGGCATTCGCCAGTCCGACCCAAAGGTTTCAACCGCACTTGCTACGTAATGATTGTTCGGAGATGGAAACCCTGACCGACGAACTCCTACAGTATCAATCCCTATATTCCGTATTCGCAGCTCCTCGAGCACTTCGGTCCAACGTCTAAGCCAAAAACCGTCATCCACACTCGGATTCCGAAGCGAAACCCTCCCCTCGGCGGTGACTTCACTAGCGTTGTTAAAGACATGTCTCGTCCGGTCTTTTACTGCCTCATCAGTGAGATTCTTCATGTACCGACGCTGCCTATAGTCATGCTGCCAACGCTCATAGCGGCGTTTCATTTATCTCCCGACAAACTTTTTAAGGCCAATAGGATGCAGCCATCACTGCTCAGTCGATGTGCCTCAGACTCTGAGAGTGACGACTCCTTGATTGTTGCCCAACTGCAAGGCACCTAGCCAGGACACTCATCTGGTTTAGCCAAACAAACAACCAGCCGCTGTTGCTGATAGATCAGGTCTGCCTCCGCTTTGACCTCCGCAGCCTGCTCGGATGTCGTTTTCGAACCTAGTGCTTCAAGTACAGGGGTAAAACCCGCCGCAACGGATGAACCGGCCCCTCCACCAGAATACTTTAAAGACGATACTCGCCCAGAATCGGAAAGCGTCAGCTCAAAGACATTCTTTCCAAAAACTGGTGCTGACTTGATAGGAAGAGCGTACAGCACCCCATGCTGAGGTATGTCAACCTCAGCTATGTCGGTCCACTGACCTACACGTCGATTTACAACAAATGTAACTTCGGCTCGTGTGGGCTCGCGAAGAATCACCATGTTTGGATTCTCGGCACCCAATGAAGCAGCCAAAACGTTAGCGGCCAACGCGTCGTGCATCGATGTCTCTCTATAGCGATGAGGCACAGTTACAGTCTTCGTGGCGTCGATATCGACTCCAACGTCTCCAAAAATCGGCGCCACCTTTGCATACTGGTCGGGAGAGAGTCGATCCTGCTGTAGTCCAAATGATGCTCTATTGCTGGCAACGTCAGTTGTACCGTAATGAACAATGGTGAGTGACTTCTGGCCGCCAGAGAGCATTGTGGCGAGTTCTTGGCACGCAGTTATCACGATGGGGTCATCAACCTCACGCCCCCCTCGCTTCATTTTATTGCTCAAACCCGCTGCTTGAAGCACATCGACCAGGCTTTGAACAAGCGTACCTCCGCCCCCTTCTTGCTCCGCATTGATAGATTTCAGCCTGCCATCATCGTGGAGCTTGAGAGTAGCTGTGCCAGAGCTGTACCAAGCATCTAGGACGCCGATATCAATGGCATATTGGTGGCCGAGATCGGCGCGGTAAATCGGTGTGAGTTTTGCGCTGGTAACCACGTAGGGGACATTGGTGGAGCTGCATGACGCTGTCTGCGTTACCGAAAGCGCGAGCTGCACCTGAGGGAGATAGTAAGAAGCAGTCACTTCAGGCAGCGAGCTACAGGCGGCCAAGACAGCCGAAGCTATAATAACGGCGCCGGTTCGAGCCAAACAAACAGCCTTAATTTGAGTCATTCAATGATCTCCGAATCTGTTAGGAAGAGCCACAGGCCTCTGCAATCGGAATTACTATCCGGCAAGCGGTTTGTATCACAAGCGACAATGCACTGCACTTGGCGAGCCCGAGCCCTCAAAGATGGACAGTCTTTGTCTTTGAAGCAAACGTCGCACGCAAAAACGTTCAACGCCGATTCATAGCCCTCGATCGAGTATCGCATACCTCTCGCGAACGTCGTCGCCGGCACATCCTCTATTTGAGGCCGGAGAAACACAACAGCCTGAAGAGCCCTGATCCTTAAGTCATCAGCTGCTCCAACGCAAACATCTTTCCATTGGTCTCAGATACACCTCAACTGAAGTCCTCGGCAAAAACCAATCTGGATGCGATGAGAGGGGGCCGGAAACCAACGAATGTGCCGTCGAAGAACAGCTCGGACGCTTTAGGCATTTAGGTCTCCCAACCCAAGCCCTCACTGTGTGGCGTATGGCAGGCCACTAAACTTGAATTCGAACTACTATCTGATACAGACTTGACGACGTCCATTTACTTGAAAAGACTGGGGTATAAATGTCTGAAGAACTGGTGGAACTTCTGTTTAAACAAAACTTCTTGGCCAGCGTCGCGGCAACCTTCAGTGCCGTAGCCGCGCTCTTCGCTCTCCTCGTCAGCTATTTGAGCTTCAAGCTCACAACAAATATCAAGAGGGCAGATATTCATTCGCGCTTTCAATCCGATGTGCGAGCAATACAGCAAAAACTACCTTTGGGGGTGAACACGCCGGAAGCTTGGGTGCCCTCCGAAGAAGAGAAGCGATCGATAAGGCTCTATTGGTACGTGGTGTTTGACGAGTGGCTAGTGACTCATGTGGAGGACAAGTCGTTGAAAGGACTCTGGACCGACTACTATTCCCGAGGAGTTTCGTCAGCCCTTAAAAATCGACACTTTGTTGAAGACATTAAAAAATTCTTTGACGGCGAGTCAGCACTCTTCGGACTTCGTTCAGAATTTCGCGATGAAGTTAACCGTCTTTATGGGCAATACCACAACGGAAAGAAACTGATCGTTGACTGAGACTCAGCAAGCTCATATCTGGAGAATCGTGAAACACCGAGGAGGAATTTTGGACGTGATGTGGACTTGCCGTCGCCATCACTGGTAACCCATTGCACCGAAAACTTCGGAAATTGGCGCGCCCAGAAGCACTCACGGCTTCTGCACGCATGGAGCCAGCGGCGGAAACACGGGAGCACACGCTGTAACACTGAGCTCCGTCACTCCGACTTAGCACCCTCAGTCGAAATCCCAACAGCTCGGCCACCGCTCATCTCAGTCCTGCGATGAATCCAGCCTAGCGCGATGTTCTTCTCTACGTCGGCCCGCTCCAAGTCATCGAACACCAGCAGCGCAATCTCGCTCAGCTTCTCCACAATTCGATTCTTGACCGAAGTTGAGAATGCCGACGCTAGCGAAGCTGATAAAGTTGTGAATAGCTCTTCTGCACCAGCAATACTGGCAAAGCTAACGGCGGCTTTGTGCCAGCTATGGTCATTAGCTCGGGATGGTTCAGCGCGGGAAGGCTATAGTAGCTAAAGACCGCCTTCGCCTACTCCGAGACATTAGGATCAAATTGGAGCGAAGTCCGCTTTGCGCCCTTATCCGACGGAAGGGATCTGGTAGCTCGGCTTCCACGACCGACTCGCGACAGATTCCTACGCAGGATCGAGAGTAAGCCACTCCCATATCCCCGCTTTCTCTTTACAGAATAACTGAGCATTAGAGAGTTCGGGCTCAGGAAGAAGCTCGCATCCGAAGCGTGCTGGATGAGATGCATTTTTTTGCAATCCAGTCCGCGATCTTCTCATGCGCCTCGGCAGTATGTTGAATTGAATGTCGTAGACTTTTACCCTGTATTGCCACGAGTTGAAATTCTGGATCATCAACATCAGGAAGCGGCTCAGCGTGAATTTCTACTCTCCAAGCCACGCTTAGGTATTCCATGCCAAATGCTGTTTGGGCAAACGCCTGCACAAGGCTCAGTGTTATCCATGCAATACCGTAAAAAACCACGGCCCCGAAGATTACGTCAAAAGCCGAAATGGCTCGGGCTGCATCGTCTGGGCCAAGGAAGTGATCCAAAACGGTAACGCCTGTTGAATAAAGCAGGAATGCTAAAAGAGTAACGACACCTCCACACGTCGAGATCCAGCGCACCCAGAGAGCCCAACTATCTAAACCTTCGCTTTTGACAGTCCAAGGCTTGCTCGCTGCCTCCTTGACTACCCATTCGAACACATCATAGGGCAGAGCTATCAATCTTCTTATGAAATTTTCCAGTAGCTGTAACATTGAGGCGGCTCCAAGTACGATTGACGCCTCGTCCGCCACCGCCCTTAGAACTAGAATAGAAGTTGGGTTTATCGATTTTGACTCACTCGCATCCACTAGCCGATTGCCTGCCTTTGAATTAGAGGCATATATCGTTTTTCTTAACCAGCGATCTGACATCGAGTCAGAGTCAAATACAATACTTGAACCAAGCCAACATGAAATAAGGCCAGCGAGGGACAGCCAGACGTTCAAAGAGACAAGTCCCGCAAACCCTGCTACCAAAAAAAACACGCCAAGAGCGTAAAACGCAAAGACGCCAAACGCTTTGAAGCAACCAAAGATGAACCTATCAAAATCGGAAGCGCTTCTTCGATCGAGAACAATAAATGGTGTTGCAATCGTCACCAAGCCAACAGGACGTTTGCCATCGCTGATTTTTCGCAACGCCTGCATAGCCACATTGCCGCCGTGACTGTGTGCAACAAGAAAATGCGGTAAGCTAGGGTCATCCCGCTTTACCTTTGCAATCAGTTTACGTAATGCGAGCGAGGCTCTAAATCTCGCGAGAAATGAGTTTCTTCCCGACCACTTAATACTGCTGAACGTTGCGTCAATACCATGAGACCTAAGCTTCTCATCGATAGACGAAGTCACGTTGGAGTCTAGCTGATGCCAACCTGCGGGATTCCTACGAAACAACTTTCGCCAAGAGAACAAGCCATAGGGCCAAGTGCCATGAATCAGCGTTACTTCCACTCTGGTGGAGGGCAAAAGGACAACTCCTCTTCAGCTCTTTCGGTTGGTAGTGAAGATTACGGTCGGAAAAGTACGTTGTTAGCGGCATTTCTGCAATCGGCCGAAAGCAGTTCCAAAAAACACGTAACTTGACCTTCACCGGTCGACCGCTTTGAGGTGTAAGAAGACACGCCTTTAGGGTGAAACAAGGCTGGAATGTACTCCCTCTAAAGACCGTAGTGAGTCGAAAGCCGCCGTAAGCTGACCGCTCCTGACGTTCCCCACGATCCCCGCCGGTGGTGTACTGATCTGTCGCTACTGATGACGATCAGCATCCTACGGCCAGCCCCTGGGGTGCACGAATGGGGCTTGTGGAACCACGGGCGCACGCCTGTAAAAATCGGCGACCTTATTTAGGGTTTTTTATAGGGATAGTGGTATAAATATCGCAAGCTATTGATTTATATCAACTTTTGGTGCCCGAGGCCGGAATCGAACCGGCACGACTGCAATAGTCGGGAGATTTTAAGTCGCCCGCCGCCAACCCTAATAACTATTCATTATTTTAGAATAAACCTACAAAACCAGTATATTCGGACCTGTTAGTAGTCGCTTGGTTTTACGTCGTTTGAGCGATTCTGCTACAATCCTGCTACTAAATACTGGAGCCCGCAATGGCTAAAAAGTACGCGTTCAACCGCACGTTACTGGCAAACGCTAAAGTCCCGACGGCTGGCTCGGTCAAGTATCCAGCAATAGAGCCAACCGGGCTTTATCTCTCCGTCTCTCACACGGGCAAGCAAACCGTTTACTTCTACCGTCGGGCACCTAAGCGACTCTCTGCGGGCGCCGAGCTGCGGCCGGGCGAGCAGGTCCGCGTCCGCATACCGGATCAAGACGAGAACGGGGTACCGCGAACCGCCGAGCAGTACGTTGCCGAGGCCACCCTCATAACAGCGCGGATTGCCGCCGGAAAAGATCCACGGCCACGCTCGGCGCAAACGGCGGCACCTGGAGCCGAACGCAAGCTCCCTACCCTCGGCGATCTCCTGGGGGCGTACGGCGCCAGCCTGGCGCGTCGTGGTGCTCCGTCAGCGCCGAAGGTCCAAAAGGCGCTCGAGCGCTGCGTTAAGAGCAGGTTCCCGCGACTGTGGAAGAAACAGGCCCACCTGGTCGACCTGGACGATGTCTCCGACATCGTAAGCGCGGAGGTAGACGCTGGGCGCCTAGACCAGGGGGACAAAGTTCGAAGTTATATTTCAACGGCGTACCGTACCGCCCTGGGAGCACGGGCTAACCCGAAGCAACGGAACCACTGGCGCGACTTCTGGCATCTCGACACCAACCCCGCGCAGTCGATCCGAAAGGTCGACGGGTCCTCCAAAAAGCGCGGCCGGTCTCTCAGCGAGAGTGAGGTCCGTGCTTACTGGCAACGCGTGAACGCGCTCGAGTCGCCTCGCCGCGAGATACTCACCGCGCACTTACTCACTGGCGGGCAGCGCCAGGAGCAGCTCCGCAAGGCCCGCTGGGACGAGATCGACCACGAGGAGCTAACGATCCTTATTTATGATGCGAAGGGCCGCGGGACTATCGAGCGCCCCCACCTGGTGCCGGTCAGTCGGCCGTTACTCGACGAGCTTGCAGAGATCTCCTGCGGCGAATACGTATTTAGTAAGGATGGGGGCGATACGCCGATCGGCCCGGACTATATCCGCAACAACGTTACACAGATCTGCGACGCGATGGAGGCCGCTGGAGAGCTCCAGCGTGGCCGATTCACGGCGGGTGCTATACGGGCGACTGTAACGAGTCTGCTCCTCAAGAACGGCCCCTACAAGGTCGACGAGCTTGTCTTGGATAAACTCCAAAGCCACGCGCAAAGTGGCGTATCGCGGGCGCATTACCAGCTCGAGAAGTACATCGAAGAAAAGCGCCACGCGTTGGAGATGTTTGAGGCCCTGGTAAAGGGGCTTGATCCGGCAGCCGACCAGCGGATCCTCGAGGACTATGGGCGGCGGCATCGCATCGTTCCTATGCCCTTCGGGATCGACGTCTCGGACGTTGCCAGGACGTGCCACAACTACATGGAGAAAGGCATCCCCGACGATTACGATTGGTGGGCGGGTAAGCCCGAGGGGGCTGTCGCATGAGCGTTACACGCGAGGAAATACTGGAACTTGAGCACCAAAGCCGACCGGACGTTCGACTTAATGGACTTGTAGAGTTTTTCAACAGCCGCGAGATTGTTCACGAATCGGTGCCAGAGGTAATCGAAGCTGCACGGACCGAGATAGACCGTGGCTCCGGATATGGCGAATACGCGATGGAGCTCATCGGTTACTTGGACAGCCTCAGACGCGAATCACTCATCATTGGGGAGCTCAAAAGCTTGGAGAGCCGTCTCAGCCCGCCCGGTAAATCTAAAGGCGGAAAACGGACCGGCGAAGTACGCGGGGCTGCTCGTTTATCCCGCGTCCGATTCGCCCATGGGCGACGAGCGGAGCTACTAGATAGCGGTAAATCCGAGAACAACATCGCGTCGATAATTGCAGGAGACCTTAACGTAGACTCCTCCACGGTTAGAAAATACCTCAAAGAAACCCCGGAGTAAGAAACACGGGCGGACACTTACTGTCTGCCCGTCCTGTCGATTTAACCTTGGTTCCAAGTTAACGCCGCTTGGAGCCAACACAATGCAGATCATCTCAAATACCGAACCGCAATTCGCGGAGCGCCACGACGTCGTGGTCCTCCCCCGCCTGCTTAATCAACAGCAGCTCGCCAAATACCTAGGCAAGTCGAAAGCCTGGTGTGAACGCGCTCGCTGGCAAGGTTCTGGTCCGCGATTTATCAAACTGGGCCGCCACGTTCGCTACCGCGTCGTCGATGTCGAGGAATGGATCGTAGAGCAGTCTCGTGCAAGCACGGCGGGTTAGTCGCATGGGCAAGAACAACCACATCGGAAAACTATTTATCAAGGATTGCGCCTCGCCCGGCGAAGGTCTGCGGGCGCCCGCATTTCGAGGATGGATCCGCATCGACGGCGTGGATTACCGCGCCTACGCCCGCTACGCCACCGACGACAAAACAGGCGACCTGTACCTCAAGTGCCAGTTCCGAAAACGCAAATCGCGGACAAAAGAAAGCCCGGGCATGGCAGACCGGGCTACACAGAAAACTCACGGCGGTGCTGAATCCAACTGGAGTCATTCTTAATGCTTAGTATACCAGAGGCAGTGCCTGCACACGAACCAAAGCCGCGCCTCCTCGCCCCTAATTTTGACGGTATCCCCGACGAGCTAAAACAGTTTGCTGGGCAGTACGTGTTGTGGCGCCTGGAGCGAACAAACGGCCGGTGGACCAAGGTCCCGCGCCAGCACGACGGGCGGAAGGCGAGTGTCTCCCGATCTCAAACATGGGTCGACTTCGACGTCGCTGTAGCCGCCTACGAAAATGGCGAGTTCGACGGCGTCGGTATTGTTCTAACAAAAGAGCTCGGCCTTGTCGGTCTCGACTTTGATCACTTCACGGTGGAGCAAGCCCGGCCATACCTCTTCCAGGGCTATGCAGAACTTTCCCCAAGTGGCAAAGGCCTCCGGCAATTCATCTACGGCCAAAAGCCCCGGGGCGCGAAGTGTAGCTTCACCCTAGGCGGCGGCCAAAAGTTCGAGATGTACGATCGCGCCCGGTTCCTGACAATCACGGGGCACCGCGTATGAGCAGCCACACGGTGATCCCGTCCGTTGATCAGGACGCGCTGGCGGCGCTCCTGGGGCGTATCTCCGGCGCCTCACCCGCTGGCAAGCGTTCAGCGCTTGTAGATATGCCAGAGATCGGCTCGGAGCGCACAGACGATGAGGTTCTCGACCGCATCCGTGGGAGTAAGCAGGCGATCAAGTTCGAGAGTCTGTTCGTCGATGGCGACCTCCCTGCGCATGGTAACGATCATAGCCAGGCCGATCTCGGCTTAATGGATATTCTGGGATGGGGAACTGGCTGGCGGCGCGAGCAGATGGCCGACCTTTTTCTGGCGTCAGCATTAGCTGACCGGGATAAGGCGCAAAACCGTCCTGACTATATCGAGCGGACGATCAAGCAGGCGTGTCTAAAGCCTCGCGAGTACGCAGAGAAACAAGGTGTCCCGCCAAGGTCGGCGGATACTTTCATTGACTCGCTCCATACGTTCGATCGTGAGTCGCTTGCTCGTCCCCCAGTGCGGCACGAGATGGTCCTCAGCCGCTTCCCTAAGCGCGTGACGTCCGCTGTGGCAGCGCCGGGTGGCGTCGGTAAGACCCTGTGGCTGATCTGCCAGGCGCTAGAGCACGGGCGCAGCGGCGGGCAGACGTTGATTCTCTCGGCGGAGGATGAGCCGGGCGATTACCAAGCGAAAATCTACAACGCCTCAGACGCCCCAGAGGAGGCCGAGGGCCTCATCCACATCGCCAACTTGCGCGGCCAGGGGATGAAGCTCATCGTCGAACAGCGCGGCTCCTACGTCCCCTCCCCGGCCGTTGACGAGATCATCGCCGGGACGCGGGCGCACCTGCCCGGTGTCGATTTCATCATCGTCGAGACCCTCTCCCGCTTTGCAGGCGGGGCCGAAGGTAACGACCACATGGAGGCGATCATCACCGCGTGTGACCGTATCGCGACGGAGCTCGGCGCGGCCGTAGTGCTGGTCCATCACGTTGGCAAGTCGCAATCCCGGGAACAGATCAAAGACCTGTACACCGGGCGCGGCGGATCCGCCCTCGGTGATAACACCCGCAGCTTTACGGTGCTGACCCGGATCAACAAGGACAGCGATACCGAGGCGCCGATCGCCCCCGCGCCCGAGGATATGAAGCAAGGGCGGGTCGTCGAAGTCGCGCATGTTCGCAACAGCTTTGGATCGAAACTGCCCCCCGCATACTTTGTGATCCGCTCCGGCCGGTGCAACGGACCTCGCCTCGATCCTTTAGCGATTGCGTCGCCAGAGGATATCCGCGCCGCCGCGCTCGAGCGTCTCGACGAGGAACGCCGCAACGCGACCCGACGGGCACTTGAGGTTATTGAGAGCCAAGGCGGCGACGTTCATTACCGCTGCTTCGACAAAGGCACACGGGAGCTCCTGGGCGTTACTCAAGCCCAGGGCCGCCAACTGATCGACACCCTCGTCGAGGACGGCGTCCTGGAGGCCTATGACAGCGTCGGGCAAAGCGGGCAAAAGCTGAAACGACTGCGCCTGGTCGTGCAGCCACAAGGGGGCGACTCATGGGAGAGCTAAAGCCTTGTGGCACTAGCCACAAACCTTCACAAGCCTTGTGGGTGGCTACTCGATGGAAGCTATGGGAAGGGACCGCCACAAGGCGGCTCATAAGCCTTGTGGGGGTCCATTTCCCTATAGGGCCACACAAACCTTTCCCGATTTCAGAACCACCCCCTCGTGGCTGCCAATCCGCTGCGCCGGAAAACCACGAACCTTCACAAGCCTTACCAGGAGAACACCCTTATGGACACTGATTTTCTGCACGCCCTAATCACTAGAAACCTCGGACAGCTCGCCACCCTGGCCGCTGCGATCCAGGAGTGTCGCGATCGGGAGACGATCGACGGGCTGGCGAACCTTGCCGCCGAGATCGCCGAGGAGACCGCCTACAAGCTGCATGAAGCGGCGGAGGAGATCCTGCGATGAGCCTAGTCAGCGAAGTAATGCCCAACCCGCAAGCAAACCTCGAGGCCGTCCGCTTCGTGGGGGCGCCCTACAGCGACGACGGGTTCGCCGTCGAGCGGGCGTCGATCCTCGGGTGGGTCCACTGCCCCCGAACGCGACAGGGGCGGCAACACCACTACCTGCACCCGGTGTTGCCTTCTGGGAGCGTCGAGCTGTCAGACAAGCCCGCTGCGCGGCCAGAGAGCGGCGTCTCCCCCTGGTACCTGCACGACTGCAATCGCCGGGCCGGAGTTCACCTCCTGGGCCAGCGCGTCGAGCTTGAGGAGTTAACGGAGCTATGGCGCCAGGTGTTCGAGGAGGAATAAGAAAATGCCTGTGGATAACTTAGATTTGTATCGACGTAGCCGCTTGGGTACGGGAGATAAGCCCGCCAATAGTCGCGCCTCTGGGCTCAGGAGAATTGCAGTCTCCCCTAGCTTTACTCTTACTGGCAGTAGGATAAATAAAAACACTGCTATACAAGCTCTAAATCACGCGGCGCCACAGAACGCCGCTAGGTGCCCGCATTTTTGTAGCACTGAAGTAGCAATTACGGGTGCAGGTAGCCCCAAGAAATACCCCGCCGGTACCCCGGAGCCCGCCCATGGGTAGGCCCGCGAAAATAAAGGAGCCGCCGCAGCAGTTCCGCCCCAACTGGATCGAGAGCCTGGACGGCCGCCTCGAGCTCACCCGGTGGCTGAAGTCCCGGCGCCAGGAGATGCTCGCCGACCTGGGCGGCGTGGATAACCTGAGCTATGCCAAGCGCTCTCTGGTGGACCGCGCCCTGCTCCTCCAGTTCAAGCTCGAACAGCTCGAGCTCGCCATGCTGCGCGGCGAGGACGTCCCCCTGGGCTCCTGGGGCAACCTCCTAAACGTCTACAGCGGCCTACTCTCGAAGCTGGGCCTCGATCGCCAGACCCGCGACATAAGCCTGGCCGAGTATGTATCGGAGGGCGACAATTGAAGCTCAAACCGGCCCCGGCCCCACGCCGCCCCAAGTCGCTGATCTCGATGCGCCGTCTACTGACCGACGAGAACCTCCTCGGCTCGATCTACGGCGCTAAGAGCTTCGAGAAGCAGGTCGCGATCATGTGCGCCTTCACGGGCGAGAAGCTCACCGATAGAGAGCAGGAGATCATGCACGAGCTCACCGGGGGCCGAGCCATGACCCGCGACGAGATCTACGCCGCGCTTTGCATGGTCCTGGGCCGTCGCTCCGACAAGACGCAGATGGCAGCGGCGCTGAACATCAAGCTAACGGTGTGCAGCGACTACAGCCACCTGATCTCCCCGGGCGAGCGTCCGACCGGCCTCATCCTGGCGAACGACAAGAAGCAGGCCGGGAACGTGATGCGATACGTCCAGGGGATGATCGCCGCCTGCCCCATGCTGGCCCGCGAAGTCGTACGCTCAAACGACGAAATGATCCTGTTCTCGAACGGCACTGCGATCGTGGTCGCGACGGCATCGTTCCGAAGCGCACGCGGCTTCACGCTGTGCTGCGTTACTGGCGATGAGGTCGCGTTCTGGCTCGACGACGGCCGGAACCCCGACGTGGAGATCATCAACGCCGTGAGGCCTTCTCTCGCGACCACGGGCGGCCCATTGATACTCCTCTCCTCGCCACACTCCCGCCGTGGCGTCTTGTGGGAGACCTACCGGCGCCACTACGGCAAGGATGACTCGAGCACCCTGGTTGTGCAGGCGCCTACCTGGGAGATGAACCCGACCCTCCCTCAGAGCCTCTACGACGAGGCCTACGAGGAGGATCCCGACCGAGCCAAGGCGGAGTATGGCGCCGAGTTCCGCGCCGACCTGGAGCAGTTCGTCTCGGTCGAGACTGTGGATGCTGTCATGCGCTCCGGGCACCTCATCATCCCGCCCACGCGTTCGCTGAAGTACACCGCGTTCGTTGACCCGAGCGGCGGCCGCGCCGACTCCATGACCCTCGCCATCACCCACCGAGACCAGGAGAGCGGCCTCGTGATCGTGGACCGCATCCTGGAGAAGAAACCCCCGTTCTCGCCCGAGCTCGCTACCGAGGAGTTCGCGGCCGTCTTGCACCAGTACAGGATCCAATGCGTCCACGGTGACGCCTACGGCGGAGAGTGGCCGCGCGAGCAGTTCTCAAAACGAAAGATCCGCTACGAACTCAGCGACCGCAACAAGACACAGCTTTACCAAGGATTTTTGCCGCAGCTCAACAGCGGCACGGTCGAGCTCCCACCCTGCCCCGTTCTTCGACGCCAGCTCCTATCCCTGGAGCGGCGCTCGACCCGTGGCGGCCGGGAGCTTATCGACCACGGACCCGGAGCTCACGACGATGTCGTGAACGCCGTCGCTGGCGCTTGCGCGCTGGCAGCGAAGCCCAGGTATGCAATGGAAATGAAAATGGGCTACGCGACTTAAACCTAACCAACGGAGAAACACCCTTATGGCTATTGTAAAATTTAAAGAAGACCAACCAATTAAAGCAATGAATCGTGTGAGGAACTTGGCGGCGGGGGCGCACGCGGCGGTCGGCACGAGTAACCTCGCCCCGGTACGAACGGTACTGTCATACGTCGACTATTCGGTAGATGCGGTGCAGGCCGCCCTCGAGTTGGCCGAGACACCCGACCCCAACAAGTCGCCAGACGGACACAAAGCCTATGTTGGTTCGCTCGCTAAACGGGAGTACGAGAAGTCGCGAAGCCGAGCGGCCGACCTCAAAGAAATGCTCAAGAAGGAAAAGAAGGAGCTAGCCGACGAAGCGTATAAGTTGGCGGGACTGGCCGAGCAACTACCCCATGCCGAAGCGCAGGAGATCAGGGCCGCCTCACGCGCTCTGTCCCAAAAGGAACGAGACAAGATGATCGCGAGTGCGTTCGAGCGGCGTGACGGTGCCGTTGTTCGCGCGCTCATTCAATCGCCCAGCGAAATCCTTTTCGGCCCTGTGACCGTCCCGCTTAATGGCATGGTGGCCCGCTTTATAGACCAAGCCGTTCCGAGTTACCCGCACCTCAGAGGAGAGGTAGAGCGCGCGGAGGAAGTCCTTGATCTCACAGCGAACGCGGTGGCGAAGCAGCTTCGCGAACTTCGCAGCCACGCGGCCGAGGAACGGGTCGATGCAACTACTTCCCGGGTGGCGGCGGCTGAAGCGGTGCTTGCTTCCGGGCCCGCCCCCCACAGTGAAGTCTCTACGGGTGACGCAGCGTGAGCGGCGGCGCAGGAATGAGCGACTGGACGAAGAAGCGACTTCGACGCATCGCTGAGCGTACGGTGATAGAGGAGTACGAGTACGCAGCGGCTAACCCACCCCCTCCGGCCGAGAACGCCCGGCGCGGGGCGCAGCAGAGTGTCGAGCAGGCTCTCAAGGACAGGGTCGCTTCCCTCCGATCGGAGATCGACAGGGCCTACATCGAGCGTAAAGCGCCTCCGGCGGTGGTGAGCGATCGCATGCGCGACCTACTGATCGCCCGGCGCGTGATCCAGGAACACCCTGGTGCGGCCGAGGAGATCCGGGAGCTGTAAGACCAGGCTAAACCCTGGAATTGAACGAGGGGGCCGAAAGGCCGAGGAGTCTCGATCAATTGGAGAATTACCTTATGAGCGGTGTCGCAATGGACCCCATGAAAGAACTAAGTCGTCTAATAAATCCTTACACCGGCCACACGCTACAGATACCCGTCATCGAGGGCACGACTTGGAGCCCAAAGCAAGGTATGCACGTTCCGCGGGGCTATGTTGCTTACGCCAGGCCGGAGCGCCACTCGCACCTATACCGGGTAATCATGCGGCGAAACATGGAGATTCTCCGCGGCTCACCCTGAAACACTTGTGCTGACTTAAAAACTAGTAACAGCCCAAGCCTTTAGGTCTGATTTGACCGCAACTTAACTAATGCGTCCTCTAAGGCTTGGTGATTTTTGGCAGCGCGTCGGTTTTGCTGGTCAAACGCCCAAAGCTGAACAAACTGAAAAAAGAGGATCGCTACCAAGAACTCCCGATCTGAAAACTCAAACACTGGACATCTCCTATAATCGAGGTTATCGAATCGGTACAACTGGTAGCGTTGGCAAAGCAATACCCAGAACCTTTTGACCGACGTAGTAAGTGCACAGCACCACCAGTGCGATAGAAGCGGCGCGGAGAAAAGTAAACAACAAAGATCTCATACGCTCAGTAAAGTCGGCCCACTGGAGCAGTTCGCGCTCGTCGAGAGCCCGCAACTTGCTTTCACGCTCTTGTCTCAATTGGAGTTTTGTATCGAGAATCTCGACGCCGACTTCTAGGACTTTGCGATCCACATCGGCCTTACTGCGTGCAGCGTTGTGCGGTTGATTTTTAAGATTGAGTTCGTGGCTAGCTATGCTATCGAAAAGTGCCCTAACGGCGTCCTGCTTTTCTTGTTCGGTGAACCGGTCGTTTGCATAGTTACCCGGCTGAGCATTGCGTCTCATAGCCTGTAGGCGCTGATCACTTGCAAGCAGCTTCTTAACCCCTTCAATGATATTCACGAGGCCACGCGGTGAGAAGTTAGCGACGCGATAGGTCTTAGTTGCAGCACGATTCATCAATTCCAAACTAGTGAGCGAATGTGATGTTCTATCGAGCGGACCATCAGAGTCAAATATGATCGCGCTGCGATTTATCGCCTCCAGCCAGATTGGCCCCACTGGCGCGCTCAACGGGGCTTTAGAACAACCTTAGTGAACCCGTCCCTTAGCAAGCCCCTACCAAGCCGTATACCTGGTGCAAACTGCATATTCCCCCGTGGTAAGTTCAGGGCCTTTAGCTCGCAAACAATTCTGGTAAGGAGAAGTCACATAGTAGATCGCGAGGATAGCTGCCGATGTGGCTGCGACAAGGACCAGTTTCCGAATCAGGTCGTGGTTACTCAATAGAGGTATCTCGTAATAGGTGGCTGCTAGCGCCGTTGATTGGTGCGAGTGGCGGGACTTGAACCCGCATAGCCGTTAGGCCGTCAGATTTTAAGTCTGATGTGTATACCGATTCCACCACACTCGCTGAAAATCCACCTTGCTACTACCCTGCTACAAAATTCTGGTTATAAGGGTTTAAGCCCTTCCTATGTAGTATATTTCTATTCAATATGGAGGATTTTAAGTCTCCTGTGTCTACCAATTTCACCACCCGGGCAGTGCGGATCGCGAGGCGCGAGATTTTAGCACGCTGACCCTGCATTGATGCCAGTCTGAAGCCTAAAATTTTCTGCCCAATGCTAGACTCCCCTCACTCACCTAGCAGCCTTATATGACCCGATGGCTCTGAAGCCCTTACGCATTCTACTAACCTTGACGCTGACCCTAGTCTTCACTTTGGTTACCACCCTGGTTACCACTACGGCCGTCTTTTGGGCATCCCCTCATATCGCTATCCGTGCCCTGCAAACCGCAACCGCCAGTTTTACGCCTTACAAGCTCACTCTCGGGAATCCCACACTAAAGTGGTCGCCTTTTGAGCTTCAAACAGAACTGCTACTACTTACCTATGACGATCCATCGAGGCCTCCAGTGGTGTCACTACAGGCAGTAGATTTTGCAATGCCCTTGCAGGAGCTATTCCTTGGAAACATCAGTGGCGGATACTTTGAAGCGAAGAATGTTACCTACTATCTGGACAACGAGGACAGCAGTGAGCCTATCGACATAGAAACGCTCCTCGCCCCGCTATCACGACTACCCAATAGGATCGACCTTGAATCGGTACATCTCATATCGCGTAATGAGAATCTCTGGATCTTTCCGCTCTACGATGTGCATGCCGATCGAAATGAGGCGGGCAGCATGGATGTCAAAGCCGGGCTAGATGTAGCCGAACGCAAAGTAGAACTTACAGCCGTAGCGAACTGGATAAGCCGTGAAGGTCACCACAGACTAGAGGTCGACTCGGTTTTTAGGGGCCTTGAGGAAGATTCACGTCTTCAGGCCACGGGCTATGTTGATGTCATCGATACGGAGCTGAGCTACGAATTAGCCGTGAATGGACGTTATGAGCGAGTGAGCGACTTTCTTAGTGCTCTGGATGGTGATGCCTATCCGTTCTCAGGCAACCTCACGGTAGAAGGAGTACTCGAAGGAGGCCTTGATAGCTACACGCTGACGCTAGACGAGATCGGCCTTCGCGAAGGAGACGTCTACACGTTCTCTGCCGAAGGCCAGATCATTCAAAATGGAAGCGAGCATGCGTCTTTGGACATCAACGCACAGGGCTCAGCGCAAGAAATAGACGAACTGCTGCCTCACTCTGGTGCACTCTCAGAGCTCCTGCAGCGCAGTGAGATAGAAATCGCCGTTCAAGGGACTCTTGATGAACCGCTCATCGAACGGGCTGCACTCGTGCTCTACGGCGCGGGCGATACCCGGTTGAGCCTTGTGACTCAAAGCAAGGCCCTTCGGCTGAATGAGCTCGATAGCATCCTTAACACCGAAACAGCCAGCGCGACCATAGAAGGTACTATCGGTAACTTGGGGGAGCTGCTTTTGGTAGCAGGCGCAGTATCGAAAGACGTCATCGATGCGGCGAGATTGGGCGAAACCAGCGCATCCTTTCATGGGGAGGCGCATGGAAATATGCAAGAACTGCGCATAGACCTCGAAGATCTCAAAGGTGCTCATCCGATCTACAAGCTTGAGAGCACGGCGAAAATCTTGTGGCACCAAGACGTCCTCTCAGCGCCAGAGCTTGAGGTGCGCGTTAGCCAGCGCGAGCAAACCGGGGAAGTCCGCGCTCGTGGCGCTGTCGCTGACGTGCTTCAAGCTCGAGGAGTGGCCCTCGAGCTTGAACTAAACAATGCCTCCCCCGCCCCACTGTTCAATGTTTTGAACGTAGCGCCTCCTTTTGAGATTGGAGGAGTTGACGGTAATGCGCTCCTCTTGCGGAGTGGCGACGCGTTCCGCCTTCGAGAAGTCGAAGCTAGGGTACAAGCGTTACGAGGCATCCTATTTGAAGTCAGTGGCGAAGCTACGATCTTTGAAAAAGAAATCACCGCCGACTGGCAATTGAACCTGATCGACACGACCGAGGACGCATGGGCCGCGCTATCGCTACCGATGGGCGCCCCTAAAAAATTCGAAACCACTGTGCGCCTCCGCCCAACCTACCTTACAGCTCTGTCCGATGTGCTTATAGGAGACACCCAAATCCAGAGCGTTGTCACCGGCGACATCGACCGACGCACCCTCGACCGATTGTCAGTAGATTTATATACCCCTAACTTGCACCTCGACGACTTTGCATCCCAAAGCACCGAAGCAGACCCCGCTGCTGTCAAAAGCTCATTGAGCCTTGAAGGCCTTAATGATGTACTGCCCGTATTTCCCACCTCGACGACGCTTCGCAGCGGCAAGGTAACCGGCCCTTTGACTCAGCTTGAGGATCTTAGCGTTGCGATAGACACCAGTGCCGGTCGTTTGACCCTTCGAGAATTCGACGCACGCTACTCAGGTGGCGAACTGATCCTGAGGGGCAATATCGACAGCACAATCGATCCACTAGCAGTCAGTCTGGCAGGACGAGGGATTAGAGTGCCTCTGGGCGCTGTAACCGAGGATCTTGGACTCCAGCAAAACGTCAGTGGTGCCTTTAGCTTTCAGGGCGGCTTGGTGACGAGAGGAGCCGCTCAAGAAGACTGGGAAGACAATCTTCAGGGACGTCTTTCCACCGCACTCAGTGATGTCACAGTGAGCGGCGCAGCCTACGACTTGCTAATGAGTAATCTTCTGGCGTGGCTAGTGAAGGGAGCCGGCGAAAAAACCACGACCTTTGACTGCACAATGGCGCAATTCGACATCGCTGACGGCGTAGCACGAAGTGACAGCATTTACATCGAAACCCCGCGTATGCTCGCCACAGGAAAAGCGTCCATAGACTTACCCAAGAGCAAACTCGACGTTCGCATCGAGCCTCGTTCCAAATCCCGTGCGATTCAGTTTCCCAGCGCCATCCGGATCGATGGTGATTTAAGCGACCCTAAAGTGAGTGCCTCGGCCCTGCAAGCCGGTGCTGACTTATCGGCTCAAGCCTTATTATTGTTGCCAAGTCTAACTCTCAAAATCTTTGGCCTTGACGGCCCCGGTGATCAAAACAGGCCCTGTGAAACCAAGGCTTCCTGAGCCTCACGAACGATCAACGACATGCTACACTCGCGGCCTCCAAGCTAGGGATAAAACACAAAAATGGCGCAAGCTCGGGGCGAGTTTTCTTCACGTTTTGGTTTCATTATGGCCGCCGCGGGGAGCGCGGTGGGCCTGGGAAATATCTGGGGGTTTCCGACCCAAGCGGCCAGCAATGGTGGCGCTGCATTTCTTATCGTTTATCTAATTCTCGCTTTCGTTCTCGCTTACCCAGCACTCATGGCGGAGTTGGTTCTGGGCAGGCACGCTCACGCCAATGCGGTTACTGCACTTAAGGGCACCAGCGAAAAGCCCGTGCTGAGAAACCTGGGTGCCACAGCTGGCATAGTGGGCTTCATTGTTGCGAGTTTAATCTTGAGCTTCTACGCCATCGTCGCCGGCTGGATGATTGCGCACTGCCTTTCTTCCTTTGCATCACTTTTCGGCGCAGATGCGATCGCGCAATGGCTGGTAGGGTTTTCCCTATCGCGTAACGTGGTTTTCATGGCTCTTTTTATGGGACTGACCATATCGATCATTTCAGCCGGCGTACGCGACGGCATTGAGCGATGGTCTAGTCGGCTAATGCCTTTACTCCTACTCACACTGTTCGCCTTGGTCGCCTATGTCCTAACTCTGGATGGAGCTAGCGAAGGCCTTCGCGTCTACCTGATGCCCGACTTTGAAAGCGCCTTATCGCCCCAGTTAATTATCAAAGCTCTGGGCTCCGCTTTTTTCTCATTATCACTGGGCGTTGGGACAATGCTGATCTACGGCTCCTACATCAGTGACAAAGAGAACTTACCCGTCGCAGGTGGCTTGGTGACCGCGGTGGACATTGGAATTGCAGTGCTTGCGGGTTTTCTCGTACTCCCGGCCATGTACGTGGCACTCAATAATGGGGTGGAAATTTTTGCCGAGAACGGCTCCCTCCTTTCCGAAGACACTCTGATTTTTACGGTACTCCCCGAGCTCTTCTCAAACATGGGATTGGCTGGAGGTGTGGTATCACTGACGTTTTTCTTTCTTATGAGCATCGCAGCGCTAACCTCGTCCATATCGATGCTAGAAGTACCCGTGGCCTACACCATAGAGAATCACGGCGTAAATCGGCTAAAGGCGGTTTGGGTGATCGGCACGATTATCGCTATCGTGAGCCTGATCATCCTCCTCAACTTTGGCTCCTTGTTCGGTCTCGTGATCGCGTTTACTACGCGATACAGCCAACCTCTTCTGGGCTTTGTATTTTGTATCTATGTTGGATGGATATGGCATCGCGATGCGGTGCTCACGGAACTTAAGAAAGGTGCCCCAGAAATAGCCGACGGCTGGTTTTGGAAGATATGGCCCTGGCATCTCCGCTTGGTATGCCCTTCGATTATTTTGCTGATTTTTGTGCAATCTCTGCGCTAAGCAGAGATGTATATGACTCCGTAGCTAGGCACCGTGCGTAAATTTGTCTTTCTGTTTACAGCTCTGCTCTTGGGGCTATTTACACTAGAGCTGTTAGACCCCGTTCAAGCAGCTGTCATCCAGCCGTTTACGGGATGGTTAGCTGACATAAGTGCAGCGATTATCATCCCCTTCGACGAGCACGTGCGAGCAAGCGGCCGAATAATCAGTCATACGCAAACGGGTTTTGCGGTATCTATTGAAGCTGGTTGTAACGGTGTAGAAGCGGCCATCGTGCTCATTGCTGGCGTTTTAGCGTTTCCCGCGAGCGTAAAACGAAAGCTGGCAGCGATTTCTTTGGGTTTCCTAGCCATTCAGGTAATGAACATTGCGCGCATCATCAGTCTGTTCTACCTGGGGCAATGGAATCTCGACGTATTCACCTGGACGCACCTCTACCTCTGGCCGGTACTTATCATGCTGGACGTACTCGTGGTGTTCATGCTCTATCTGCGCTTTCTGTCGCAGAACACCGCCGCAAGCGCATGATCGCCTACCTTGAACACCGTCCCCTGCTGCGCTTCATGCTGACAGTTTTCGCGCTGCTGCCCGCTTGCTTTTTGGTCTGGTACTTCCTAGGCAATTTCGTCGCGGCGCCCGCAGTGGTCTTGGTCGAACCCGTCCTGATTGCCTGGCTGGGGGACACCGTGGCAAGCGTCGGGCTTAGAGACACTGACTTGTTGATCATGTCCAACTACGGCGAAGACGGTGGCCACATTATGGCAGCGGAGCGAGCCGGTAATCAGCTCGGTTATACAATTGATACCCGGACGCTTTCTTACTCGATACCTTTCTTCACCGCGCTGCATATAGCAACGCCTATGCGTGCGAGCTGGGAGAAGTTCGCCTGGTGCCTTCTAGGCTTGTGGACACTGCTTGCAGTGGGACTTATCAGCACTGCACTAAAAGACCTTATGCTGGGGTTGGGCGCCACGTTCATGGAGACTGAGGCGGTTCCACCCACCGACATCATTGCTCTGGCGTACCAGTTCTCAACGCTGATGGTTCCGCCCCTCGCTCCCGTGCTGCTGTGGGCCTACACCGCTAAAGCATCACCAACTTTTATTGGCTTACTGCCAGAAGCACTAAGACCCGCCCAAAACAGTGAGGACGATAGCTGATCGCGAAGGAGCCAAGGCTTCCCCTCGCAAATGGCGTAATTGGCGCAGCTGCTTGTGCAGCCGCGGCAGGGTAAACGATTAGAATCAGCTGGCATTGCGTAAGGCTCCTGAGGCAAGAGACTGCCGATTGAGCTCGGCTTGAAACTCGGCACCGCGCTCTTCCAGCACGGCTTGCAATGCCTTTTCCATGAGGTGCCTTGCCTGGCCCGTGTATGCGTAGATGCATGAGTGGACCGCAGCATCGTGCCAGTTGTCTATAGAGCAGGAGGCCGAATACTCTTCGAAGTCGGCAAGTGCCGTGATCAAATCAGCGATGTGTTTAGGGCACTCACAATCAAGGGTACTTTTGAGGTTGGCCGCAGCGGCTAATTCCGCCGACTTAAATTGTCGCGCTTTACCGGGCATCAATTCGCCCAGGTTTGTCTCACCGGTGTGTATTGATGACTCCGCAACACCACGAGCGATCTCAAAAGCCAGTTTTCCGGCTTCTGGTGGAAACTCCATGACAGCTATGTCGGACTTCTCGAGTTCCTCGAGCCAATGCGCGTTACCAAAGCGGTACGCTACGATGATTCTTGAAGCCACCCCCGCACGCTGAAAACTTTGGAGCTTCGCGACTTGAGCACTGCCCAAAGAACCGCATTCGACAATAAGGACGTCGTTTACTTCTAAAGCATCAAATGCATCTTCGTTGATATCGGCAAGCTCGGTTCGCGCAAGGTGGGCGTTGACGTTACTTACACAGCCCTGATGCTTATCCAGCCAATCGCATAGTGCCACTCCGAGGAAAACCGCTCGGGGCTTTACTGTTGCATCCGCGCCGCGACCGCGAACACCGCGCTGCTTAAGAAGCATCTCTAGAGTTTTACGCTCAGACTTCGCTATCTCACCGATGCGTGCCCCATCGTTCACTAGAGATGCTACTAGCTGTAAATGCTCAAGATCTGACTGAGTGTACTGCCTGCGACCCGTCGCTGACTTGTGACTGGCCCCTAGGCCATAGCGCCGCTCCCAGACTCTGAGCGTATCTGGCTTCAGACCAGTTAGGCGAGCTACGGTGCCGATACCGTAGAGCGGACGAGGTTCAAATATCGCTGCGTTCATGGAAAGCTCTCATGTGATGTCATGGTAGTTACGCGACAAAATCTGTACTAGATCTCCCCTTCCACCCTGCTTGTTCATGTTTTGTCGCAGAGATACCCGGACAATTCGCATTTAGCGGTATCCAATTCACGACAAACTCCCGTATATCTAGACATCAAGTTAACGAGGCAGTCGAGTTGGAATCGCTAGCAGTAGAAACCGAAGACCGAGATCTGGAACGCCTGTTCGCCGAGGCGCGCCGCTATCCGCTTCTCACGAGCCAGCAGGAGCAGTCTATCGACGGCTCTAAATGGTTAGCGGTTCGAGAGCTCAGGAAGCTCCTCACGCGTGATGAAGTGGCACTTCATTATCTGCGTGCCTGGAGTAGTAATACAGCGCTGACTCCTCTGGACATCGCATACTTCACAAACCGGGAGCACCACTTCATTCTACGCCGGGAACTGTCGAGCTACATGGCGGACGGCAAACAGGCTGATCGCATGGAGGCTCTTCACACTGCGTTGCAGAAGAAGAGGACTCCACGGACTCTTGACCAGCGCATGGGCGACCTGGAGCTACCTGCAAGCCTCGCGGTAGGGCTCGCCGTTGTTGTGCTTAGGCTGGATGGCGTAAAGCTTCAAGACAGCGTCGCAGACGCGCTACAACAGTGGGCAACGTTTTGGACTCACACGGAGAAGCGGCCAAAGCAGCGACTCGAGCAGTCAGTACGTGAACAGATGGTTGCCCATCTGGAGAGTTACTCAGACGCTCGAGATACGCTGACAATGCATAACCTCAGACTGGTGTACTCCATCGCTGGACGCTATCGAGGCAAAGGCGTCAATTATCTTGATTTGATTCAGGAGGGGACCCTCGGTCTGATCCGCGCCGCCGAGAAGTACGATCATAGCAAGGGCTTCCGTTTTAGCACCTACTGCTTTAATTGGATAACACAGGCTATCCGGAGGCACGTCGGCGATACCGGTGGACTCATTCGCTACCCTACCCATGTTCAGGAACAGGTAAATAAGCTTTACCGCTTGCGTATCACCGAAAAACAGCGCACGGGCGAAGAGCCGGGCGATGCGGCCCTCGCGGAAGCGGCTGGCCTAAGCCTGGAGAAAACCCGTGACTTATTGCAGCTGCGTAATCTCGGTGTGTCCCTTGACGCTCCGCAATATGACGACGATGAGGGCACGCTACTGGACACCATGAGCGGCGGCCCGTTCGGAGCATCAGAGTCGGAAGCCGAAACCGAGTCTCTGCACGACCGGCTGCTACTGGAAATGCAAAGCTTGGACAAAGCTGAGCGTGAAGTTGTCATAGCACGCTGGGGTCTACACGACGGCCCACCACTCTCGCGAGCAGAAATTGCAGATCGTATGTCAGTGAGTCGAGAGTGGGTACGGCAACTGGAGCGAGCAGCCTTGACCAAACTCAGCGCTAACGAGCGTATTCGCGCAGCATTTTCGGATTACATAGATGCCGCTGACTAAGCAATCGGCGGCCGGCAAGGAAGGTAGTGGCCGTGATTAGCGCGGGTCTTCGATTTGACGAAGCGCGTCATCAATGTTCGGGCAGGAAAAGCTAAAACCCGCAGCCAACAGTGCAGCGGGTATAACTCGCTGTCCTGTGAGCAGCAACTCATCGGCCATTTCACCTACCATGGCCCGCATAACGAAACCCGGCATGGGTATAGCTACGAGAGTGCGATGTACTTCGCGCATTGCCAAACAGAATCCACGACTGCTGACCGGCTGAGGCGCCGTGACATTGACCGGACCCTGAAGCTTGTCGTTTTCCAGTGCAAAACAGAAAGCGCTCACCACGTCGTCTCGATACACCCAGCTCAACCACTGCTCGCCGTCGCCGAGCCAATTGGCTATACCCATTTTAAAAGGCTGCGCCATCTGAGCGTAGGCCCCGCCACCCTCGTCCAGTACAACGCCCAAACGCATAAGACAGAGTCGAGCGTCTCCCGCAGCCTCGACGGCAGACGCCTCCCAATCGCGACAGAGCTGCGCGGAAAAGCCTTCGCCTGAACTTGAATCTTCGCTTAACTCTTCATCTGCTCGTGGGCCGTAGTAGCCAATAGCGCTAGCATTCAACCAAATTGATGGTCGTTGCTCTGCGGCGGAAAAGTAATTCCCCAGTTCGCGGGTTAGCGCAACTCGGCTAGCTACGATCTCTTCTTTATATGCCCTATTCCATCGCTTGCCTGCCAACGATGCACCCGCAAGATTAATGACAACATCGACAGCCTTTGTGATCTGTTCAAGCTGTTGAATGTAGGCCACGCCCGCAATAGCTGAGGGCGAAGACTGACGACTGAGAACGATGACGGAGTGTCCTTTGTCGAGAAGCGCAGGAATCAATGCTTCACCGATAAACCCCGTACCGCCGGTAACCAAAACTCTCATTGAGCGATCTCCAAAAATTACATGATAGGTACTTGCGCCATGCGAATTCAGATCAAAAACCGGACAGACAATCCACGAGGCCAAGCCACAACGTATGATGTAGCCATGGACACCACTAGCGAAAACTTTCCCAAAAATTTTGTTGCGGAGCTAACCGAAGCGTCCCCAGCCCTCGTGGTCACCGGTGCGGGGATCAGTGTCTCCACTGGAATTCCGACCTATCGCGATGAAACTGGCAAGTGGCTGCGCAGCGACCCTATCACTCATCAGCAGTTCCTGGGAGATTTTAGGCAACAGCAAAGATATTGGGGTAGATCCTTATTGGGATGGCCCGCGGTTCGAGATGCAAAACCCGCACCGGGCCATCGCTTACTTGCCCAACTTGAGCATAAGGGATTCCTCTCTCACATCGTCACTCAGAATGTGGACAGACTGCACCAACGCGCGGGCAGCACAAAGGTCACCGATCTCCACGGTCGCCTCGATCGTGTAGTTTGTCTGAGCTGCAAAACATTCTTCAGCAGAGACCTTCTCCAGAAAGATCTGGAACATCTCAATCCCGGGATTAACCACTCTACTGTCTCAGCACGCCCCGACGGCGACGCCGATATGCCAGATCAAACCGTAGAAAGCGTCAAAGTCCCCAAATGCCGGGAGTGTGAAGGCACTCTGATGCCCGACGTGGTCTTTTTCGGGGGCAGCATTCCCGCCAAGAGAGTAACCGAGAGCAAACTGGCGCTTGAACGTTCTAACAGCCTGCTAGTTATAGGCAGTTCGCTTCAGGTTTACTCAGGTTATCGTTTCTGCAAATGGGCAGCCGCTGCTAACAAACCAATTTTTCTGATGAATCCGGGTAAGACAAGAGCGGACGATATGGCGAAGAAGTGGCAGGTTGACGCGGACACCGGCCTTGAATCACTGCTCGCGGCGACACGGGAAAAAGCATGAAACAAGCACATATAGGAAACACGGCCGCATGACGGACACGATCATTCTTTGGTTCAGGCAGGATCTTCGGCTCAACGACCACCCCGCCCTGGAGGCAGCGGCGCGCGAGGGCAAACGTGTGCTGCCGCTGTACATTCTGGATGACGAGACACCCAATGAGTGGCGCATGGGTGGCGCTAGTCGCTGGTGGCTACATCACAGCCTAAGTGCCCTAGGCAAAGATGTATTGAATGCGGGAGGCCAGTTGATCCTTCGTCGGGGTGAGGCAGCTACTATTCTTCAAGAGCTATGCGAAGTATCGGGTGCCGATACGGTTTACTGCAGCCGTCGCTATGAACCCTGGGCAAGTGCGCAGGAAAAGACGCTCCACCAAACGCTTGGTAGTCAAGAGATAGCCTTCAAACGCTATGGTGGGACCCTCCTCCACGAGCCCGGTCAGGTAATGACCCAAGGTGGAGGTCCCTTCAAAGTATTCACTCCGTTTTGGCGTGCATGCCAGCGGATAGAGATTGCCCCGCCAGTGACGCCAGCGGAAAAACACTGGGCGAATCGGGTGCAGAGCGATGATTTGGATGATTGGGCATTGCTCCCCACTGCGCCGAACTGGGCAGAATCGTGGGGTGATTATTGGCGCCCGGGCGAAAATGGCGCTCAGGAACGTCTTCACGAATTCCTCGACGACGAAGTAGCGCGCTATGCTGACGAGCGTGACTTCCCGGCCGTGGAGGCCACTTCACGCCTCTCCCCGCACTTACACCATGGGGAAATTTCACCGCGGCAGATTTGGGCTATGTGCGAGCAAAAAAGACTGGAGAACCCCCATAGCGAGACCGCGGTCAAAAAGTTTCAAGCTGAAATAGGCTGGCGCGAGTTTTCCTACCATCTACTGCACTTCTTTCCCGGGATACCCGAGACCTCGTTCAAAGAGAACTTCACCAACTTCCCGTGGCAGGCAAATGAGGAGCGCCTTCGGCGTTGGCAAGAAGGAAATACTGGCTACCCTATTGTTGACGCTGGTATGCGCGAGCTCTGGGCGACAGGCACGATGCACAACCGCGTGCGCATGGTCGTGGCATCGTTTCTTTGCAAACACTTGTTGCAACACTGGCGCTCGGGTGAAGACTGGTTCTGGGACACCTTGGTCGATGCGGACTTAGCCAGTAACGGATGTAGCTGGCAATGGGTTGCAGGCAGCGGCGCAGATGCCGCTCCCTACTTCCGCATATTCAATCCAGTGACTCAAGGTGAAAAGTTCGACAAGAAGGGAGAGTATGTTCGCCGCTGGGTACCCGAAGTCGCGAAACTGCCAAATAAGTATCTTCATAAGCCTTGGGAAGCGCCGGCTCCGGTGCTCAAAGAGGCCGAGCTAGAGCTGGGCCATACTTACCCCGAGCCCATAGTGGATCATCGCGATGCCCGTCAGGCAGCACTGGACGCCTACGAGCACATAAGGCTTTCAAACACCGCGTCGGCGTAAGCGAACCAACTCCGCAATAATTGACACGGCAATTTCCGGCGGTGTTTTGCTGCCGATATCCAGACCAACGGGAGCATGTAACCTGTCGATAGCGTCCCTTGCGACACCCAACGTACTCAGCCGTTCTTTTCGTTGCTCTGTTGTTCGCATCGAACCCAGCGCACCAACGTACCAGGCCTTGGACTCTAAAGCCTCCATGAGCGCCATATCGTCAATGCGCGGATCGTGGGTCAGCGTGATAACCACGGATTGAGGGTCGTCAGCATGATCCCGAACAGCATCATCAGGCATCGCTGACAGCAGACTCACAGGAGGCCCACGCCAATCGGCACGAGCATCATCCCGGGGATCGCAAACGAGCACATCGTAATCCAGACCCAGAGCAAGCTCCGCGACACTGGCGGCAAGCTGCCCCGCCCCTACAAGCAGCATTCGCTGTCGCGGCCCAAAGCTCTGGTGCAGGGCCTCGTCGCCAAAGGACAGCTCGCCAAATCTCTCAGCGACACTGACAGTGGTAGCCCCATGCTGTCGATTGACCACACGCGTGGCAACCTGGCGCATTTCGATGATGTCTTTCACTGACTGCAGCCAATGAAGATCTTTCGAAGCCATCAAACGTTGGAGAAAGACCGTAAGGTGTCCGCCACAGGGCAAACCCAAACGGGCATTCTCCTCGGCTGAAACGCCGTATTCGAGGACCTGCGGTACATCAAGAGCGAATTCACCGCGAACAATACTTGCCTGGAGCTCCTCTTCGACACAGCCTCCTGAGAGGGAACCAACCTGCGACGTCGGCGGAAGAAAAAGGGCTAATGAGCCTGCGGGTCTTGGGGAAGAACCGTGCACAGCGACCACAGTAGCTAGCCAGCAATCCTGCCCTTGGCTTACTGCGTTAAACGCTGCACTCAAAACTGCGTAGTCTTGCGTCTGCACGTCGCTAAATCACACTGCCAAGTGACATCACCATGTCATGTCACTGTAAAAATGGAGGCTCGGGTCGGAATCGAACCGGCGTTGACGGATTTGCAATCCGCTGCATAACCACTCTGCCACCGAGCCTAAAACTTGGAGCGGGAAACCGGGTTCGAACCGGCGACCTCAACCTTGGCAAGGTTGCGCTCTACCAGCTGAGCTATTCCCGCTGAGGTTCCCGCAAGCGTTGCGGGACGCGTATTGTAGGGTTTGATCAATGCGAGTCAAGCAGTAAGCGCAGATGAGCCTCTCACTCCGCGGAATCTTCGGCTAACACGTGTTGTGCCGCACGGAGATACTGCCACATAGACCAAATCGTCAATGCGGCGGCAATGTACAAGAGCAATACGCCCAGAGCGAGTATCTCGCTGCCGTCTCTCTGCGCATCGACCGCGAGCAAGACCACAATTGACACCATCTGGAATCCGGTTTTCACCTTCCCGATCATCGATACCGCCACAGACGTCCGCTTGCCAAGCTCAGCCATCCACTCTCTGAGAGCCGACACGACGATCTCCCGACCGATAATCACGCAAGCCGCCAAAGTAAACAGCAAGTCATTGTGTCGCTCTACCAGCAATACAAGAGCGACCGCGACCATGAGCTTGTCAGCTACAGGATCAAGAAAAGCACCAAAGGGAGTCATTTGCCCCAATCGTCGAGCAAGGTATCCATCAAACCAATCTGTGATAGCAGCAACGGCAAAAATCGCCGCCGCCGCCAAAAGATGTCCCTCGAACGGCATGTAGAACACGCCAACCATCACCGGAATCAGCAGGATTCTCAGCAAGGTTAAGGAATTGGGTATATTTAGAGACATAGTTTTAGGAACATAGGTTTAAGAACAACGGCTCATTCTCAAGATTTCAATCGGCCACGCCGTGCAGGTGATCATAAATAGTCTGAGCCATGTTAGCACTGATACCCGAGATCTTTCGAAGCTCTTCGACACTTGCATTTTCCACAGCGGCGGCACTCCCAAAATGGCGTAAAAGCTCTCTTCGCCGCTTGGCGCCGACCCCCGCGATGGACTCCAAGGAACTTTGTTTCCGCTGCTTGTCTCTGCGATTGCGGTGTCCCGTGATCGCAAAGCGATGAGCCTCATCCCGTATCTGCTGTATCAGATGAAGAGCGGGGTTATCAGAAGCCAATTGCAGCTCCCGCCCACTGTCTCCAAGTATGAGCGTCTCGAAACCGGCCTTGCGTGTGGTGCCTTTTGCAACGCCTACGACTTCCACAGCTGACACCTGCAGCTCCGTAAGTACGTCCAAGGCTTGCGTCACCTGCCCTTTGCCGCCATCAATGAGTAATATGTCCGGAAGCGTCGCCCCCTCATCTCTTAATCGTCGAAAACGCCGTGTTAATGCCTGATGCATTGCAGCGTAATCGTCTCCACCCTCAATGCCGTCAATGTTGAATCGACGATAATCAGACTTCCGTGCACCATTCCCATCGAACACAACGCAGGACGCCACGGTCGCCTCTCCACTGCTGTGACTAATATCGAAGCACTCTATACGTTGCGGATGCACTTCCATCTCCAGGGTTTCCTGCAGCATTTGCAGTCGCTCCTGAACGGTTTGCTTTCCCGCGAGATGGGCGATGAGGTTGGTCTCCGCTGTTTGCGCCGCCAACTGCAGCCAGCGCGCCCTGGTTTCCCTGACACGCTCCCGCAGTACAACCTTCCGCCCTGCCCGATCGCTAAAGACCTCCGCGAGAGTGGCGGCGTTATCGGGCACGTGACTGAGGATCAACTCCGGAGGCACACGCTGCTCACCGCTGAGATAAAACTGTGGCAAAAAAGCCTCCAGAACCTCTGCCTCGGTGCTCTCCAATCGCAACTTCGGATAGAAGGATTTACTACCTAAAACCCTGGCGTCACGTACAAAGAGTACTTGCAAGCAGCACTGACCGCCCTCCATCGCCGCCGCGACGACATCGAGATCGCCGTGACCGCCTTCTATGCCCTGGGTATTCTGAACTTGCTGCAAATGTTGAATCTGATCCCGCAGAGTCGCAGCCTTTTCATAGGCCAATTCCGCAGCCGCCTGCTCCATATCATCGGCAAGGCGCACCTGTAGTTCACGAGACTTCCCCAAAAGAAAAAGCTCGGTTTTCTCGACCTGCTCGGCATACTCCTCCGGCGACACCAGATCAACGCAGGGTGCAGTGCACCGATCGATTTGATGTTGCAAACAAGGCCTTGAGCGATTGCGGAAATAGCTGTCCTCGCACTGCCGCACTTTAAAAACCTTCTGCAAAAAGTGCATGGACTGCCGCACTGCCCCGGCACTCGGATACGGTCCAAAATACCGACCTTTTTTGCGCTTTCGGCCACGATGCACGGTCAAACGAGGAAACTCATCCTCACTGGAAAGAAAGATATAGGGATAGGACTTATCGTCCCTAAGCAAAATATTGTAAGGCGGCTTATGAGTCTTTATGAGGTTGTGTTCCAGAAGCAGCGCATCAGCTTCTGTGGACGTCACCGTGACCTGAATATCGCGAATCCGCATAACCAATGCGACGGTCTTTGCGTTGAGGCCACTATTCCTAAAATAGCTGCTCACCCGGTTCTTCAGATTGCGAGCTTTGCCAACATACAGCAGCTCTCCACCAGCGTCATACATCTGATACACGCCACAGCGCGAAGTCAGGGTTTTAAGAAACGCTTCAGAGTCAAAGTCGTCCTTCTCAGACCGAGCCTGGGAAACCAATGTTGATTTTGGTTCAGTCATGGACTTTGGTTCAGTCATGGACTTTGGTTCAGTCATAGAAGCGTGGCTCCGGTTCGAGCATCACGGTAAAACGCTCTATCACAACCTTCTGCACATGCTTGGCCAGCTCTCGAACATCAGCCTGATAAGCCTTGCCATCTGTCACTAACACCAAGGCATGCTGTTCAGAGATAGACGCCGGCCCCATAGAAAAGCCACGGAGCCCCGCTCTTTCTATTAGCCAAGCGGCAGGTACTTTGAACTGCTCGTTGGCTACTGAATAGACGGGCACCTCTGGCTCGATAGACTGAAGCTCTTCTAATTGCTCGGCGGACAAGATCGGATTCTTAAAAAAGCTGCCGGCGTTAGGAGACTCATCCGGGTTCGGCAAACGCTTTCTGCGGAGTGCTACCACCGCCTCAAAAACGGCCAGCGGTGAGCGCTCTCCGTCACCTAAGCTAGAGCGAAGAGCGGGATAGTCGACGTTCACCACAGGCACTTTGCCGAGGCAAAGGTCGACGTGGGTGATCAAGAACTGATCTCGAAGCTCGTGCTTGAATATGCTGTCGCGATAGGCAAATTTGCACTCCTCAGCGCTCAGGCTTCGCGGCTCTCCACTGTGCAGACTGACGCCGTGTACGGCCACGACGAACTCGTTGAGCTCACGACCGTAGGCACCGATGTTTTGTACAGGAGCCGCGCCCACAAGACCTGGGATCAGCGCGAGATTCTCAAATCCATAGAAGCCGCTTTGGAGGGTCTCACTAACAAGAGAGTGCCAGCCTTTGCCGGCTCCAACACGCAGTGTGACTGTGTCTGTAGTCTCGCTGAGGACAGAGACTGACTCGTCACAGACTTTGACAACGCCTGCTGCTAACTCGGGGGGAAGCACCACGTTGCTACCAGCACCCAATGCGCATAAAGGCAGGCCTGAGGCCTGACTCCAGTCAATCGCGGGACGCACATCCTCTATCCCCGAGACCTCAAAAAGTCTGTGCGCCACACAGGGCAAAGCGAGGGTATTTACAATCCTGGAGGACAAATCCTGATCCTGCAAATTACCCACTCGTCTTCACAGATGCCTGCAGCCGCACAAAATGCTCCCGAACCCTAGCGAGATCTTCCGGTGTATCTATCCCACCCGGGACTGGCGCGCAGGCGACTTCCACGTGTATCTCCTCGCCGTTGTAAAGTGCTCGAAGCTGTTCTAGAGACTCTCTTTGCTCCATAGGCGCCGAATCCCACTGGGTATAACGCTTAAGAAAACCTGCCCTGTAACCATAGAGGCCAATATGCCTGAACCACTCGCCGTCAGGCATTACGCCGGACTCCCACTGATAATCTCTCGGCCAGGGAATCGTTGCACGACTGAAGTAGAGCCCCCGGCCATTTACATCAAAGACAACTTTGACGGCGTTGGGGTCACAAAGCACATCGACATCGGTGATCGCCTCGCAAAGCGTTGCAATGCTCGCCGATGCGTTTTTTGCTAGATTCGATGCAACTTGATCGATGGTCACGGAGGGAATCAAGGGTTCATCGCCCTGCACATTCACCACAATCTGATCATCCCTAAGAGACAGCTGGTCGACGACTTCTGCCAATCGGTCAGTGCCGCTGGCGTGATCGGGGCGCGTCATTAAGCACTGCGCTCCAAAGGCCGAACACGCGTCGTGGATTCGCTCATCATCGGTCGCGATAACCACCTGGCTGGCTGCGGAGGTTTGAGCACGCTCCCACACGTGTTGAACCATTGTCTTTCCGGCAATGTCCGAGAGAGGCTTACCAGGCAAACGGGTGGACGCGTAGCGGGCCGGTATTACAACGACAAAACTCACCTTCGATCCTCGCTTTTCTGCCCGGTGTTCTTTTTAGCCAAACCTGAGCGATCGACCAGCTGATTCACAAAACCCTCAGGGAACTCAATTTCCATATCCAAAACCCAGGCATCCACCTCAAGCTCGTTAGGACACTTCACCGCATCCTTTGACGTCATAACAATGGGCAAATCGCTTAATGATTCAAAGTCGTCAACTTGGTACGCCCGGTGATCAACAAACCGGTGCTCCACCGGCGTAAGCCCGAGTTCTCGCAGGCTATCAAAAAACCTTTGGGGCTGAGCTATCGCAGCGACTGCATGTACTTTAGGACCAAAGCCCGGGGCACCAATGCTTCGGGTTTCGCCATTAGAAAGACGTCTAAACTGTAAGGCCTTATACGCGGTCCCCGAGTGCGGATCCTGGCCACCACGCAGTAAAAAGAAATCCACGCTCGCAAGACGTCGCCTAGGTTCTCGAAGGGGCCCTACGGGTAGCAGGTGACCATTCCCAAACCCCGTTTTTGCATCACTGGTAACTACTTCAACATCACGACCCAATGCGTAGTGCTGAAGACCGTCATCTGAAACGATGACATCTACGCCCTGATTAGCTGCATACCTAGCTGCTGCTAAGCGATCCTTGGCAACAACCACCTTTGCAGAGGTACTTTGCGCCATCAGTAAGGCCTCATCCCCAACCACTCGGTAATCACTGTCGGCGCTGACAGGAATCACTCCTTTTCCCGAACCGCCATAACCTCTGCTGACCACTGCAACACGCAAATCCCTGTCTACCAATGCCCGCACAATCCCGATAACTACGGGGGTCTTCCCCGTGCCTCCAACAGAAATGTTACCCACCACAATCACGGGTACCCCGGGATGCCCGCTTGCAAACCAACCCTTACGGTACGCCGCTCGCCGCAGGGCCGTGACACCGGCAAAGAGCCATTCAAGGGGTAATAGGAGGAGCAATAGCTTAGGCGGTTGAAACCAAGCGCGCTCTACTGCCAGTGCAAATCGGTCAAACATCAGAATCACTGCGCCTGCGGTGTAGGCTGAACGGACGCTATGCTCAGTCGGCTAAATCCCATTTGCCCTGCCGCATCCATGGCTCTAACCACAGATTCATGCGCGGCCTGTGCATCGGCAGATATCACCAGCGGAAGAGTCGTATCGCCCTCAGACACTTTGTAAACCGCGGCCTGTAATGTTCGCATGCTCGTATCAACCAGTGCTCGCCCGTTAACCCGATAATTTCCGGCTTCGTCAATAAGAATCTCTACTTGCTTCTTAACCTCGTCACGCACTAGGCCAGTCGCCTCGGGCAGATCCACCGATAGCTGAGTTTCACGGGTAAAGGTAGTCGACACCATGAAGAAGATCAGCAACAGGAACACCACGTCGATCAATGGCGTCAGATTAACGTTGAGCTCTTCGCGGCTTTGACGGCGAAACTTCACGCCGAATCGCGCCCCTCTTCCCGCGCATGCAGTGCATCAACCAACTTAATGGTTTGCTGCTCGAGCTCAATAACAATGCCATCGATACGCCCGCTAAAATACCTGTGCATTACGAGGGCTGGGATCGCGACGCAGAGGCCCGCAGCGGTAGTAATCAGCGCTTCGGAGATACCGCCTGCAAGCGCGCTGGCGTTACCCGTGCCTTGAGACATAATTTCGGCAAACACTCTGATCATGCCCACTACCGTACCCAATAAACCCAATAGCGGGGCGATAGCCGCGATCGTACCAAGGGTGTTTAAGTATCTTTCAAGATCATGAACTACGTGGCCGGCTGCCTCTTCGATGCTCTCCTTCATGACATCGCGGCCATGATGTGCGTTCGCAAGTCCTGCTGCCAAGATCCTTCCGAGGGGAGATGAGTCTCGAAGATTACGTAATTTCGTCGCATCAAGCTCACCCGCCTTAAGCTGTTTCCAGACATTCGCAAGTAAGTGCGGCGGCGCAATTCGACGACGATTTAACACGTAGGTTCTTTCAATGCAGATAGCAATGGCGACGACCGAGCAGGCTATGATGATGATCATCAACAAACCGCCGGCGGTGATTAGTTCCAGCACTGTCAGGCTCCTCTGGCTAAGGGTCTGATTATAACCGCGGATGAACCTTCAGGGAGGAAGGCAATTACGAGTAAATTCACCCCGCCGCCAAAATGGCGCCCAGCGATGCCGAGAGGCCCTGCACTGAATCCTTCCTTCAGGGGAGATTCTTAGGGTCACCGCCCCGTGGGTAGCGGTGTTTATTACGGTAACGCCAGACGCCTGTGCATCATCGACGACCCTTCGCGCAGGATGCCCAAAGCGGTTGGCGCGTCCCGCCGTCACAACCATCAAGCTGGGAGACACTGATCGCAGCCAGAGCAGACTGTTTGACCCGGCAGAGCCATGATGCGTTGAGAGCAGTACGTCAGCCCGTGTCTGCGCGCCCCAGTAACTCAAAAGCTCCCGTTCACGCGGTGAAGCAATATCACCTGCCAGAAGAAGGCGTTTGCCAAAAACCATCACCAGCAAAACGCAGGAGGCATTGTTGTCACTGTCGCGCGCCAGACTCTGTGATAGGAAGCGAAGAGTTACTGACTCACCAAAATTGGTCGTTTCGCCCAACCTGCACGCCTCGCTCTCTTTCGCCGCGAGGCCCCGCCTGATTTGCTTTGGTGGCGTGCGCTCGGATATCGCAGACTCCCCCCCGTCGTGGTCATTATCAGGGTGACTGATTACCAAGGTGTCCAGCACATTGATTCCCTGTGACTGAAACATCGGCAAAATAGCCCTATTTGCAGCTGACGACTCCGCCGAGTGACCGCCGCCAGTGTCGTAGAGCAGCGCGTTTCTTCCCTGACGCACTAGCACCGCGGTGCCCTGCCCTACGTCAAAGAACGTAATGTCTACGCCACTACCTGTCACCCGGGATGTAACAGCGACGGGAGAAGTCAGTAGTGCAATCACAAGGAACCGGCCGCGGAACTTCGGAAGCATCCACAAAACCACAGCGAGCATTAGCATAAAAAGCGTAAGCTCACCGGGGCTCTGCTGCAGCAGACTCACCCGGCCTACTACTGGCTCCCAGTGCGACATGCCAGACCACATGAATCCCAGCAAAATAGCCGCTGAATTCAGTAATCCAGACCCAATATCGGGAAACAGAGGAGCCAGAGCAATGGCGCTCAAAAGTAGCGGCACGACCAAGAACGTTACGAGAGGTACGGCGACTAGATTGATAACTCCTCCGATACTGCTGGACTCCTGAAACCAAAAGAGACTTAGAGGAATCATTGCCAGAATCATGTAGCCCTGAGAACTCCAAAGGCTGCGAAGCCACGCAGTGCTGCCCCGCCAGGCCGTAAACCAAAGAAGCAGCGTCACTGCGCCTACACTAAGCCAAAAGCCCGGGGTTAAGATACTCAGAGGGTTAAGAGCGAAAAGGCCGAACACTGCGATAGGGAAAGACCAGCCTGAATTCGTAGTTCGACCCACTAGCTTGGGCAACATCACGAAACCGAGGGTAAGAAGCGCGCGTTGCGCGGGCAAGGCAAACCCTGAGATCAATGCGTAAGCACCGGCAAACACGAGGGCGCCGAAGGGGGCTATCTGTGGAACGCCGCGCCCCGCCCCTCTAAACGAACTCAGCGTGCGTGAAAGGCCCATCCCCAGATACCATCCGGGAATTGCTAGTAGTGTGACATGCATTCCCGAGATGACCATCAGATGCGTCAAACCAAAAAGACGCAAACGACTCCAGGCATCGCTAGTCATAGCTCTCCGGTCACCTACGGCTAGTGCTGACAATAACGCGCCTACATCTCCTGGAACCTGCTGTTGAATTGCAGATGAGACGGCATGACGCAAGCGATCAATCGCGTGCCCGAGACTGAGGGAGCGCCCCTGCTCACTAAACATAAATGAGAGATGACTTACAGACCCCACACCGTGAATACCTGATGCCAGATAAAACAACTCACCCTGCTGAGCCGCGGGATTAACCAACCCCCAAGGACGGCGGAGACGTGCTTCGAACTCTATGGTCGCACCCGGCAGTAAAACTGACGGCACGTTTAAAATCTCTGACTCTGGAGAGCGCCCTACTCTCAGCTCATCCATCATCAGTTGACTGGGGTCCAAGTACATTCTCAGGCGTCTAGGCCCCCCGCAGCTGGAGGGAACGATACGACGCACGCGCAAATCAAACCGAAACACTGGCCTCGGCCCAGGAAGCAACCCTACCAACCCATCAATCGTCCCAACTACGGCAAGCTTCTTACCCTCACAAAGCGGTGATACAAGCCGTTCCTGCCACGCAGCGGCGTGAACCAGTACTAAGCTCGCACAGATACAGCACGCAGCAAAAGCAGCGAACAAATACCCGTTGAAAGAATATCGTCCGGCTCCAATTCCGCTTGAGCAAAGTCGGCGCGATACAAGGCTCAAGATCCCGCAAGAAACAGCGCCAGTGACCATTGCCAGCCCAAGTAGTGCCTGTTCAACCGTCGGCAATTCCGGTAATTGCAACACCAAAACTCCCGCTAACAACGAAGGAGGCAATAGTGCATACGGCGCTACCATCGCTGCGCTTCGAACGGCATAATGTCGCGCACAATTCGGGAGTCTTCCGCTACTTGGCCGGTGTTCTAGTGAAGCACGACAACTCTTTTCAACAAACAGCATTTGCGTTTCATCGAACAGCATTTGTGATCAACTGAGAATGCCGCGAAAAACTCTAAAATCGCTGATGCCCTCGCCCGCCAGGCTCAGAAAACATGGCACCCTGAATATTCTTGGTGAGTGGGTCTACGCCAGCAATCTTTGGCACATCAATCGATATTCCGCCTCAATGGCCTTCTTTGTAGGCCTCTTTCTAGCGTTCATACCTGTACCCGGCCAGATGCTTCTAGCGGCCTTAGGCGCGGTCATGCTCAGGTGCAATCTGCCAATTTCCGTAGGCCTGGTTTGGATAACCAATCCCCTCACGGTGCCAGCGATTTTCTATCTTGCGTATCAGGTAGGCGCGCTGATTATTGACGTCCCGATAAAAGAAATAGAGTTCGCCTTAAGCATCCAGTGGGTTGAAGAAGAGCTGCTCCGTGTATGGCGACCACTGGTGGCAGGCTGCCTGCTTTGCGGTTTATTTTTTGGAAGCCTGGGCTACTTTGTGGTCAACGTACTGTGGCGCATCCGTGTTGCCAGACAGTGGAAGAAGCGCAAAAAACGTCGCTCTCAAAGATCCTGATGTAAGACATTGGCTGGCTGAAGACGCGCAGCGCGAATTGCCGGGTACAAAGCCGCAAGCACACACATGACAATTGCCACACTTGCGATGAGCAACACGTCGCCGCCCCGCAAGTCGACGGGGATAAACGATACCGGGTAGACGTCGGTACTCAGGAACTGGAAACCTAAACCTCGCTCAAGACTCGCCACAATCCCGGGTAGTGCAGTGCACAGTGCCGCCCCCAGGGCACAGCCGATTGCAGAGCCAATGATGCCAATGATCAAACCTTGTGCAATAAACACAGATGCCATATTAGCTGGGGTCGCGCCCAGGGTTCGCATAATTGCGATTGCTCCACGCTGGTCAATCACGATCAGCACCAGAGCCGAGACAACGTTGAACGCCGCCACCCCAATTATTGACGTCAGCAACAACACCACTAAATCGCGGGACAGCTGAATCGCCGCATAAAGGTTTCCGTGGGTCATACGCCAGGTGGTGGCGTAACTTCCCGGCGGCAACTCCCGGCGTAACTGGGACAGCAATAGCTCCACTGCGAAAGGGTCCTCGTAGCGCAGCTGCAAACCGCTGATGCCCTGCTGGTCGCCCCTACCGATGCCGGCAAGCATCGAAGCCTGTTTGAGAGACATCAAACTCAAGGTTTCGTCGAGTTCTGTACCTGTATCTACCACTGCCGCAACCGCAATACGTTGGGTACCGATGGCTGTGCGGTTTCTTCCACCGCGAGGTGGAACGATAACGGTAATGCTGTCCCCTGCTTCTGCACCCAAGCGCTGCGCAACCGAATCCCCCAGCACTACGCCGGACAAGGTTTCAAGCTTCGGCAGCTCGATAATACCGGGAAGCGGTGCTGGCATTGATTCCAGCCCCAATCCAGAAATCGCAACGACATCTCGACCGCGAATAGCCATCCCGTCAAAGCTGACGAATGGGGAAACTGATAGCACCGAAGGTAAGGCTTCCAGACGTTCACGCAGGCTGTACTCTTCGCCACCATCAGCGGGGGTATGTACAGTTACATGAGGTACCAAAGCCAGGATACGCTCACGCATTTCCCGCTCAAAACCGTTCATCACCGAAAGCACCGTGAGCAACAGGGCTGTGCCGAGAATCAGGCCCGTCATCGACACTCCCGCCATGAACACAGAGAGATGCCCCCTCCCAAATGCCAGGGTATAGCGCAGCGCTATTCGCAGCGTTTCCCAAAGTGTCACGGAGCAGCTTCCAGTCGTCCGTCCGTGAGTCGCAGTACCCTTTGCATGCGGTGCGCTACGCTAAGATCGTGGGTGACAACAACGAAGGCGCTATGCTTTTCACGGAGCTTATCGATCAGTTCTAACACCTGCTCCGCGGCTTCCGGATCCAGGTTACCTGTGGGCTCATCCATTAAAACGCAGCGGGGGTTGTTGATGAGGCTTCGAGCAATAGCCACCCTCTGCCGCTCTCCTCCGGACAATTGCCCAGGTCGATGGGTACTCCGAGTACTCAGTCCAACCTCTTCGAGCATCGCAGCTGCTTTATCGTGCGCCTCTCGGCGCGACACACCGGCAATCAATTGGGGCATCGCCACGTTCTCCAGAGCAGAGAACTCCGGAAGTAAGTGGTGAAACTGGTACACAAACCCCAGATGCAAATTTCGCCAACCCGCCAGTTGGCTTTCGGACATTGGAGCCAGCACTTTGCCCGCAAGGGCGACTTCACCCTCGGACACATGATCGAGCCCACCAAGAAGATTCAAAAGCGTCGACTTTCCTGACCCCGAAGACCCGATAATGGCGACCTTTTCGCCTTCCTCGAGCGCAAAATCAACACCGCGCAGCACCGTCACGCGGGACCGCCCGTCCTCATAACTCTTGTGCACGTTACGGCAGTTTAGCGCCAGTGAATCACTCATAACGGAGAACCTCAGCAGGGGCTATTCGACTGGCTCGCCAAGCCGGGTAAATCGCCGCTATCACGCTCAGCAAAGTAGCCGCGACACCTACAACGAGCACATCGCCCCACATCAGCTGCGACGGCAATCGAGAAATAAAATAGACCGACGGATCAAAAATCCTCGCGTCGAAAAGCCGTTCAAAAAAATCCACTACGTCTGCGACATAAATCGACAGTAGTACCCCGACTACCGTACCCGCCCACACCCCCAATAGCGCAAGCGCCAAACCCTGAGTAAGAAAAATCTTCGAAATACCAATGGGCGTGGCACCCATGGTGCGAAGCACCGCAATATCTCTGCGCTTCTCGGTCACGGCCATCACCAGGGTGGAAACAACATTAAACGCGGCGACAAGCACAACGCTAAGAAGCAGGATACTTACGGTGATCTTCTCCATACGAATCGCCCGAAAGAGCGAGCCCTGAGTTTCACTCCAGGGTCGATACACGCCGAGGCCATTAATCTCGTTCTCTAAGGAATGACTCAGATTCGGAGCGGTCATTAGGTCGCTAGTGCGAAGCTGCACCCCTCGAGTACCGCCACTCTTTAACAGGCGATTCGCTGTGTTGAGCGATACATAGGCCAATAGCGCATCTTGTTGAGCACCGACTTCGAACAATCCAACAACCCTCAGCAAGCGGGACCTAGGAAACAAACCCAGGGGGGTCGTACTCACTTGCGGGAGGACAATGCGTATCTCATCCCCCGGAATCACCCCCAACATTCGCGCGAGGGCGGCTCCCAGGATAACTGTGAAGTCTGTATTTAAATCGTCAAGGCTTCCTGCGAGTAAAAACTCATCAAGCGCCGTCAAACCCGACTGTTTCTCGACATCGATCCCTGTAAGCGATGCTCCCTGCTGGCGATAGGGCCCTGAAAAAAGGACCGTCTCACGTACAAATGGCGCTACTGCGAGGACATCAGGGTGAGATAGGAGGCCCGCGGACAACTCCGCGGTCGTGTCGGTTTTCTGATCCGCCGCGGCCTGCTGCTCTTTGGGATGCAACTCCACATAGGCATGGGGAACAAGTGCAAGAATACGGCCTCGCAACTCTCCCCCAAACCCGTTCATCACCGAAAGCACGGTAATCAGACTGGCGACACCGAGCATCATGCCGAGCATCGAGGCCAGAGACACCAGCGCGGTGAAGCGCGAACGTTGTCGACTAAAGCCGTAGCGTAGCCCCAAAAACCGTGTATAGGAGGCCATGAATCAAATTCTACAGCTGTGTTACTTACTGGCGTCGTAAAATCGCGCTTCGCTCTCGTTGGTCGCGTTTTGAATAGAACCCTGAGTCTGCTCTTCGCAAAGGCTCGGGTCATCACCGCAAATTTCGCAGCGCCCTTCTATGCCCACAGCTGACAGCCCTCCGCAGGAGCCCTTAAGCGGCCCACGACCCGCCATGGCACCAATGGCCATACCAGCCATAATCAAGCCCATAACCAGGAATGCGAGAACAAAAACCATAACAACTCCAGTGTGACGTCAGTGGCGCCTTGCGCCGGAAAGCTTACCCTGTGGGCTCTTCCTTGGTCTGTGTATTTTGCCGATAGGCATCAAACAGCTCGGTATAGTGTACCTCAAGCCCTTCTTCTCCCCGAGAAACAAAGTGCGCGGCTAAACCTTCGCTCTCGGCCAGCTCAATAGCCCCATCAAGACCAAGTACCAGTAAAGCAGTCGCCCAAGCGTCAGCTACCATGCAGTGACCAGCAATGACGGTCACTGACACCAATTCATGAGCCACGGGATAACCCGTTCGCGGATCGACAAGGTGAGAGTATCTTCGCCCCTCGTATTCGAAATAGTTACGGTAGTCTCCGGATGTCGCGACGGCGGCGTTACTTACACTCAGGGCCTCGATGAATCGAGCCCTGGACGGATCTGGCGACTCTACGGCGAGGCGCCATGGACCGCCCTCCGGACGCTCTCCCGACGCGCGAAGCTCGCCGCCAATCTCCACGAGACTGTCTACGATCCCTTGAGCCAGCAGCAATTCATGTAACTGGTCGACGGCATAACCCTTGGCAATAGATGACAGGTCGACTGCCACCCCAGCGGGTCTACTGAGCGTTGACGCTGACGCATCCAAACTTAGGCGATGGGCACCGACTGACGCCATGGCCGAGTGAATATCGGCATTGCTGGGCGGCTCGGACTCCCGAAACTGGGCACCGAAACCCCACAGCTCGATCAACGGCCCCACGGTGACGTCATAGGCACCCTCGGTCTTCTCACCTATCGCAAAAGCGGCATTCAGAACCTTGGTAAGGCGAGGTGAGAGAACCACGGGGGTTTCGCCGGCGGCACGATTCAGTCGCGAAATTTCGGAGTCAGGAATGTAGGTAGATAGGGCCTGATTAATGGCTACGAGCTCAGTCTCTATAAGTACCTGTAGGTCTTCTGGGCTGATCCCTTTGCCATCAGTATTCGGCGAGCGGTAGATCACTGACCAGGTCGTACCCATGGTGGCGCCGTTAAGGACTTCTCGCCGGGGCCCACGCTCGCACGACGATACCAGCATCACCGCCAGAAGGACGACAATTATGTTTTTCAGGTTTGGGGGCATAAGGCTTACCGCAAGCAGGCTCAGAATTGAGCCCGCGGATCTTTCAGTTCTTTCGCATCTTTCAATGCTTTCGCGGCTGTTACCCGCCGAAATCATCCAGCATGATGTTTTCTGGCTCGACACCCAAATCGGTGAGCATCTTGATCACAGCCGCGTTCATCATTGGCGGACCACACATGTAGTACTCGCAGTCCTCTGGTGCAGGATGATCTTTCAGGTATTCCTCAAAGAGGACATTATGGATAAAGCCCGTCAGGCCATCCCAGTTATCTTCCGGCTGCGGATCAGACAGAGCGACATGCCAGTCGAAGTTCTCGTTATCCGCCGCAAGGCCGTCGTAATCTTCCACGTAAAACATCTCGCGCAGAGATCGAGCGCCGTACCAAAAAGAAATCTTCCGCTTGCTACCCAGACGCTTCAGCTGATCAAAGATGTGAGATCGCATGGGTGCCATACCCGCGCCACCACCAATAAACACCATTTCAGCATCAGTGTCTTTCGCAAAGAACTCGCCAAAGGGACCGTACACCGTCACTTTGTCACCAGGCTTCAATCCAAATACCCAAGACGACATCTGCCCAGGAGCAATCCCTTCACTGCCAGGAGGTGGTGTGGCAATCCGGATATTGAACTTAACTACGCCCTTTTCCTCCGGGTAGTTAGCCATGGAGTACGCGCGAATTACCGTGTCATCTACCTGCGACGACATCTTAAAGAACCCAAAGCGCTCCCAGTCCCCGCGATACTCCTCGTCTACGTCAAAATCACTATAATTGACTAAATGCGGCGGGCACTCGAGCTGGACATAACCACCGGCCCGGAAATCAACACTCTCGCCTTCAGGCAAACGCAATGTCAGCTCTTTAATGAAGGTTGCCACATTGGGGTTACTCTCTACGGTGCACTCCCACTGCTTAACCCCAAATACCTCTTCAGGTACCTGGATCTTCATGTCCTGCTTCACAGCGGTTTGGCAGGAAAGTCGCCACCCATCGGATGCGTCGCGACGCGTGAAGTGAGATTCCTCGGTGGGCAGCATAGAGCCACCCCCTTCATTCACAATGCACTTGCACTGGGCGCAGGTACCACCGCCACCGCAGGCCGAGGCCAGAAACACATTTGCTTCCGAAAGGGTCTGCAGCAATTTGCCACCCGCCGGTACGGTGATGTTGCGCTCACCGTTGATTTCAATAGTTACATCACCACTGCTGACCAGAAGCGTTCGCGCATAAAGAATGATGCCTACCAGCGCGAGAATCATCGCGGTAAACATGCCAACGCCGTATACGATTGTCATATCCATGAATGTGCCTCAGAGATCGATGCCACCCAAGGCCATAAAGCCCAGGGACATCAGTCCTACAGTGATAAAGGTAATGCCGAGCCCCTGCAAGCCATCAGGGACATCGCTGTATTTAAGCTTCTCGCGAATGCCTGCCAAGGCAACAATCGCCAGCGCCCAGCCGACGCCTGCACCGGCACCGAAAACCACACTCTCACCGAAATTGTAGTCACGTTCGACCATCAGCAGAGAGGCTCCGAGGATTGCGCAGTTCACGGTAATCAGCGGCAGAAACACGCCCAGCGCGTTGTACAAAGCAGGCACGTACTTATCTAGAAACATCTCTAGGATCTGCACGAGGGCGGCAATAACACCGATGTAAGACAACAGCCCCAAAAAGCTCAAATCCACGTCGGGTAGACCCGCCCAGGCCAAAGCTCCATCGGCCAACAGGTAGTTGTAGATCAGGTTGTTTACCGGAACGGTGATCGTCAGTACAACAACCACAGCAACTCCGAGACCGATAGCAGCACTGACCTTCTTAGATACCGCAAGAAAAGTACACATGCCCAGGAACACAGACAGCGCCATGTTTTCGATGAAAATCGCCCGCACAAACAGGCCGAGGTAATATTCCATTAGACGCTCTCCTCCGCTACGGTGTGTTTCGCCATACGGAAGTCCGGCTCTTCAACCTGCTTTGCGTCAGCGGAACGAAGAATCCAGATAAACAGGCCTATCAGGAAAAATGCGCTGGGCGGCAGCAACAGCAGACCGTTGGGGTTGTACCACCCGCCCTCGGTGACCAGCGGAAGGATTTCAAAGCCAAACAGTTTACCCGCGCCGAAGAGCTCGCGAATAACCGCGACAAATATCAGCACCACTGAATAACCAAGACCATTACCAATACCATCCATGAAACTCGCGACTGGCGGGTTCTTCATGGCGTAGGCTTCAGCGCGTCCCATCACAATACAGTTGGTAATGATCAGTCCCACAAACACCGACAGCTGTTTGCTAATGTCATAGGCGACGGCTTTTAAGACCTCGTCTACCAAAATCACCAGAGACGCAATAATCGTCATCTGGACTATGATTCGAATGCTTCCCGGGATGTGGTGTCGGATCGACGAAATAAACAAATTCGAAAACGCGGTTACCAAGGTCAGGGCGATACACATCACCAAGGTGACTTTAAGTGACGAGGTCACCGCAAGAGCAGAGCAGATACCTAATATCTGCAGCGCAATCGGATTGTTTTTGAAGATTGGGCCCGCAAGCGTGTCTTTAACGGCGTCCATGATCAAGCCTCCCCGTTTTTGAGGTTTTCAAGGAAGGGAGCGAAACCCGCATCACCCAGCCAAAAATCAATAAGGTTGGTAACACCGCGGCTCGTCAGTGTTGCGCCAGACAGGCCGTCGACCATCCAGTCCGCATTCGCGTTAGACGGATCGACGGCGCCTTTGGTGAGACTGAGTTCTACTTGACCATCGCGATAGACTTTCTTTCCCGGCCAGAGAGCCTTCCATCGCGGGTTATCGACCTCACCGCCGAGTCCGGGAGTTTCGCCGTGATCGTAGAAGCCCAGTCCAGCTACCGTATTGCCGTCCGACTCTAACGCGAGGAAGCCGTAGAGCGTCGACCACAGGCCATATCCATGCACAGGCAGAATGATTTTTTCGTAACCACCCGCTTCACCGCGCACCAAATAGACCTGGGCCACAGAGGCCTGACGGCCAACCTTGGCAATATCTTCGTCACCCGGAACATCCCGAGAAAGGCTGGGATCCTTGGCAGCCGCTCGCTGGTCATACCCTGAAGACACCGTGTCGGTAAACTCGCCACTCGCAAGGTCCACAAAGCGTTCTTCCACCACCGCAAATTGCTCATCGACACTGCGCCCCTCTTCAAGCATGCCTGCTGCCTGAAGAATGTTCCGCTTTCGATCGAGACTCTTATTCGCCTCCTGCGCTGGCTTCAGCACCACCGCAGCGGTGGATACAATAACCGAGCACACAATACACAGCGCCAGGGCGACACCGAGGATTTTGCCGATACCGTCGTTACTAGCCACGGGCAAGTCTCCTTTTGATGTTCGCCTGAACCGCAAAGTGGTCAAACAGCGGTGCAAACAAATTCGCGAACAGGATCGCCAACATGATCCCCTCGGGGAACGCGGGATTTATAACCCGAATGAGCACTGCCATCACGCCAATCAAAATACCGTAGGCCCAGCGACCGTTATCCGTCATGGCCGCTGACACTGGGTCTGTTGCCATAAAAAACATACCGAAAGCAAAGCCACCAACGACCATATGCCAGTACCAAGGCATGGAGAACGCTGGATTGGTGTCAGACCCCACCATGTTCAGGAACGACGAGAACAGAAACATTCCGAGGAACACGCCGGCCACAACTCGCCAAGAAGCGATTTTGGTCAGAAGCAAAATTGCGCCGCCAATCATGACCATGAGCGTTGAAGTTTCACCGATAGACCCTGGAATCGAGCCGATGAAAGCGTCAATCCACGTATACTGGGCCTGCATCGCGGCCATGCCTTCAGAAGCGACCATACCAAGTGGTGTGGCGCCGCTGTATCCGTCCACTGCAGTCCAGACAGCATCTCCAGACAACTGTGCTGGGTAAGCAAAATACAGGAAAGCACGACCAGTAAGTGCTGGGTTCAGGAAGTTCTTTCCCGTGCCCCCGAACACTTCTTTACCAATTACGATACCGAAGCTAATACCCAGAGCGGCCTGCCAAAGCGGCAAATCCGGAGGGCAGATCAACGCGAAGAGAATCGAAGTAACAAAGAATCCTTCGTTAATCTCGTGGCCTCGCTTGACCGCAAAGAGCACTTCCCAAAAACCACCGACGGCAAAGGTCACGGCATAAATGGGCAGGAAGTACAAAGCACCGAACCACATGTTGTGCCAGATATTCGAGGAATCATTACCACCAAAAGAGGCGATCAATGAACCACGCCACCCGTCAACGCTACCGCCGGTAACCGCAAGAATCTCGTTCGCCTGAAAGCCCAGGTTGTACATGCCGTAGAACATCGCGGGAAACGCAGCGAGCCATACGGTGATCATGATGCGTTTTAGGTCTATGCCATCGCGTACATGCGCAGTGGTGTGCGTTACCGTCGATGGTTTATAGAAAATAGTGTCCACAGCTTCATAGAGCGGATAGAAGTTTTGGTAACGTCCGCCGTCCTGAAAGTGGTGTTCAACGCCGTCAAGCCATTTACGTAAAGCCACGACTTAACCCTCCTTCTCAATGCGTGTCAGGTTATCCCGAAGGATAGGCCCATATTCGTACTTACCAGGACAGACGTAAGTGCACAGAGCAAGATCTTCTTCGTCAAGCTCCAGACAACCGAGAGCCTGCGCTGTTTCGGTATCGCCGACGATCAATGAGCGAAGAAGCTGCGTGGGCAAAATATCCAGCGGCATGATGCGCTCGTAAGCACCGACAGGCACCATCGCGCGCTCGCTACCATTGGTTGATGTCGTCATTGCCAACGGCTTACGACCAAAGAAACTGCTTAGGTAAATACCGAGGCTGGAGTGCTTCTTAGTTCCTGCCCTCAAGTAGTGCAGAAACTCCCGTTCCCGCCCTTCTTGAAGAACCGTGACCTGAGCGTGATAACGCCCGAGATACGCTGTAGCACCCGCCACCTTGCGTCCGCCTAGCACAGAACCGGAGATAATCCGGTTCTCCCCAGCTGCCAGTTGTCCCGCAACCAGAGCTTCCAAATCCACACCGATGCGAGTGCGCAGAAGCCGAGGAGCCTCCACTTGAGGCCCCGCAAGGGATACGACGCGTTCAGTCCAGAGACGACCATCGAGAAACAAACGCCCGATGGCGATGACATCCTGATAACCCACGGTCCACACGACCCGCTCGGGACTTGCGCCAAAGAGATGATGTACGTGAGTCCCCGGCAAACCGGCCGGATGCGGTCCCGCGAAATCTTCCTGCTGGATATTGCTCGCAGTTCCCCCAGAAATCCCTGCCTGCGGCGCTGTACACAGGTACAACGAACCTGCAGTCTGGCCAGCCAGAAGATCAAGACCTAAGGAAAAAGCGTCCGACTGCTCGCTGATCACTACCGCTGGGTTTGCCGCCAGGGGATGTGTATCCATGGCTGTCACGAAAATGCCCGCAGGCTGATGATCAGGAGCAGGTACAGCACTGAATGGACGGGTACGTAGCGCCGCCCACTGACCAGAGTTCAAAAGCTGCTCTCTTACGTCTCGGGCACCTAATGCGCGGGCTTCTTCCGCAGAATAAGCCGTGAACGCAACGGCATCATCGCCTTCAACATCGATGACTACCGATTCTAAAACGCGCTTGGCACCACGATTGATCGCTGAAACGATCCCCGATGCAGGAGCCGTATAGTGCACTCCTTCGGTCTTCTTACAGCTGAAGAGTATCTGTCCGCATTGGACACGATCACCGACCTGTACGGCCATTGTTGGCTTCATACCAACGTAATCGGCACCAAGCACGGCAACAGCACGTGCATCGGGCGCGTCAGAAATGCTCTGCTCGGGCGCACCCTCAAGAGGGATATCAAGCCCTCGGGAAATTTTAATCATGTAATCCGCCTGGATTGTCGTTGTGTTTCAAGCGAATGGGTCGGCACTAGGCGTGCAAAAAAACCAAGTTTTGCGCCCGTACTGACCTTGAATGACTTACCGACTCGCTTCGCTCCCCCACGAACCGGCTTCAGGCCGCGCGCATTATAGCGAAGCGTCGGGTACTCCCGCTACTGAAGTAACGACCTATTTGCAGAAGTCGTAAAGACAGAAGTCTCGAAAACTCGCCGAGACCTCCAAGATTCAGGCTTGTTTGGGATAGACGGCGTAGTTAACCCCCGCCATACGCTCCATTACGCGGTATACCTGGCAGCTATATCCAAACTCGTTGTCATACCAAAGGTACATAACAGCCTGATTTCCACTCACGATTGTCGCTTGAGCGTCATAAACACAAGCCGTTCGCGATCCGACAAAGTCAGAAGACACCACCTCCGGGGAGTTCGAGTAGTCAATCTGGCGTCGCATGCTTGAATGCAGGGCCATATGACGCATGTACTCGTTCAGAGTCTCAGCGTCCGTCTCGTCTCTGAGTGTCAGGTTCAAAATAGCCATAGACACGTTGGGTGTAGGTACCCGAATTGCATTGCCCGTGAGCTTTCCTGAGAGCTGCGGCAGTACTTTAGCCACCGCCTTTGCTGCGCCAGTCTCAGTAATTACCATGTTCAGCGGTGCACTGCGGCCCCGACGATCGGCTTTATGATAATTATCGATGAGATTCTGGTCATTGGTATACGCGTGGACGGTCTCTACGTGACCATGCAGAATCCCAAATTTGTCATCGATCGCCTTCAACGGCGGAACAATGGCATTGGTTGTACACGATGCGGCAGAAATAATGCTGTCGCCTGCCGCGATGTCGTTACTGTTTATGCCGGCTACGATGTTTTTGATATCGCCTTTGCCCGGCGCCGTCAAAATCACCTTCGCCGCACCCTTGGATTTTAGATGCTGAGAGAGGCCCTCTTCATCGCGCCATACACCGGTGTTATCGATAATGATCGCATTGTCGATTCCGTACTCTGTGTAATCGATTGTGTCCGGCGAGCTGGCATAAATGACCCGGACCTCGTTGCCATTGGCAACAAAGCTTTGCCGCTCTTCATCGACACGAATCGTTCCCTTGAAGGCACCGTGAACAGAATCCCGACGCAAAAGACTTGCGCGTTTCTCAATGTCGTTGGGCGCCTTGCCCTTTCGCACAACAATCGCACGCAGACGGAAAGCTTCGCCGCCCGCAGCCTTATCGATAAGAATCCTCGCAACCAGTCGACCGATGCGACCAAAACCGTAGAGAACCACATCAACTGGTTCCTGAACTGCGGAGTTATCGCTCTCGAGGAGGTAGCTGAGCTGCTCACGCACATACTCGTCAACACTCAGACCCTCGCCATGATTCTTGTCGTAGTAATTTACCGCCAGACGGCCGACATCAATGTGCGCTGGACCTAAGTCCAGTTTGCTCATCGCGCTCAGTACGGGATGGGTTTCGCGCTCAGACAGCTCGTTCCCCTCCACCTGTCGGACGTAACGATGCGTTTTCATGAGCTCCAGTACCGAGGTATTTACCAGGGAGCGGTCGTAGCAAAAGCATTTGACGTTCTTTTCACGGGCCAGACGCCCCACCAGGGGGATGATGTCTTCAGCCAGCGCCTCGCGCTCTTTCCAATCCTTGAAATAGTCGTCCGGGCGTGGTCTCTTGCGTTCCGTCACGGGTCTCATTCCTTTTGTGGCGCGCGTTGGCGCGGTAATAACTGTGCATTGATTTCAGCCGCGCATTATCCTCGCGCGCTCCCACGCCCGCAACATGACAAATGTTGACCTCCTCACAGTTTGGATGCCCAGCCTACCTCGCTCTACAATAGGCGCCCTTACCCTGCTGGCTAGTCCCATCGCTATGTTATTCGCACCAATGCTGGGCTCCGCCCCCTGGCCCTCAAAAACTGGCTCGCGTACCGCAATGGGTCCGTTTTACGGAAGCACAGCGTCCCTGTGTATTGCCGAACTGGCCCGAGAGCAGCGTTTGCTCGTGGTGTTCACGGAGGATACGGCACAAGCACAAATGCTCGCTCGAGAGTTACCGTTTTTCCTACCGATGGGCTGCGAGGTTCTGCAGCTCCCGGATTGGGAGACCCTTCCCTACGACAACTTCTCGCCACATCAGGACATTGTTTCCGAGCGACTAAGAACCCTGCATCGGTTGCCGAGCACGAAAAGCGGCGTGCTGTTGCTGCCTGTGGCGGCGCTGATGCAGCGACTGCCCCCTCGGCACTACATCGAAGCGAATAGTCTTCTTTTGCAAGAAGGACAATCTCTGGACTTTGAAACACTGCGTGCCGCGCTTTCCAAGAGTGGATACCGCTCTGTCGACACGGTCTACGAACACGGCGAGTTTGCGGTCCGCGGTTCACTCATGGACATCTACCCCATGGGCAGCAAGCTGCCCCTGCGCATCGATCTCATGGACGACGAGATCGATAGCTTGCGCTGCTTCGACCCCGAGACCCAACGCACGATCGAAAAGCTTACAAGTGTTGATCTTCTGCCGGCACGAGAATTCCCCTTGGACAAGCCCGGGATCAAAGCCTTTCAGCAACGCTGGTATGCACGCTTTGATGTTGACCACGATCAATGCCCGGTTTTCACCGAGTTGAGTGATGGGCGGGCACCGGGTGGGGCGGAGTATTATCTGCCGCTCTTTTTTGATACCTGCGAATCCTTGCTCGATTACCTCCCGGCAAACGCGGCGCTCGTCACGCTAGGAGAACACTACAGTGCCGCGTCTCGATTTTGGGAAGAAGCATCTCGACGATTCACAGACTATGGGGTCGACCCTCGCCGCCCATTGCTCTCTCCCGCGGAACTTTTCATGCCTGTCGAGGAGCTCTTTCAGTCATTGGGAAAGCACGCAGTCCTTGAGCTGCGACCCAACGCCGAGGCGCCGGCGCATATAACTACCAGCACTGAACCGCCTCCTCAGCTTCTTGATGGCGAGAACGAGACCGGGCTCGCCACCCGACTCCAAACTCTCCTGAAAGGTCATAGCGGCCCAGTCCTGCTGTGCGCCGAGACCGAGGGCCGGCGAGAGATACTTCTGGAGTCTCTCGGAGAACCGCCACTGGAAGTCTCTAATTGGGACGAGTTCCTACGTTCTGACGTGGACTTTGCCCTGGCCGTTGCCCCTATTGATCGCGGCATCAATCTGGGCCCCACGTCACCCATGCTGGTTACGGAGACACAGTTGTTCGGTGAACGTGTCGCGCAGCGGCGTCGGCGTCGTGGTCGCGATGCTCTCGATCCCGAAGCAATCTTCCGGGACCTGAATGAACTCCGGGAAGGTTCACCCGTCGTGCACGCTGAACATGGTATCGGGCGCTATGTTGGCTTAACGCACCTGGACGTCGACGGCAGCGCGGCGGAGTTTTTAACCCTGGAATACGCCGATCAATCAAAACTCTACGTACCCGTCGCTTCACTGCAACTGATTAGCCGGTACGCGGGCAGTGACCCGGAGCATGCACCTCTGCATCGACTGGGCTCCGAGCAATGGGACAAAGCCCAGCGAAAGGCCAGGGAAAAAGCCAATGACGTGGCCGCTCAGCTTCTTGAAGTCTATGCGCGGCGTGAAGCCAGAGAGGGTGTGCAGTTCACCAGCCCCGAAGGAGACTATGAAAAGTTTGCCGCAGGGTTTCCCTTTGAGGAAACTCCCGATCAGGCGGCTGCCATTGATGCCGTAGAGGAAGATATGTGCGGCAAAGGCGTTATGGATCGCCTTGTCTGCGGTGATGTAGGTTTTGGCAAAACCGAAGTGGCCATGCGCGCGGCATTTATCGCCACCGCCAATCAGCGTCAAGTAGCAGTCCTGGTACCCACTACCCTCCTCGCCCAGCAGCACTACAACTCCTTCCGGGATCGCTTTGCCAACTGGCCGGTTAAAATCGAAGTCATTTCACGCTTTCGCGCAGCTTCCGATACCCGAGAAATCGCCAAGCGACTGGAAGCTGGGGACGTAGATATTCTTATTGGCACGCACAAGCTGATACAAAGCGATATCAAGTTTGCTGATCTTGGCTTGTTGATCATCGACGAGGAACACCGTTTCGGTGTGCGTCAGAAAGACAGCATTAAAGCGCTGCGGGCGGAAGTCGATATTCTTACGCTGACAGCAACACCGATTCCACGAACGCTGAACATGGCGCTGGGAGGCATGCGCGATCTATCGATTATTGCAACGCCGCCAGCGAGACGACTCTCCATCAAAACCTTTGTCCGAGAGCACGATCACGGCCTGATCAAAGAAGCCGTACTGCGCGAATCCCTTCGCGGCGGGCAGGTGTTTTACGTCCACAATGAAGTGCGCACCATCGAGCAGCGAGCGGAATCTCTCAGAGAGCTTTTGCCGGACCTGTCTGTTGCAACTGCTCATGGGCAGATGCATGAAACTCAGCTTGAACGAGTGATGTCAGACTTTTATCACCAGCGTCATCACATACTCGTCTGCTCTACAATTATAGAAACAGGCATCGACATCCCGAACGCCAACACTATTATTATAGATAGAGCAGACAAATTTGGCTTAGCACAGCTGCACCAGTTGCGAGGTCGGGTGGGACGTTCTCACCACCAGGCTTATGCGTATCTACTTTGCCCGCCCGTGTCCGCGATGACCACAGATGCGAGCAAACGTTTGGAAGCGATCGAAGCGGCGGGTGATCTCGGCGCAGGCTATCAACTGGCCACCCACGATCTGGAAATCCGCGGCGCGGGTGAGCTTCTGGGCGATGAGCAAAGCGGCCAGATCCAAAGCGTCGGCTTTGCCATGTACTCCCAGCTTTTACGCCAAGCCGTAGAAGCCCTTCGTCGCGGTGATATCCCCGACGTGGATGCACCGCTCCAAGCTGTTACCGAAGTGAACTTGCACAGTCCAGCGCTCATCCCTGACGATTACCTGCCTGATCCTAATATGCGCTTGATTCTCTATAAGCGTATCGCCGCTTGTGACAATGATCTGGCACTGCGTGAAATGCAGGTTGAAATGATCGATCGCTTTGGGCTCTTACCGCCGCCAGTGAAAGGCTTGTTTAGCACCAGCTCACTCCGCTTGCTGGCGCAGCGATGCGGTATAAAGGCACTAGAGCTTGGAGATACTGGGGGACACATCGACTTTATGGACAATACCAACGTGGACCCGCTGCAACTCGTTACCCTGGTGCAAGAGCACCCCTTACACTATCGGCTTGCAGGCCCCACGCGATTGCGCGTTGACCGGGCTCTGCCCGATGTGAAACAGCGAGAAGAACTTGCCAGAGAATTGTTGCAACGATTGGCGGGAGACGCATTGAATGAAGCGGCCTAATAACTTCTTAGCAAGCTTTCGCCTGGCCCCTGATTCGCTTTCAGGCTCTGCTCCGGGCAATCTTCTAAGCACCCTTTTCGGCGCTGCTGTCAGTGCTTTTTTCAGTGTAAGCGCGTCAGCAGAAGTGCCAGACGAGCTTGCGGAAAACTGGTATCGCACAGAAATCCTGATTTTTGTGCGTGAAGACGCCGAGAGCCGTCGTTCAGAACAATGGGAGCCCTTGCCAGAGCTGAACTACCCCGAACGCTATCAATACCTCATCGACCCCGCAATGGCAGACCGTCGGCTTCAAGAAAGCTTGGGCTACGAGAGCATCGTTGATGGGCGAGGCAGACAAGCTCTCCGGGTGCCCGCGCCCATCGAGGAAGTCCTCGATCACTCTCGACCAGATGCCATTACCGTCCCCCTACCCGAGCCGGATGTTCTGTTACCGGCTGACGAAGCGACCATTGCGCTGACGGTAGACCCCAACAATCCAAACCTGGATCCCAACGAACCACCGATCGACCTTGAGAGCCCCATCGTCAGCCTGCCCTATGAGTTACTTAGCCGAGATAGCCTCGAGTTTCGTACTCAAGCCAGAAGCTTGCGGCGGAGAGGTGAACGGGTTGTTTTTCATGGTAGCTGGTGGGCGCAGCTAAACGAGCAGGATGAAACACCTTCGCTAATCATTGACCGATCGGGAGACATGGATAGCACCGATTGGCCGGCGCTCCAGGGCAGCCTCAAAGTCTATCGATCTCGCTATCTACACCTAGTCCTCGATCTGTGGCTCAACACGCTTGGTGAATACCTGCCCGAGGGCTGGCAGATTGACACACCACCTCTCTCCCCCGCTTCGCTGGTCGTACGAACCCTCAGTGGCAAGAACATTGATCCTTGGACGCCCGCCACGGTCGTCCTCCCAGGCGAAGCCAGCTTAGGCCAAACTGTCGACAACTCCACTGACGTGAGCACAGACAACGAAACTTTGGATGAAGCAATAACAGACGCAGCAACAGAGTTAGAAGACGAAGAAGCCATACCTTCTTATCCCTGGCGTCATGCGATTGTTCATCGTCAAACCCGCCGAATGCGCTCGGGCGAGACACACTATCTGGATCACCCTGTGATTGGTGTCATAGTAAAGGTGACGCCCATGAGCGACGAGGCTTTGCCACTGGTTACCTCTGACATGCGGGAGTTTCGCGAACGCCATGCGTTGCCTGTAGAGATTTTGCAAGTAGAACCTGAAGCAGAAGACGAGAACGACTGAGCCACGGCTTATTGCTTCAAAAAAGCCTCGAGCAAGTCAACAAATAGCGCGGTTTCTGACAGTAGCGTCGCTCGAATCGCATCCATAGAAATTGGCGCATCGTTGATCCCCGCTGCCGCATTAACCACCATGCAAACAGCTGCGTAGGGGATCTCTAGTTCCCGCGATAACGCCGCTTCAGGCATACCTGTCATTCCCAGGAGATCGCATCCATCCTGGAAAAAACGCTTCACCTCGGCTGCCGTTTCAAGTCTTGGCCCCTGAACAACGCCCATAACCGCACCGTCGATATAGGCAACACCCGCATCATCCGCCGCTCGTATGATTTCCCCTCGCAGCTCCTCATCGTAGGGATGTGTAAAGTCTACGTGCTGTAAACTTCCGCTACTGCCGTCGTCAAAGCTGTGCTCGCGCCCCCAGGTATAGTCGATCAACTGATGGGGAATAATTAGCTTCCCCGGCATCATTGACGGGCTAATGGCGCCCACGGCATTAGCCGCAAATATCCGCTCCACCCCCATCTCTCTCAGCGCCCACAAGTTAGCGCGATAGTTCACGAGGTGCGGGGGAATAGGTCCTCCGCTGCCGCCATGCCGATGGAGAAAAAACAACTTCCGGCCGCTTAGTACACCCTCTTCGATGGCCATCGATGGCCGACCATAGGGAGTATCCACGGCATGAGACGCCAAAACTTCTAAGCCCTCAAGTCTATTGAGCCCAGTGCCGCCAATAAGCCCAATACTCACGATCCCATCGCCTCATCGGGACTCTGCACGTGCAATGTACGCGTGGGAAATGCAATGTCGGCGCCATGCTCATGGACGATGCCCAAAACTTTCATCAGGACATCTTGCTTTACCCCGTGGTACTCAACCCAGTTCGTCGTCCGCGTGTGGCAGTACAAAAAGCAATCCAAAGATGACCCCCCAAAGGATTCGAAATTCACGATGATAGTCTGGTCCGTATCAATCGCATCGTGGCCGTTCAACATCTCGCGTACAGCATCTACAACGGGCCCCACACTGCGGCTATCCTCGTAGCGCAACCCGAACTTTTCATAGATACGTCGATTGAGCATCCGCGATGGGTTTTCAATCACGATTTGACTAAACACCGAATTAGGAACGTACAGCGGCCTCTTATCGAAAGTTCGAATCCGCGTCACTCGCCATCCAATGTCTTCTACGGTGCCTTCAAGTGCACGGTCCGGAGAGCGCACCCAGTCCCCAATGGTAAAGGGACGATCCATATGGATACCCAACCCACCGAAGAAATTGGCGAGCAAGTCCTTCGCCGCAAAACCAACGGCAATGCCCCCGATGCCCCCAAATGCCAGCAGCCCTGATACAGAAACACCCAGCGTCTGCAGAAGCATCAGGACAGTAACTAACCACAGGGCGACACGGAGGAGCCGTGCGGTTGAACGTACCGTGGCCTTATCGACAGAGGTACCGTCGGAGAATTTCGCAAGAACCACCTGCTCTTCGACGTTGGTAATCAAGCGATGGAGAAACCACGGTACGAGAAGCACTAAGGACGCATGGAGCGTCGTTAGAGCGACTCCCCTGACGGAGGCTAGCGCCGGTAATAACGCGAAGAGCAGTGTTAGTAGTAGCAGCCACCAAGCCAGCTTGGCAGGTGCAATGAGCGCAACGACAAAGGCGTCGTCCCACTGCTGCTCGGATTGCTGGGCCAGCCGATAGAGCCGCCGGAGCAACATTCCGATGATCCATTGGCCAAGCAGCGCGATGAGCAACAGACCCGCCACAGCCACCCAAACCCAAGGAAGGTTCAAGCTGTTGGCAATGTGCGCAAAAGCGACGGTGAGCTGTGATTCCATGTCGATCCTGACTCGTTTTTAGACTATTTGAGCATGTAGAAATAGCCGTTAAGGCAGCTAAAGTATAACAGCGCCAGAGCGACCTCAGAGGTTTGTTGCAGCAGCAAGCCCAAGTGTTTGAATAGCCAAGCATCATCCCAAAGCGGCAAAACTCCCAGCAATAAGTGTCACGCTCGGCTGACATTTTTTCGGGCTGGCATCTCAGTAAATTGCTGATAGTTTTATCACTCGTGGGAGAAAAACTATGAGCCAATTTGTTCCAAAACTAGGCCGCTGGTACCAGGATAAAGAAAGCGGCCAGCTGTTTGAAATTGTGTCCCTGGATACCGACGAAGCAAACGTTCAAGTTCAATACTTGGATGGCGAACTTGCCGACTTTGAGTTTGATGTCTGGGCTGAGCTGAAACTACGCACCGCTGCAGCACCGGAAGACTGGCGTACAGCGTTCGAACTTGATGATGTGGATGAGAGCGATCCCGACGCAGCCATGCACCCACTCCAGTGGGCAAGCCCGCTATCAGACATAGAGCCCGACACGATATTGGCCCTTGAAGAGTTTTAGGCCTTAGCAATACAAACCTAAAGTCTGGCCCCGCACATACCGGTTGCCTCAGCCCTTTTACTGTATATAATCACAGGCACTGTACATATTCACAGGTGCCCTATGCTTAAGCTCACCGCCCGCCAGGAACAAGTTCTGGACGTTATACGTCGCCACATTGGCGACAGCGGCATGCCCCCGACGAGAGCAGATATTGCAAAAGAACTGGGGTTCAAGTCGGCTAATGCTGCTGAGGAGCACTTGAAAGCCCTCGCCCGCAAAGGCGCTATCGAAATCATTCCAGGGGCATCGCGAGGGATCAGGCTGCCTGAGGAAGCGGGATTGCCTATAGTCGGTAAAGTTGCTGCCGGCGAGCCTATTCTCGCCTCAGAGAACATTGAGGAGCACTGTGCGGTGGATCCCTCCATGTTTCATCCCCCCGCTGACTATCTACTTCGCGTGCAGGGAGACAGCATGATCAAAGTCGGTATTCACGACGGAGACCTTCTGGCAGTGCACAGCACGCCTGTTGCCGATAACGGCGCGATCGTCGTGGCGCGTATAGATGATGAGGTGACCGTTAAACGCTTGAAGCGAGGCCGCGATAAGCGCCACCTGGAATTACTTCCCGAAAACGATCAACTCTCGCCTATCAAGGTAGATCTCGCAGAGAGCGACTTTGCGATCGAAGGCCTGAGCGTAGGGATTATCCGAAGGTCTGTTTAGTGATTGCAGAGCCTGCGAACCAGATCTGCACCGGCAGGGCCTTCCAGTAAGGGCTTGCGAGACAGTCGAGGTTTAGCCAAGCCCTGCGGCAGGGTCTGGGAGAAGCTTGCTTTGACGCCGCCTGCTTTAAGCAGGCGGCCCCACACCGAATCAGAGAAGGAATCAGTGAAGAATGCGGGGGGCGGTTTGGGTGGGCTCCGTCTCTACTTCGACGTCCGTCTGCTCGGCTACTTGCGCAGCCGCTTGGATACCAGCCTGAATCATGGCTTTCGCCACTTCAAGTCCCTGATCCATTATGTACATTCGGGTTTCGTCGGAGAAACTGATGGTCACGAGGGGCTCGCTGTCGTCATCAGCACGTTGTAGAACAATGTCGCCATCACCGAGATCCACGATCTCGAGCAAAGATGTAGGCACGCAATAACCTCTAATTGAGAGATGCAACAGAATGGTAGCAGCCCTTCTCCCTCCCTCACAAGTCGAGTCCAGGGCCAAAGCTCCTCAACACTCGGACAAAGAATCGTCCATGCGCGCCATAATTGCAGTCAAAGCGTCCGTCCAAGCCAGAGCCACGGCGTAACCCAGAGGCTCTCTGTCACTCACTAAAAGTCCTTGTGCGGGCTTCGCGCTCTCATTACTAACGTGGTAGACATGACTTTGATCGTCGTCATCAGACAGCATTTGAGCAAGCCAGCCACTCGTCTCTAACTGCGCGAACTCTGCGATCTCCGGACTAAGCGCCTTCCCCGCCTCGGGCTTAGGGAGTTCCTGAGTACTTTGCGGACGCACTGCTTTGGCTGAGTCTTCAACGCCCGCGAGCGACAAGAGGAACCAACCATAGGCCTCTATCAGGTGCCCTCTTAACGCAGGCAGGAATCCATCGATAAGCGCCGCATCAGCATGGCGCTCCTCGCCTCGCATGTGATTCCATGCCTCCAACAGAATCCGAGCGCGATACAAGGCCCGGTTAGCTTCGCCTCGTGTCCGAGCCATGATCTAGGACGCCGGAGAAGGTTTTGCCTTCGCTTTTGTCTTTGTCTTGGCTTTCGTCTTTGCTTTGGCTTTCGCCTTGGTTTTGGGCTTTCGTTTTGGCGGCTCTTCTATTTGCCAGCGTCCACCGTCGTGGAAAGCCTTCCAACCAGTCGCCTTGCCGTCCACCTCAGTCATTACATATTGCTCTTTGGTCTTTCGGCTGTAACGAATCTGCGCAGGATTGCCGCTGCCGTCTTCGACCGGAGCATCAAACAAGAAAGTATATTTTGGATCGATTTCGTCCCTGTGGGGCAGCAACTCTTTCACCAGAGGAGCGCGCGTCTCCCGGTGTTTCGGGAACTGGCTTGCAGCCAGAAAGAGACCTGCCGCGCCGTCGCGCAACACGTAGTGATCCTCTACTTTGTCGCAGATGAGCTCAGGCATCTGCACTGGATCCATCTTCGGTGGCGCAGGCTCGCCGCTCCGCAACAGTTTGCGGGTGTTCTTACATTCGCTATTGGTGCAACCAAAGTACTTACCGAAACGCCCTGTCTTAAGCTGCATTTCGCTACTGCACTTATCGCATTCCAAAGTAGGGCCGTCGTAGCCCTTAATTTTGTACTTACCCAGCTCGACCTCAAAGCCTGAGCAATCAGGGTTGTTACCGCATACGTGTAACTTCCGTTCCTCGTCTATGAGATAGCTGTCCATGGCCGCGTTACAAATCTTGCAGCGATGCTTGCTCCGCAGCAATCTTGATTCGGCCTCATCATCCGCATCGGCGTCTATGACTTCGTCGCCTGGAATCAGGTTGACCGTCTCCTTGCAGCGCTCTTTGGGTGGCAACGCGTAACCGGAACAGCCCAAAAACACCCCAGTACTTGCGGTCCGAATCTGCATTGGCCGTTCGCAGACCTTGCAGGGAATATCGGTCATGGTGGGTGCATTGGCCTGCATGCCATCGGGCTCAGGAAGCTCCGCGCGCTCTACCCGTTCTTTAAACTCGTTATAAAAGTCGTCCAACAATTGCCGCCAATCCAGCTTACCGTCGGCGACGGAATCAAGGTGCTCCTCCATCCCAGCGGTAAAGCCGTAGTCCAAAAGATCGCTAAAGCTGTTTTCGAGGCGGTCCGTGACTATTTCGCCCATTTTCTCGGCATAGAAACGGCGGTTCTCGAGGCGAACATAACCACGATCCTGAATCGTGGAAATGATAGACGCATAGGTCGAAGGCCGTCCTATTCCCCGCTTCTCCAGCTCACTTACGAGTTTCGCCTCACCGTAACGCGCGGGCGGCGCTGTGAAATGCTGAACGGGATCTAGCTTGAGCAAAGAAAGCTCATCGCCCTTGGAAAGGTCTGGCAGCACCGTATCTTCGGCTTTACGTCCCTGAGGTGGCTGCACACGGGTATAACCGTCGAAGCGGACGATGCGACCGCGGGTCGTAAGATGAAAGTCTCCAGCACTCACCGTGATTGTTGTCGAGGTGTATTCAGCCGCAGGCATCTGACCGGCCACAAACTGACGCCAGATCAGTTCGTAAAGACGCTCCGCATCACGCTCCATATTCTGCAAATGCCCCTGCAGAACGTTCACATCCGATGGACGAATCGCCTCGTGCGCTTCCTGCGCATTGTCACTGGAAGAATAGCGAGCCGCTTGCTCGGGCAGGTACTCCTTGGGGTAAGCACTCGTAATATAATCCCGACAGGCCTGCACCGCATCCGCGCTAAGATTCGTGGAGTCGGTTCGCATATAGGTGATGTAGCCCGCTTCGTAGAGCCGCTGAGCCAACATCATGGTCTTTTTCACACTGAAGCTCAGGCGGGTGCTCGCCGCCTGCTGAAGGGTCGAGGTAATAAACGGCGCCGGTGGCTTCGAGCGCGTAGGCTTATCTTCACGGTCGCTAACAACGTAATCCGCCTCAGCAAGGGCGTCTCGCGCCGCCATGGCATCCGTTTCATTGTTTGGGCGAAACTTTTCACCGCGCAGACGTTTCACTTCAAAGCGTGCTTTTTCGGCCGCCTTGGTTTCGAGATCCGCGTGGATCTCCCAGTACTCCTCGGGGACGAATGCACGAATCTCTCGTTCGCGCTCAACGATCAAACGTACCGCCACAGACTGCACACGTCCTGCGGACAAACCCCTAGCGACCTTGGCCCACAACAATGGCGACACCATGTAGCCTACAACGCGATCCAGAAAGCGCCGCGCCTGCTGGGCATTCACCCGCGCTTGATCTATGCGCGACGGTTGGGAAAAAGCATCCTGAATTGCCTTTTTGGTGATTTCATTGAAGACCACTCGTTGATAGCGGTCGTCATCGCCGCCAATAGCCTCACGAAGGTGCCAGGCAATGGCCTCTCCCTCGCGATCGAGATCCGTTGCGAGGTAAACCGTATCGGCGTTTTCGGCTAACTTACGCAGCTCCGAAACTACCTTTTCCTTCCCCGGCAGGATTTCGTAGTTCGCTTCCCAGCCTTGGTCAGGATCAATACCCATGCGACGAACCAACTGCTCGCGTGCCCGTGTTTTTTTCTGCACGGCCTTTTGCTCGGGCGACATTTTCCGTGTCTGGGCCGCCTTTGCAGCGCGCTCTTTTGCATCAGTCGTTTTGGCGGACCCTGCCGTGGGTAGATCACGGATGTGACCTACGCTGGACTTAACCACAAAATCGTTGCCCAAGTACTTATTGATAGTCTTGGCCTTTGCGGGGGATTCGACAATGACAAGGGATTTACCCATAGGGGTTGTAGGCCTGTTCTTAGTAAATGAACGTTAATCGTTGTCTACAGCGCTAATCCATAGCGACAGAAACGATCGAAGGGGCGCATATATATAGCTCCGCCGAGGCTCGGTCAAGGGAATCGATGATCAGGACGACACAAGATCGTCCCGCCAGCACTCCAATAAGGCGGCGAATTCGCGCACCAAATCCTCATCTCCTTGCTCTTGCCAAAATATCCCACAACTCTCTTCGGACACCGCCACTGCCTGTACAGAAACCGGCAAGCTCTCGGTAATGACCGGAGCCGAAAGCCTGCCTGACACGCTTCGCCATTCTTGTTGGTCGCGGTACCAAGCTCGCCGCTCTCGCGGCCTTTTTCGTGAGGCTGGCAATCTCAATCCGTAGTAGAGCACCTGACGCTCACTCGCGGACAAACGTGCGAGACGCTCAGCTCCCAAAGGTAAATCGCGGAACTCAACAAACAAACCTGCGAGCGCCGCGCACTCGCGAAGCTGGGCCTGATGTTTTTGGCGCTTCGTTGGCATGAAATGCCAAAGTGGAGCAAGCGCCAACAGTAAAACCAGCAAAATAATGGCGTATCCCACATAAAACTCCCGCTTTCTATTGATCCAGTCGATGTTTTCGACACAAATCACTGTGTTATAAATAAATCATGATCAGGCGCATGCTATCAGCAGTGGTAGTCAACGCCATCACAAAGGATAGGATTGGAAACAATCAAACGTGGAGAGAGCCTATGTCCAATTACAGTAAAATTCTCATGGCCGTCGATCTCAGTGAAGACTCAGACACCGTTGCAGAGCGCGCGCTGGCGATCGCCCGAAACAACGACGCGGCATTGCATATCATCCACGTTATTGAACCACTAAGCTTTGCCTATGGTGGCGATATTCCCATGGACTTCTCAGGAATACAGGATGAGATTCATCAGCAAGCGGATCAGCAGTTAGAGAAATTTGGCACGAAGCACGGCGTCGAAAAAGATCGCCGGCATGTCGTACTGGGCCGCCCCGAAGTAGAGATTCACACTCTGGCGGAAGAGATGGGCGCGGATCTCATCGTAGTAGGCAGCCACGGCCGTTACGGTTTGGCGTTACTGATGGGCTCCACAGCAAACGGGGTTCTCCACGGCGCCCCTGTTGACGTTTTGGCTGTTCGGGTTGGCTAAAAGTCTATTGCAGTCGCGGGAGATCACCCTTGGCGCTGCTAAGATTGAGCCGCGAGCCCCGATTCGTTAAGAAATGCAACGAGCGCAGGCCCATCGAACGGCCAGCGCAGCTCACATAGAGCATCCGTTTCGCTTGCCTTGGGCAGACTAAGTACGGGGATTAGCCAGCCATACTTCTGAAAAAGCGCATCGTCGTTGGCAATATCCACAACCTGCCAGCTAAGGAGCGGGAGAGTTCCCTTCACCACCCTCAGCAGCGCCTCCGCCTCTTCGCAAAGGTGGCAACCCTCGGTGCTATAGAGAATCAGGCTCACTTCGTCCATCATTCGGCCTACTTTGGTACGCGAGCTTAGCATGGGTGACAACCGCAAACCGCAGCGACAGGAAAGACGACGCTTTCTCACGGTCTACGGACGCAACGCTGTTCTGGAAGCACTTGAAGATCCAGAGATGGACTGCCGGATCCTGCACTTGGCAAAAAGTAACCGCAGCGGTGGTGTCGTCAAAGAGATTCAACGCGCCGCGCAGTCACGAGGTCTGGACTATCGCGAGCACAGTCGCGAAGAATTAGCGCGTATTTCACGCAATGGACGCCAGGATCAGGGTGTGGCACTGGATGTTTACTGCCCCGCGATGCGTGAGCTTGACGACTATCTCACGACCCTGAACATCCACAGCGACGCGCCCCAACGCCTTCTGGCCCTCGACGGCGTCACTAACCCCCAAAACATGGGAATGGTGATTCGCAGCGCTGCCGCAGCCGGCGTCACTGCGGTTCTCTATGCCGATCGTGGTAACCCTGCGCTAGGTCCATTGGTCATCAAAGCCAGTGCAGGAACCGTGTTTCGTGCCCCGCTATTGCGCTGCCAGAGTATTACGCAAGCCAGCAAAGCTCTGTGCGACTCAGGTTTTGAGTTGTACCGGATGCAGGCAAAGGGCTCACGCAGCTTGTTCGACGGCCAGGGGTTTTCAAGCCGCGCCCTTTTTGTTCTCGGCGGTGAGTCCCATGGGATTTCAAAGGAGCTCAGTGAGCTCCCTGGAGAGAATCTGTCGATACCTATGCAAAACGGGGTGGAGTCCCTTAATGTCGCTGTCAGCGGCGCTCTCGTGGCTTACATTGCATCTACAGGTAACTGAAACACTCCGCCCTGCTAACGGGACAAGTATGTCATCGCGTCTTCCAGGCCCTTAAGTGTCAGGGGGTGCATCCGCCCTTCCATAAGCTGGTGAGTAATCGTAATAGACTGCGTGTACTCCCACTCTTCCTGAGGAACAGGATTGATCCATACCGCCTTGTCATAAGTTTCCAGAACGCGACGCATCCATACCTCGCCACTCTCCTCGTTCCAGTGCTCTACGGAACCACCAGGCTGCATGATTTCGTAGGGGGACATAGAAGCGTCACCGATGATGATCACTTTGTAGTCGTGGGCGTACTTATGCAGAATGTCGAGCATGTTCGTGCGCTCGGCGTGCCGGCGTACGTTGTTTTTCCACACGCTTTCATAGAAGAAGTTATGGAAGTAAAAACTCTCCATATGCTTAAACTCTGTACGCGTTGCCGAAAATAGCTCTTCGCAAACACGCACGTGGGGATCCATAGAACCGCCCACATCAAAGAACAACAACACTTTCACCGCATTGTGCCGCTCCGGCACCATACGAATGTCCAACAGCCCGGCATTTCTCGCCGTAGAGCGGATAGTGTCATCCAGGTCCAACTCATCGGCAGCACCGTTGCGTGCAAACTTACGCAGGCGGCGAAGTGCCATCTTGATGTTTCGGGTACCCAGCTCCACGCTGTCGTCGAGATTTTTAAAATCCCGACGATCCCAAACCTTCACCGCCTTGCCGTTACCCCCATTGGGGCCGACGCGAATACCTTCAGGGTGGTAGCCCTCTTGCCCAAAGGGCGAGGTACCCCCAGTGCCGACCCACTTGTTGCCGCCTTCGTGTCGTTTCTTCTGTTCTTCCAGGCGTTTCTTGAATTCTTCGATGAGTTTCTCGAGCCCCCCAAGAGACTCGATTTTCTCTTTCTCTTCTTCCGACAACTGCTTCATAAACTCGCTACGCAGCCAGTCATCCGGAATCATCGCCTCGATCACATCATCGAGATCCTGAAGCTCTTCAAAGTGCGCACCGAACGCCTTGTCAAAGCGATCGAAGTACTTCTCGTCCTTGACTAAACAGGTGCGACTAAAGAAATAAAAGTCATCCGCACTACCAAAGGCCACGTGTTTAGTGAGGCCTTCGTAGAGATCCAGAAGCTCCCGAGTGGTGACGGGAATCCCCGCGTCACGAAGAGAACTGAAGAAATTTATCAACACGCCGTAACCCTCGTCTTCGTCGCTTAACGCGTCTCTCGACGATGCATAAATGCAAGCCGTTCAAGGAGGTGTACATCCTGCTCGTTCTTCAGCAGCGCACCATAGAGTGGGGGTATGGCCTTGGATTGATCCCTCTCTCGAAGAATTTCATCGGGGATATCGTCCGCCATCAACAGCTTGAGCCAGTCAATGAGCTCCGACGTGGACGGCTTCTTCTTAAGACCCGGAACGGAGCGGAGATCAAAAAACACTTCCATCGCTTCTTGCACCAGAGTCTGGGTGATCTCCGGATAGTGCACATCAACGATACGCTGCATCGTGCTCTTGTCCGGGAAATTGATGAAGTGGAAGAAACAGCGGCGTAAGAACGCGTCGGGCAGCTCTTTCTCGTTATTACTGGTGATAATAATGATGGGACGACGAGTCGCTTTGATAGTTTCGCCGGTTTCGTAGACAAAGAACTCCATACGATCGAGCTCAACCAGCAAGTCATTAGGAAACTCAATGTCGGCCTTGTCTACCTCATCGATAAGCAGAACCACCTGCTCTTCAGCGGTAAACGCCTCCCAGAGCTTACCTTTCTTGATGTAGTTTTTGACGTCGTGAACTTTATCGTCACCCAACTGGGAATCCCGTAGACGGGATACTGCGTCGTACTCGTATAGACCCTGCTGCGCCTTGGTGGTGGACTTGATGTGCCACTGAATCAGGGGCATTCCCAGGCCGCTCGCAACCTCTTCCGCAAGCATGGTTTTACCCGTGCCTGGCTCCCCCTTGATCAACAGGGGGCGCTGAAGAGCGACGGCCGCATTGACGGCCATACTCAAATCTTCGGTCGCTACGTAACGCTCAGTACCTTCAAACTTCATTGACGGGGCTCCACTTTGAGAAAACTGATATCAACAACTAGCCAGCCGTTGACGAGTAATAATTAGGGGCGCAAGAGTACCCAACTGTACTAAGGCGCGGCAAGTTGCTAACACATCAAGCCTCTGAATCGCTCGGGTTCTGTCGCCGGCTCAGAACACCCACTAGCAATGCCAGGCAGGCGCCAATGGCTGTGGCTATCGCGGTAAACATCAGTAGCGGACGCAACGCATGCTCTGCGGCCTCCTGCCCCTGACTCAACCATTGAAAGGCCAGCACCACCAATGCCGGTGCAAAGGTATCTGCTTCGGGCTGTATCAAGGCCGGCGTGAGCAATAAGCTCAGGACCGGTAGCGAAACCATCATTTTGACCGCCAACGACCGCTTTCGAAGTAACCAATAATTCATCAGCGCCACAGCGAGCATTGCGGAGAGCGAGTAAACAATAAGAGCACTCAGATAAGCGCTATCAGTGAGCATCCAATACCCCCCCCCTTATTTCTGTTGCTTATTCTGTCGCGGATCTAGCGCGGGCTCCGCCGATGAACCCGGCGGCATTTGCACATAGAAACCTTCGGACTCCAGTGCCGCCAGCACTGTCGCGGTGTCTGCCAGCGCTAGTTTTCGTGATGGCTCCAGAGCGAAGACCAATGCGGACTCTGGACTCCCAAATACAGCCAGCAATGTTTCTGGGACGCGGGTCAGCCCTTCTTCACGCTTAACAAACAAATACATGCCTTCTTTTTTTGGGCTCCGAAACACCTCACACAAAAGCTTCATTGTCAGGCAGCTCCCGGCAACGAATCACGCAAAGGGGCTATGACAGCAGTCGCCCGCCACCCCTGCCAGCGCTCAGGCTCAGCAATGGCTGCACCCGACGCTTCTCGGAGAAGTAACTCCAAATCCGCGGTGGAGATAAGAATCTCTGGTGCCACAGCCAACTCAGCTGCAATACTTTTCGCGACGCCACGAAGCGCCTTTAGTAAGTTGCGCTGCGGTGGAGCCAAAGGCGCCGGCAAGGGCTCCGGAAGCTCCTCCTCTGGAGCTGCCAATGCTTTGTGAACGCAGGCGGTCAATGCGGACCCCTGTTTTCGTAGCACCGAAGCGGGCAATACATCAAGCCCGGCAAGAGCGTCAAAGTCTTCGGGCATCGCTTGAGCAATGGCAATAAATGCCTTGTCTTCAACGATCCATCCTCTGGGCTTGTCTACGGTGCGCGCGAGATCTTCCCGCCAAATGCACAGTCGACGCAACGCTTCCAACTGACGCCTTGATAAGCGTGACGCTGATTTCACGCGTCGATAAACCAGCCCTTCCCGTTCCAGAAGCAGACGAGTCGCCTCCGCCCCCTCATCCAGGATCCATTCCATGCGACCTTGTTTTTGGGCCTCTTCCTTGAGAATCGCCCACGCTGGCACCAACTCCAGTACATCCAACGCTGCATAATGACATTGGGATTCACTCAAGGGACGCTGCAGCCAGTCCGATCGCGTTTCCCCTTTCTCTAACTCCACGCCGAGGAGCTGCTCCACAAGCGCGCGATAACCAAGACCAAAACCCTTACCCAGCAGCGCGGTGGCCCGCTGCGTATCGACCAGTGGTGACGGCACAACGCCCAACCAATGGCGGAACACTTCCAAGTCTTCACTACAGGAGTGAAGTACTTTGACGCAATTGGGGTTTGTCATCAGCTCACGGAGTCCGCCAAGCTCAGTAATTTGCAGGGGATCAATCAACCAGGCATGGTCGTCGGAACACAATTGCAGCAGCGCCACGTGCGGGTAATAACTGTTACGCCGCATAAACTCCGTATCTACCGCAATCTCGGCAACATCGCTTAAGCTCGACAGTACAGACGTCAGAGCTTCATCACTCTCGATGAGAGTCCAGTTCATGATCCGGGCACCGGTTGTCGACCAGAGAATGCGTGGGCCAAGGTTGATCCATCAACATATTCCAGTTCACCGCCCAACGGTACTCCATGGGCAATACGCGACATGCGAGGAATCAGTGGTTCAAGCATACGAGTGATGTAATAAGCGGTAGCTTCACCTTCAACCGTGGGGTTGGTCGCGAGAATAACCTCCTGTACCTCGCCATCTCTTGCAAGGGCTTCCAGTAGCGGCAATCCAATCTCTTCGGGACCGATTCCATCGATGGGTGAGAGATGACCCATAAGCACGAAGTATCTTCCCCGATATCCTCCCGCCTGCTCGATCGCCAATATGTCTCCCGGTGTTTCGACAATACAGAGTAAGGAAGCATCCCGACGCGTATCCGCACAGATACCGCACAACACAGACTCTGCGAGATTTCTGCATTGCTGGCATCGCCCGACTCGTTCGACGGCATCAGCCAAGGAGCGGCTTAACGCTGAGGCGCCTTCTCGGTTTCGCTCAACAAGATGCAGCGCCATTCGTTGCGCTGACTTTGGACCAACTCCCGGGAGGCATCGCAGAGCCTCGATGAGGGAGTCCATAGCAGGACTGAAACGATGCATCAGAACGGAAACTTAAAACCGGCCGGCAAGGACATGCCCCCGGTGAGATCTTGCATAGCCTTGCGATTCGTCTCTTCGACGCGCCGCACGGCATCATTGACGGCAGCAGCGAGCAGGTCTTCGAGCACCGCTTTGTCTTCACCAAGAACACTGGGATCGATCTCCACGCGGCGCACGTCATGACGGCCCGTCATAGTGACCGTAACCATTCCAGCACCAGACTCACCGACAACTTCCAGATCGGCCATCGCTTCCTGCGCTTTCTGCATATCAGCCTGCATCTTCTGCGCCTGCTGCATGATGTCACCTAAGCCGCCCTTCATGTTATTTGCTCCCCAGTCATCAAACAAAACGCCAAAACATCGACTGCACCGTCCCTGTCATCACGGGACATCGACCGTCACCGAGTCTTGCAGTACCTTGGCATCAAAGTCTTTCACCAACTGCAAAACTTCCGGATCCTCATTAATCTCCGCTACCGCCACCTTGTGACGTTCGGCTTCCAGTCGCACGCGGCGCATCGCGGGCGTCTCCTGAGAAACAGCCCCGGGAATGATAGAAACCTCACAAGACACTTTTTGCCACTCTGACAAGGCCTTGGCAACAACCGCTACATGGCGCTCGTTGAATAAGTTGGCGCGACTCTCATCAAGAACCAAGCGCCAGGACGCGCCGTTAACGGCTTCGACCTCACAGTGAGACGCGATGTTTAACGCACTCCCGCTTAGGCCAAGAGCTTCGAGTATCTGATACCAGGGAGGCTGATCACCCTGAGTGCCAGCTCCGCTTTCGCGTTCGCTTCCACCTACGACCTTTGGAACTTCAGACTTGCCAACCGAGGGCATGACTTCCGGCTGTGAAGCTTCAATAACTGCCGCCGGCGGCGGCTCAGGCTTTTTTGCGGCGTCGTCGACCTCCGGGGTCGACGTTGGAAGCTCCAGCAAATCTTCGGCAGTTAAACCTGGATCCAGAACTCCCACGGGCCGGAAGGCCAGCAATCTCAGCGCGAGCATTTCAAAAGCCGCCCTCGGATCACTCGCTTGCACCACTTGCGGCCGCGCGCTGTGCGCCAATTCATAGAACAGCTGAACATCCTCTGCGGTCATCTTCCCAGCGAGCTCAGCTACCTGCTCAGCATCGCCAAACTCGGGATCAATGGCACCGGGCACTGCCTGCGCCAGGGCACAGCGATGCAGCACGCTAGCCAGCTCATCCACCGCAGATGCAAAATCCACTCCCTGCTCATCCATCTGAGCGCAAGTATCGATTAGCTGCTTTGCATCATCTGCCAACAAAGCTGCAAGCAGATCATAGACGTGACGTCGATCCACAGACCCCAGCATAGAAGCGACTTCGGCATCACGAAGACTTCCGTCGCCAAAGGCGATCGCCTGATCCGTAAGACTCAAAGCGTCTCGCATGCTGCCCGCAGCGGCTCGACCTAATTGCCACAGCGCAGCATCATCAAAATCAACCTGTTCCTGAGCCAGTACATCGCGCAAATGCTCCACCACACGCTGCGCAGACATATTTTTCAGATTAAATTGCAGGCATCGGGATAGAACCGTAGCCGGAAGCTTTTGGGGATCAGTGGTCGCAAGTAAAAACTTAACGTGATCCGGAGGCTCTTCAAGAGTTTTTAAAAGAGCATTGAAAGAGTGCCCGGAAAGCATGTGTACCTCATCGATGAGGTACACCTTGAAACGAGATCGGGTGGGTGCGTACTGCACGTTATCGAGAAGCTCCCGAGTATCTTCGACTTTGGTACGCGAGGCTGCATCAACCTCAATGAGGTCAACGCTGCGCCCTTCGCTGATTTCAACACAGCTTCCACACTCGCCACAGGGCGTTGCACTGACACCCTTCTCGCAATTAAGACTGCGAGCCAAAATTCGCGCGATCGTGGTTTTTCCAACACCGCGCGTGCCGGTAAAAAGGTAGGCATGGTGAAGCCGATTGCTGTCCAACGCGTGGCGCAGGGCCTGCAGAACGTGCTCCTGGCCAACCAGGGCATCAAATGTGGCCGGACGCCATTTACGCGCCAGCACCTGATAGGACATGTTTTTCCCGTTATTGGACGACCCGAATATCGGTCCGTCATCTCTGACTCTAGTGGCGCCTAGCTAAGAACCACACCTTACCCGAGCCGAAATGGAAGCGGCCCGGACAGCCACACCCCGGCACATGTACCAGCAATTACCGTTGCTCCCTTCCGGGCCTGGCGGAGTTCACTGCCTGACATTGCGAGGGGACCGCCCGGGCCACCCTAAAACCCCCAACTAGCGGGGAGGCGCATTGTCGCCAAAAGGTCTCTCGGTAGCAAGGCGCAGCGTTACGTCAGCGTTTTGTCCATAAAATGTCCAGCATCTAGGGAAAAGCTCTCGTCAAAACCTCCATTAAACGCATCCAGCGCTCACCCCATCGCGTAGATGTTAATGTCTATAACATCAATGTTATCATCTCTAACATGAACAAACCTGGACTCACATCATGACTGCCAAATACTCTCCGCCTCGCTGGACCAGCAGTGCTTTGGCGCTACTCATTGCAGTGTGTGTAACCACCGCGGTCACACTAGCCTTGCACGCTCGTGTTTCTGCCGATGAGACGGCTAATCTCCGCCCGCCTATGCCCGTCGCGCAAACCCTCTTTACCGAACAAACAAGCTTTGAACGGGAACAAAAGTTCCTGGGCCTGGTGCAGGCCGCTAGCCGCAGTCAGGTAGGTTTCGAAGTGCCCGGCGCAATCGCAGAGGTCTTGGTTAATGAAGGACAAGCGGTAGAGCTTGGCGCCCCCCTTGCCAAGCTGGATACGCAATCCCTAAAAGCTCGGCGACGCGCTGCCGCCTCTACCGTTGATCAAGCAAGCGCTGAGCTGGAACTGGCTAGCGCACGGACCGTTCGTCAGGCGCCGTTAGTTAGAAGCGGCGCTATTTCCGCACAGTTGTATGACGATACACGACTGGCAGAGAAAGCGGTCCGTTCGGCGTTGTCTGCAGCCGAAGCGCAGCTTCAGGCTCTCGACATCGACCTCGAAAAATCCGTACTGCGAGCGCCCTACGCTGCCCGAGTCGGCCGGCAGCTTCTGGATCGCGGCGCAGTCACCCAGCCTGGAGCTCCCGTGTTTACACTCACGTCGCTACAAAACCGTGAAGCACACATCGGTGTGGCCGTGGAACAGGCACAGTTTCTCACCATCGGAGAGTCTTACGCACTGCAGTGGAGAGACCGCGAGTTACGCGCTCCCCTGATTGCGGTTCGCTCAGATGTAAACCCAATCAGCATGACTACGGTTGCGATTTTTTCTATGCCCGGCGATATCGACGCCTTCGACGGTGAGCCGGTTTCTGTGAGCCTACCCCGTATGGAACCGGAAACGGGTGGCTGGCTCCCCCTATCAGCACTCATAGAAGGCGAGCGCGGTATCTGGACTGTTCTGGTTTTGCGAGATCGGGATGAAGGCACTCTCGCATTGCGAGAGGTCGTAGAAGTGCTCCACGTTAGCGGCGATCGCGCCTTCGTCCGAGGATCCGTGAACAACGGAGACCGGCTCGTTGCTGACGGCGTTCATCGCATCGCGCCCGGGACGCTGGTTGCGCCGATACCAGCAGCACATCGATCCCTGGCTCAGAGCCGCAACAACAGCCGGGAGTTCTGATCATGCTCGCCAAACTGCTCTACTCTCACAGCCGCTACCTGTGGCTTACCGTCATTGTCATTCTGATGGTTGGCGCTGCCAGCATGCGCTCTTTAGGACGGCAGGAAGACCCTACAATCACGAACTTTGTCGCGTCGGTGACAACGTTTTTCCCAGGTGCGGAGCCCGCTCGAATTGAGGCGCTTGTCAGCAAACCTCTGGAGCGAGAACTGCGCGCTATTTCGGAGGTGGACGAAGTAAAGTCGACGTCCTCTACCGGTGTTTCATCCATTGTTATAGAGCTGTACGACACCCTAGAGCCCAGCGCCATCGAAAGAGCCTGGTCGGAAGTACGCGACGCGGTTGACGATGCGAGCCGGCAGTTCCCTGCGGGCGTAGCCGCTCCGGTTTTCGATAATGAACGCACCACCGCCTACGTTCGTATCATCGCCCTCACATCGGCTCCGGGGTACGAAATCTCCCTCCCCCTCCTCAGCCGGAGCGCTGAGGATTTAGCCGAGCGCGCGCGTAACTTCTTTGGCACGCAATTTGTCGATGTCTACGGGGAGGCCTCCGAAGAAATTCGTGTAGACGTGAATGAACAATCGCTGCTCGCCAGAGGAATAAGCATGGTAGAGCTCACCCAGGCTCTTCGAGGCGCAGACCCTCGCCGCGCGTCAGGTCGAGCAAGCGGTGATGTCAACGATCTGCTGATCGAAATCGATGGCGAGTTCGACTCCGCAGCGCGTGTAGCCAACGTGATCATCCGCACTGACTCCAATGCCAACTCGGTGAGTGTCGGTGATATTGCTAGAGTCTATCGGGCACAACAAACACCACCGATGGCATTGGCCCACACGGATGGCCGGCGTGGAATTTTGCTGGGCGTGGCCATGAACGAGGGACAACAGGTCGACAACTGGAGTCGCGAATTCGAGGTGTTCCTCGACGATTATCGAGCGCAGGCTCCTTCGGGAATTGAGATCAGTACCAGCTACAATCAAGCCACATACACGGAAGCTAGACTTCAGGAAGTATTGAGTAACCTCGCGATCGGTGTGGCACTGGTGCTGATCGTACTTTTATTTACCTTGGGTTTACGTGCAGCTACTGTTGTCGCAGTAATACTGCCGCTATGCACACTGGTGTCTTTGGTTGTCATGAACCAGATCGGCTTGCCAATTCACCAAATGTCAGTGACGGGCTTGGTGGTGGCACTGGGTCTGTTGGTCGACGGCTCTATCGTAATGACCGATGAAGTACGCAAACGTCTATTAGCAAAGGAACCGCCTTTGGACGCTATCGGCGAGTCCGTGCACCGCATGCGCGTTCCCCTGCTCTCTTCTACCGCCACAACAATTCTCGCTTTTGTTCCCATGGTTATCTTGCCCGGGCCAGCAGGAGACTTCTTGGGCTCTATCGCAAAAGCGGTAGTCATTATGCTGGGATCTTCACTAGTGCTAGCTCTGGTGATCACGCCGGTATTGGCCGCACGCTTACTCCCTGGAGGCCTCAATAAAGGTTCTCACTGGTGGGAAGCGGGTCTGTCAAGCGGTGCCATCGGGCGCACTCTATCCCGCGCTCTGGACTGGTCCATTCGCCACCCCGGCGGCTCCGTCGCTCTGGCTCTGGCCCTCCCATTGACGGGTTTCCTCGCCTTTCCCACTCTCACTGCTCAGTTTTTCCCAGGAACAGATCGTGACCAACTCTCACTCAAAGTAACCTTACCCCCGGGACGTTCGATCACGGATACCTACGGGCTTGTGAAGGAACTGGACGAGCGCTTGCGTGGCGAACCACTCATTCGGCGGGTAGATTGGACCGTAGGTGAAAGCTCGCCCCAGTTTTACTACAACATCGTTCGCAACCGGGAAGGTATACCCAGCTATGCTCAGGCCATGGTTCTAACGCGAGACGAAAACCAGACGGACGATCTGATCCGAAGGCTGCAAACAGAACTTGATGCAGAGTACCCTCAAGCTCGCATTGTGGTGCTGGGGATCGAGCAGGGACCGCCGGTTGCCGCGCCCCTAGAGATTGATGTGCTAGGTCCTGACCTCGAAACCCTTCGCCAGCTTGGGGAGGAGTTTCGTCTGCGCATGGAGCGAGTACCCGACATCACTCACAGCAATACCGGCTTAGTTGCGGGAGCCCCGAAGCTTGTCTTTAAACTGGATGAACAGCGGGTCCGCATGGCTGGACTCGACCTGGCCACCGTCGCAGAAACCTTAGACGCCGCACTTCGAGGGCGCGTTGGTGGAGAGATCCTGGAGGGCACGCAACGCCTACCCGTGCGCGCCCGCCTCAACGAAGCCGACTGGGCAGACCCTGAGCAAATCGCCAGCATCCGACTCCCCTTACCGTCTTCCGACGGTGATAGTCGAACCCTGCAAAGCATCAGCCTAAGTACTCTTGGACGATTTAGTCTTGAGCCTGCCAACAGCCCCATTACACGCAGAGACGGAGAACGCATCAACACAGTACAAGGCTTTGTTACTCGCGGAGTACTCGCCGAAGGCGCGCTTAAGGATCTACAGACAATTCTTGAAGAAGATCCCGTCGTACTGCCTTTCGGCTATCGTTATCAATTTGGCGGCAACTCCGACGCCAGGGCCAGCGTAGTACAGAACATCATTGCGCCCATGGGACTGATAGTCGCTGCATTGCTGGCAACCATCGTGCTCACGTTTAACTCCTGGAGATTATCAGCGGTAGCATTCTCGGTGTTCGTCTTATCCATGGGATTGAGTCTGCTATCTCTCGCTATTTTCCGCTATCCCTTTGGCGTGCAGGCCCTCATCGGTGTCATTGGATCTATAGGCGTATCCATCAACGCCGCGATCATCATCCTCACGGCGCTACAGTTGGATACGCGTGCCGCTCGAGGCGAGCCAGATGCTGTTCGAGCTGTGGTGATGGATTCGAGCCGCCATATCGTCTCCACCACCATCACGACCTTTGGTGGGTTTCTACCCCTGATATTGGAGGGCAGCCAGTTTTGGCCGCCCTTTGCTATGGCTATCGCGGGCGGGGTTTTACTATCAACGGTGGTCTCGTTCTTTTATATTCCTCCTATGTTTATTCTTTGCTACCGACGGAAACACCGCCGCCTTCAGGCTGAGCAACACCCGACGTTGCTCGACAGCGAGCGTATCCAAGCCATGAGTAATGTTGCGTGAGCCTCGCGGCCAAGACCTATCACCATGGCGATTTGCGCAACACCCTGATCCTGGCTGCGTCCGAACTCATTGAAGCCAGCGGCTCTTTGAACTTTGCTATGGCAGACGCCGCCCGTCAGGCGGGCGTCAGCAACGCGGCTCCCTATCGACACTTCCGGGATCGCGATGCGCTGCTCGAAGCAGTCAGCCAGCTTGCCTACTATGGACTCGGGGAGCGTGTTCAGGAAGCTGTCAATAGTACGCAACAAGGCAGCGTCGAAAGCATCATTGCGATAGGACTTGCTTACCTCGAGTACGTTATCGAAAAAGCTGCCTTTTATGACCTCATGTGGGGCGACATTGGTGCTCGCGCGATGGATGTGGATAGCTTTGACAAAAAATCATCGGGGTTTTACATGCTCGTAGACGCCGTTGGGGCCTACGTCACGGAGCAGGGTCTTCAGGGTATTGATGAACTGGACCTTTCCGTGAAGCTTTGGTCGATGGTTCACGGCATGAGTGCGATTTCCATGAGTGGAAAGTTGCCCTACTTTTATCCCGACGCAGACATACCCGCGATGCTGGATAGCAGCACACGGATATTCATGGCCGGGCTACAAAACTCCTGTGAAATGCCTCCACCTTAGATACACTGGGGCGCACAGCCCCTCGCGATTTCACTGTCCTGCCCCATGCGCGTCGTCTCTCTCACTCTTCTTTGCATCATTTTTACTGCGTTTTTTCCGCAGGTCGCTGCAGAGGCACGCGTACCCAGCCCTCCCCCTGACTTAACCCCAGAACAGGCCACCTACTCTAGCGGCTCCGTAAGTTCCGTTGTGCGAGAAGCGTTTGTGGTGCGCCCTTTTGACGACATTGAGTTGCCCCAGGCGTCCGTTCGTACGGTACACGTGAGCCGGGGCGGCTACCTTTGGGCTGGAACCCGAGAAGGACTCGTTCAATACAAGTCAGGCCAACAGACTACTTGGCGACAGACACGCGACGGGACCTATGGCTTACCCTCAGGGGTCGTCAACACAATCCACGAGGACCTTCAGGGCAACATTTGGGTCGGGACTACAAGAGGCATCTCAAAGCTGGAAAAAGATGCCGAGAATTTCAGTATCGTCGTTCAGTCAGATGAGAGCTTTGCTACCTCACTGGACGTTCTCGAGATCATCGACTTCAGCGGCTCTCTATTAGCTGTATGTAACGGCGGCACGATCGTTTTAGTCAACGATGCCGATGTCCAAATTTTTAGCGACATCGATTTTCTGGCCGATGAAAACTTGCTTTCGGCAACAGTTTTCGGTGGCGATGTTTTTGTAGGGGGAATGTCCGGGCGAATCTATCGAATGAAGTTTACCGACAACGCTTTCGAGCTTATCTCCACTCGGCAGTCCGCAAGTCCGGTGATACAACTGGAAACAGATAATGAGTCGCTAATCTGGTTAGACAGAGAAGAGGGCCTCGTTTACTCCCCGTTGGGAGACGACTCGACTAGAACCACTACCGTTTCCTCGAACATTAATCCCCTACGCGGGGACTCCCAGGGGTATTACCGCGCGATGGCTGCCGAAACACCCACCAGCGCATGGTTCGCTGCGGGCCCCAGCATTGTTCGCCTGAAAAATGGCGTTACGGACATTGTTAGGCTTCCCGGTAGAGGCAACGAGGTTCGAACCATATCCGTGGATGCGGTGGGGAACATATGGATAGGTACTTACTACGGCCTGTACTACGCTCTGGACACCAGCTTCACCGTTTTACAGACAGCGAGCGCCTACGATGCGGGTGTCATTATGAGTCTTGCAGCCTCCGACGATGAACTATTCCTGGGCGGACAAAACTTGTGGGTCGGAGATTTAGAAGGTCAAAGTTTTAGTGAGCTTCGCGAAACACTGCCTCGTGAGTCTCGAGAGAAGTTGCGCATAAACCCCGAATCGGTAGGACAAAGCCCAATCACCGCAATGGCTGTAAGCGAGAAAAACTTGCTCGCGGGTTACCTCGTCGGCGGCATGGATGTCGTCGATCGAAGTAACGGCTTGGTAACGAACCTCACGGAAACTGCGGATGGTAAAAGTATGCAGGGTGTGGGACTTAGCGGTCTCGCTGAAGTAGGCCCCGACACATGGCTGGGGTCATTTTATTTTCTGGGCCTTTATGAGATTAGCATCCTCAATACACCCAGCGCCCCACCGCAAATAGAAATGACTCAAGTCTCTGATGAAGAAACCTTAATCGGCGTCTATCGGTTGAGTGATAGCCGCTACATTGCAGTCGATCAAAATGCAGCGTTTTTTCTTGAGCGCGACGTAGACGGTCACTACACGAAACACATCATCGAAGAATTACCCGACGGCATCGTGTTCGCTGTGGAACCCGATGGCAATGGCGGTGTGTTCCTGGGAATTGAAAACGTGGGGGTTCGGCATCTGAGTCAGGGAATGCTTCAAAGCCAGCGCTACGCGCCTCAAAAAATAGCTGTGATCGAACAGTACCTGGAACGGAGCACTATCTGGCATCTCATGATGGATGAGGAGAATTCCCTCTGGGTTGCAACCAATCAAGGTATCTATACCTTTGATCTAAGTAAGCAGGAAATGCTCGCCCACCTAACCTATGCCGATGGCCTTCCATCCAACGAGTTTGATTACAGCCCTCACGCAAACCTTCGGGCACCGAACGGTGATCGACTGTTTATCTCTGCAAAAGTCCCGGTCGTGTTCAAAGAGTCTATTCGGTCTTCCAAAGACAAGCTGCGGCTGTTTTGGACAGACAGCACCCTTAACGGAGACCCCTTTGGTCCCGCGGTATTCAGCGACAATGGCAGCAAAGCCACTTTATCGGTGGACTATTCAGCGGCATCCAACGGTTTACTCGAGATAAACTATGGCTATGACGATCACGTGCAAGCCATCGAACTTAACCACGCGATGCGTTACGCAGGAACCGACGAGTGGCTCCCCCAAAGCGGGCCAACTATCCAGCTCACAAGGCAGCAGTCTTGGGGAGAAGTCCCCATCGAGATAGCGATGATCGATACTAATGGGGACATCGCTTCGCAACCGCTATCGGTCACCATAGACGTCAAACCTCCGATCTACATTCTTTGGTTCTTTGATCTTCGATATGTAATACCAGGCATACTGTTTATGGCTGCCGTACTGCTGACTATGCAACGGCGCAGTCGCGACAATCAGGCCAAGATGCTCGCGGAGGCGGGTCGTAAGCGAGAGATATTTGAAGCGGAGATGCGTGGCCGCCTCAGTGAGAAAGAGATCCTGCTGCGGGAACTGCACCACCGAGTAGGCAATCTCCTGACCAATTTCTCCGCCAATGTGAGCTCCATGCAACGCTCAGCAAAGCAAACAGAAACCAAGGAGTCTCTGGCAAACCTGAACGCACGACTCAAGGTTCAGAAAGCTGTACACCAGTTATTGCAGCGCTCAGATCGGACAGACGTTAACGTCGCGACGATGATCCAACGGGTGAGTCACGGCGTCCGTGACTTGTTCCACGATATTGATGGGAGACCCATTGAGCTAGATCTTGATGACATTTACCTCACCTACTCGAAAGCACAATACCTCGGGTTGATCGTCAATGAGTTACTCACGAATACTTACAAACACACTAACCAGACCGACGCTCTCCACCTCGCATCGATTTCATTGAAGACCTGTGGCATCAAGAACGAAGTAAGATTTCACTACCGTGACAACGGTGAAGGCTTGGGGCCTGAGGAAATAACAGCCGCGCTCGTACGCAAGCGTTACTCCGAGCTCAAAGGCTTCGGCCAGATCGTGGGATTAGCCAGAGAGCTAGGTGGAGAGCCACGTCTCTATAACGACGACGGTATGAACTTTGAGCTCATTCTGAAATCGAAGGGCATCATGTCGGCGCCTGAGTCACCCGCGTCTTCACCAGCACCTTCCTCGGCCGCTGACGCAGCTGTCGAGCAAATCTGAGCGCAACCTTACTCCGCTGCGCTCAGGGAATTCGCAACTAAGCGCTTGCCGGCCCAGTGAGCAGGTTATCCTGCGCCTCTTGCGCCGCCAACATCAGAGAATCCTCGCGGACACGATTCCGAAGGTACCTGCGATATCGATACCCTATCCTGGTTCGTTCATAGTGCTTCGGTTCGCGTTGATCTACCGCAACACTTAAGTACTGCAACTTCACCCAATAGGCCTCCTCGGGACTCGAGGTCCCCAGCACCTCTGGATCAAGTCCGCCGTTAAGCTCTGCAGCCCAGCAGGCGCCGATCAAGTTAGGTGCTTTCACAGCGATCGCCCGACACTTATTGCAGGACGCCGGATAATTGGCGCGCAAACGCGCCACTACGGAAGCGCTGAACACATGCCCCCTATCGCAAAGCCAATGGAGTGGCTCGTTGGAACTCTTGCGCTGGGTAATCGCGGTGTCCAGCGGATTGAGCGTGGGATGCAGTTCCTTCGCAAGTTCCGGCGCGCTAAACGCTATGGCCTTGCACGACTGGCAAGTGGCCTGATGGCGAGCAGTGCTTGTCCGGTGACAAATAGGAGAGCTCCACGAATGCCCGTTGTCACATTTCCAAAAGGCTTCACGCTGACTTCCCGGTGCAAACTCTTCTGGTCCCCGCGCGTTGCGCTGATAGTCCCACTGCGCTACCAGCTCGGGGTGAGTATCAACCAGGCTAAGGGAGGGATCCTTCTTTCCAGCGATCTTCCACTCAGTTTTCCCTTCCCGACGACACTCCTGGCAGCGATGCCCGGTGGACAGCACTCGATAAGGTGCGCGCGCAAATGTGTGGCCATTCTCGCAGCGCCAAAAACGCCTTTCGCGATCGTAGGCGGAGATATCTGTGGGTGAGCAATCATTGAGATCATCATCCCAAAAAGTCAGTAATCCAGGCATACGCGTCGCAACTGATCCCGCGCAAGTAGGACAACCGCGACTTCGGCGATGAGATGAACGGGTCTCTCGATATTCATGTCCACCGGGGCAGCGCCATGTGCACGTGACCGACGAATCTTCCGAGAGCGATGAAAACGCACTCCCGTCATCACTCGAGACAAATCGACTCATGAGCTCAGCGCCGGTGAACTCCTGAAACCGTGGTGGCAAAACCACGCCCTCGGGAAGGCTATTCGCTTTTTTTGTTTCGCTCATTCGACTACGCACCCCAGCTTGTTCGTCGTGCATCATACCGTGCTGTCAACCAGTAAAGAAGGTACCTTTTCAGACATCAACAGGGCATGATTGCATCTTAGTGATTTATTAATTGCTTGGTTTTACAATTGCCCATGGTATGTGAAACTTTGTGATTTTTCTTAAACAAAAAGTGCGAACCAGAGCCCACGCAGATGCCATCGATCTCACCATTCCAACCTGAGTATCAAGCACTTGTCGTAGAGAATGAGCTCGACTTTAGATCCGAGCTCATCTATTTCATCGAAGCATTGGACGTAGGGATCAGCGTTGTAGCCGAAGCCTCGAGTTTTGAAGATGCGAAAGCCCTCATGGATCGAGGCGGCATTGACCTCCTGGTCACCGACATCAACCTCACCGACAGCCCTCGATTTACCGTCGGGGATCGTGACGGTCTAGAGTTGGCGGCCTATGCCAAAGACACATACAACATCCCCTCAATATTTTTAACGGCCTTTGCGGATTTTGATCCTGCCGTGTTTAACATTGCTGCTGCCTGCGAGCCTGTAGGATTCATCCAGAAAAATGGCGATCACATTGATCTGCAGACCAGAGATCACATCACTCTAGCCGTGCGCAGACTCGAAGGCATCCGCAGAGAAAGAGAGACCGCACGCCAACTTGCCGACATTGGCGAACTTGTTGGGCGAGCTAAGCTATATATTGATGATGATGGATTGATTTACGACTTTGATAGTGAAGCTTGCGAGCTTCTGGAGCGCTCTGCTGATGAGCTTCGAAATCTGCACTGGGGGGACGTGATATCTATCTCACCCCCGCCGCCCGAAGGGGCTCATCCACTTCAGAAGGCATTTGATTCCGATGAACAGGTCTATCTTCCGTCCATCGCTATAACTTTACCCACTGACGGGCTATTTTTGGGATCGGTGCTCGCGACGTCGAGCGAGCATCTGCGACGGCCATGCAAGTTGCTGCTGCTCAGAGATCTCGGTCAAACGACGAGGGATCCGGAAAACTGGGAGCTCTCCGAAGGAAATTGCCTGATCTTCATCGGCGTATCGCCCGCACTCGATGAGAACACCCTCGACCTTTCTCTGGATGCTCGCACCGTCATGCTGGAGCTTCAAAGTGGTGTACTCGCGCGATTTCCCTCAAGCGTGACTGTAAGCATTTTGCAACCCAAGACCTTAGCAGTGATCCTTGAGTCAACGTCAGAAGCCTCCGGCCACAACCTCATCTCCACCTTCGCCATGGAAATGGAAGGCATGCTTGCCAAGCGCCATCCGGGACTAAAGCTGCATGCTGGGGTTGCGGGAGTAAAACGTCACATGTCTGTTCGTGACATGCTCTACGAAGCCTTGAGCGCCCTGGAAGACGCGCAGCGCGACCCGACAAAGCGCGTACATAGCGCCACCAAAAAGCTGAGGGCGTCCTAGGCGCGATTGAAGGGGTAGACATTTTGGCAACGGCCGCAGGATCCGATCAGTTTGTTTTTGAACCCATACCTTCTGCAACGGTACCTGTACTGGGTACTGATGCAGTGTTTCCCGTGCGACGTATATTTTGCGTGGGTCGAAACTACGCCGAGCACGCCAAAGAAATGGGAGCAGATCCGCAGCGAGAACCGCCGTTTTTTTTCACAAAGCCTGCTGATGCCGTAGCCTCGGCAGGGAGTGATATTCCCTACCCCAGCGCCACCAGCAATCTGCACCATGAAGTAGAACTGGTGGTTGCTATTGCAGTGGGCGGAGACAACATTGCACCATCTTCAGCACTCGATCACGTCTTTGGTTACGCGGTAGGGAATGACCTGACGCGCAGAGATCTTCAGGCAACGGCTAAGAAAAACGGACGTCCCTGGGATACGGCAAAAGGATTTGACCGGTCAGCGCCAATCGCGGCCATAAGCCCCGTAGATCTCTGTGGGCATATCAGCAGCGGTAAAATCTCGCTAAGCGTCAATGGAGAGTGTCGTCAGACCGGTGATATCAGCGACATGATTTGGAGTACCGGCGAAATCATCAGCACGCTGTCGACGCTATTCACCTTGCAGCCCGGCGACCTGATTTTCACGGGCACTCCCGCTGGTGTTGGGACGCTTGAGCCTGGAGACGTGACTGAAGCCTGTATCGACGGACTACCAACCCTGACACACGGCATAACTACCAGAGATTAGTATTCTTCGACGACCGCCGTGATCGTTTTAGACCCATCGCCAGCAGAAGCATGTGGAAGCGTTGAAAAAAATTGGCGCGCCCAGGAGGATTCGAACCCCCGACCGCCGGCTTAGAAGGCCGATGCTCTATCCAGCTGAGCTATGAGCGCGTAGATCAAGAAAACTGCTGCGCAATTGTAGGTGCTGCGCGCCTGTGATGAAACCATTAAACGGCCTTTCAGGCGCAAAGCAGCGGAAAACCATCGAAGGATTGGCCAAAAGTGGCCGACGCTTGGAGCTTCAAAATATTGAGGAAATGGGGTGGCCGACGGGTCTTGAACCCGCTACCTCCGGAGTCACAATCCGGTGCTCTACCTGGTGAGCTACGGCCACCACTAAACGGTTTCCAAGCACCTGCACAAACCTAAGGCTAATCAGTCTGAGCAATGCTCGAAACTCGAAGGTAGCCAGGTCAGCAGCGCTGTTTCGGAGGGGTGTACAGGATGACGTTAAAGGTGGTCGGGGTAGAGAGATTCGAACTCCCGACATCCTGCTCCCAAAGCAGGCGCGCTACCAGACTGCGCTATACCCCGATATAACCTTTAAAACCTTACCCCTACACACAGGTCACACTACCTTTGCCGTGATCTGTGAGCAAGCCCGATTTAGGGAGCGCGAATGTTACTCATCCGCCCCACCCTCGTCAATCAAAAACCTAACTGTTTACCCTACGCCACAAAGTACCCTCGGCGGAATCCTCCAAAACAATACCCGCGGCAGTAAGTTCCTCGCGTATCTCATCAGCTCGCGCATAATCTCGACCGAGCTTTGCACTCGCTCGTTCCGCGATTAGGGCATCGACTGTCGCCGCGTCCATGGCATCAGCGCCGCCGGCACTGTCGCCCTGCAACCAGTCGAGAGGGTCTTGCTGCAACACTCCCATCAGGTTCCCAGCAGCGATAAATCGGGCTTTCAGAGCGGGCTTATCTGCTTCCTGCGCTTTGTTGATGTCTCGGGCGATCGCATGGAGTTCGCTAATGGCGAGGGGCGTGTTCAAGTCATCGCAAAGCGCCGCGTAAAAGTCCTCCCCCTCCAAGCCCACCTCGGTATCAAGCTCAATATGCTGCACGCTCCGCAGGGTGTTGTAGAAACTCGTCAAAGTCTGCTCAGCCTGCTCAAGCAGCGCTTCGGAGAAGTTCAAGGGCGATCGGTAATGCGCTGAAAGCAAAGCAAAGCGCAAGACTTCGCCGCGATAGCGCGTCAGCAATTCGCGTATGGTCGCAACGTTACCCAGCGACTTGGACATCTTCTCGCCATCCATATCCAGGAAAGCGTTGTGCATCCACACTCGAACAAACTCATCGCCAAAAGCGCAGCAGCTTTGAGCAAGTTCATTCTCATGGTGCGGGAAGATCAAATCTCTCCCGCCACCGTGTATATCAATGGTCGGACCGAGATGTTCGCGGATCATCGCTGAACACTCCAGGTGCCACCCCGGCCGCACACGGCCCCAGGGACTACCCCAACCGGGCTCATCGTCGCTAGAGGGCTTCCAAAGAACAAAATCGCCTGGATGGCGCTTGTAACTTGCCACTTCCACACGAGCGCCCGCCAGCATGTCGTCGAGGGTACGGCCGGACAACTGTCCGTAATCTTCCATAGACGTCACATCGAAGAGCACGTGACCTTCTGAGGCATAGGCATGCTCTCGTTCAATCAAAGTCTCTGTGAGCGCAATCATAGGCCCTATATTGTCTGTCGCATGGGGCTCCAGAGTAGGCGGCAGTGCGTTCAGCTCCGCCGTATCTTCTCGATACTTCTTTGTAAACTCCTGCGAGATCACATCGATGGCAACGCCCTGCTCCCTCGCTGCCTGCATGATTTTGTCGTCAATATCGGTAATGTTGCGCGCGTAAACCACCTTGTCGTAACGCGTTTGCAGCACGCGAAAAAGCGTATCGAAGACCACAACCGGGCGCGCATTGCCAATGTGTGCAAGGTTGTAAACCGTTGGCCCACACACATACATAGTGACGCAATCAGGGTCGATGGGGCTAAAGACTTCTTTGCCTCTGGCTCGCGTGTTGTAGAGCTGAAGATCCACGTTGGCTATTTCCTTAAAACTAACATCAGGTCTTGCTCGCCCAAACGTCTCGCAAACCTATGGTCTGATTAAACACCGGTGCCTCAGCGCTATGGTCATAGCGGTCAGCGACAAAGTAGCCTTCTCGCTCAAACTGGAATCGCGACTCAGGACTGGCGGCCGCCGCACCGGGCTCTAGCAGGGCTCCTTCTACAACCCGCAGGGAGTCGGGATTCAAAAAACTCATGAAATCCGCTCCGCCACGATCAGGTGCTGGATCCGTAAACAGACGATCATAGATTCGCACCGTCGCTGACACTGCAGATCCAGCCTCAACCCAGTGGATTACGCCCTTGGGCTTTACTCCATCCGCTGGATCATTACCCAAGGTGCCTTCAATGAGGTCTGCGATAACCCCAACGATCTCTCCGTCAACGTTTTTCTCTACATCTACGGCCTCGATGACGTACGCATTTCGGAGACGCACCCGCTTGCCGAGTACCAAGCGCTTGAACTTCTTGTTCGCCTCTTCTCTGAAGTCCTCAGCATCGATAAACAGGTCTGCAGAAAAAGGCAGACTACGCTCGCCCAACTCATCTTTGGACGGATGCGCGGCGGCGACGATCGGCGCATGACCTTCGGGCATATTGCGCAAAGTCAGTTTGAGCGGATTGAGTACGCACATCGCGCGGGGAGCGTTCTGATTCAGGTCATCACGAATCGCGTGTTCAAGCATGGCCACATCCACCACGCCGTCGGAGCGCGACGTACCCACCATCTCACAAAAGTGACGGATCGCTGTCGGCGTGTACCCACGACGACGCATACCCGCTACCGTCGGCATTCTTGGATCATCCCAGGAATCTACAATTGCTTCGTCCACCAGCTGCTTTAACTTGCGCTTGCTAGTGACGGTGTAACTGGTATTCAGTCGCCCAAACTCAAACTGTCGTGGCTGGCTCTCTACCGGCAGATTGCTGATAAACCAATCGTAAAGCGGCCGATGATCCTCAAACTCCAGCGTGCAGATAGAGTGCGTTACGCCCTCGATGGCGTCTTCCTGGCCATGGGCGAAGTCGTAGGTCGGATAAATCGGCCAGGCATCACCGGTTTGATGGTGACGAGCCTTGCGAATTCGATACAGAATCGGGTCGCGAAGATTCATATTAGGGCTTGCCATGTCGATCTTGGCTCTAAGCACCCGCTCACCGTCGGCGAACTCACCGGCGCGCATGCGCCGCAACAGATCCAAGTTTTCTTCAGCAGAGCGATCTCTATAAGGGCTATTGCGACCGGGCTCTGTAAGCGTACCGCGGTACTCACGCGCCTCTTCAGGACTCAAATCATCGACATAGGCCTTACCCTGCTCTACGAGGTACTCCGCCCAACGGTAGAGCGTGTCAAAATAACTCGACGCAAAACGCACAGGACCTTCCCATGCGTAACCGAGCCAGGCCACGTCAGCCTGAATCGATTCGATAAATTCCTGGCTTTCCTTCTCAGGGTTGGTGTCGTCAAAGCGCAGACGGCAAATACCATCAAATTCTTCCGCCAAACCAAAGTTCACACTAATAGACTTCGCATGACCAATATGCAGATATCCATTGGGCTCCGGGGGGAAACGCGTGACGATTTGCGGGACCTTCCCTGATCGAAGGTCCTCCGCAATGAGCGAGCGCAAAAAGTTGTTACCGGCCGTACCAGATTCCACAATAAGGGCCTCCGCCCGTCAAAAAGCGGCGTAGTATACCGGCAGCGGCTGTGAGGCGTCAGCACGGAGAATTGCCAAATCACGCTCCCTGCTACTTTGTACAAACTAGGTACCGCTCTTGAGCGGGTAACCGACACCATAAAAGTGGTCAAGTGGTTCTCACTGTGGCTCAAAACAAGTACCATCGCGCCCCTGCGATAGATGCCCGTAGCGAGACTCTGACTCAGTACCCGAAGCTCTACCGACAGCGCGGCCAAAACAGCACAAGAAGACTCGCGCCAAGACAGAATTCAGACGATGCGTTTTTGATGCTTTTTCGAAACCTCTTAAAAACACCGTCTAAACAACACAACGTCAACATTTTGAGAACAAGGATTTCCTATGGTCACCCTCAACACCACTTACGGTCCGATCAAGCTAGAACTCAACGCTGAAAAAGCGCCGGCTACCGTAGCGAACTTTCTGATGTATGCCCGTGAGGGACTCTACGACGGCACGATCTTTCACCGCGTGATCGATAATTTCATGATTCAGGGCGGCGGTTTTGATGCTGATATGCAGCAAAAAGAAACTAAAGAGCCCATCGAGAACGAAGCAGATAATGGCCTGAAGAACGATTTCGGTACCGTGGCTATGGCACGCACCATGGACCCGCATTCCGCTACTGCGCAGTTCTTTATCAATGTTAAGGACAACGACTTCCTTAATCACAGCGGCAAAACCATGCAGGGCTGGGGTTACGCAGTGTTTGGAAAGGTCGTTGAGGGCGCCGACGTGCTGGACAAGATCCGAGCGGTTCCCACAACCTCCCGAGGCGGCCACCAGGATGTTCCCGCTGAGACCGTCATCATTGAGTCCGTGGAAATCGATGAAGCTGCAAGCGAAGACTAATCGCTAAGGCTTCACCTCCTAGCTGCACCTTCTACGACTGAGCTATGACTGAGCGCTGCTTTTTCATTTCGGACCTGCACCTCGATGAGTCACGACCCTATGTGACCGCGGCTCTCGCCGAGTTTCTGGATCAACGAAGAGATGCGGCAGCGCTTTATATCCTTGGGGATCTGTTTGAGTTCTGGATCGGCGATGACGACAACACGGCGATTGCGACGGAAGTCACTCGTCTTCTTGCGGATTACCGACAGTCAGGCCCTAAGGTTTATGTCATGCACGGCAATCGTGACTTCCTACTGGGAGAGGGCTTTGCGTCAATGATTGGCGCCGAGTTACTACCAGATCCCAGTGTTATAGAGATCGACGGTAGCCGACTCTTACTGATGCATGGCGATAGTCTTTGTACCCGGGACACCGAGTATCAGGCCTTCCGTGCTGTCGCTAGAGATCCCAACTGGCAGGCGAGCATTCTGGCTCAAAGCCTGGAGGCGCGACGAGAACTAGCAGAGAACCTTCGCAAGTCCAGTCAGGATGCGGGCAGTCGCAAAGCAGACGACATCATGGACGTGACCAACTCTGAAGTACTAAAGAGTATGGAAGCGGCTCGGAGCACGACCTTAATCCACGGTCATACCCATCGCCCAGCCATGCATGACGAAGCCGCTGGCACCCGTTGGGTACTCGGAGACTGGGACAAAACCGGCTGGTACATCGAACTTGAAGACGGCAATATCAAACTCATTGAATTCGATATAAATCAATAATTTACAATAATAATATAATGTAAAAAATAGCCAAATTCTGCGAACTACCTCGCAGGCACTCCCGAGTGAAACCGAAACTCCCCGTCCACCGCCTGAATCAAATCACGCTCCGCTTCCAGAAGCGCGGCCAACCGGCTCTCTAAATCCAAGGCCGGCAACAAATCCTCAGCTAGCGTTAGATAGTCTTTGAAGTGTCGCGATTCTGAGCGCAGCAAACTGGCATAAAACTGACCCAGCTCTTCGTCCACGACGGGTATCACCGCCGCAAATCGCTCGCAGGAGCGCGCCTCGATAATCGCCCCCACTAACAGGGTGTCCAGCAAACGATAAGGCTCGTTTTTAGCAACGTGCGCACGCAGGCCCGCGGCATAACCTGAGGCTGTGAGCTGCGGGTAACTAAATCCACGCTTTTCGACAATAGCAAGGACCTGCTCGAAGTGACGAAGCTCTTCGCGAGCAAGGCGCGATAGCTTATGTAGCAGCTCAGGGTGCTCTACATAGCGATACATCAAGTTGAGCGCGGTAGACGCTGCTTTCTTTTCGCAGTTCGCATGGTCAACTAGGAGGGTATGCAAGTTTTGCGGCGAACCCGCCGCCTCTATCCACTGGGCAGGCGTATCGCACAGCAGAAACTCACGGATAGGCGACATATCCACACCCGACACCATCATCGCAGTCAAGATACCCGCTCCTCTGTGAATAGGTCCGGTAGCAGATGGTAACGTTCGTAATGAGCACTCGACAACGCGAAGTACTCCTGATCGATCTGTTCACGCAGCGCGAGTAAGGGCTCATCACGAAATCGTATATCGACCTCAAAACCAAAGGCGGAGGGTTCCTCGATCTGCCCTGCCCCTGCTTTTAACAGTGCAAATAGCCAGCAATGGGGATCGTGGTCAGGATTATGACGAACCTGCTGCGTCTGAAGCTGCCAGGCCAAGAGTGTTGCGTCCACGACCCGCATACGGTTTTGCACGCACTGCGCCAGAAACTGCGCGAGGCGCGCATCGACAATGCGTTTTTGATCCTCGGTATAGCCGTTCCAGTTAATCACCTCGTGAGCAAAGCGCTTGCACCCCCGACATACGCTGTCTCCAATGCCTGTGGAGCAGACGCCGATGCAGGGCGTTTTGACGCGGGGCGGGACTTGCATGGCGTTCAGTACTTCACTCGTGTGGTAAAGGCGCAAGGATAATGGCTCTACACGCGAGATGCACCGCCGCTTGGGTAAATACCCAAGCAATCGAACACTAATTCAGCATCGTGCTCGCGCAAACAGCCCTTTATTTTTGTGACAACCAATCAATCCGCCCGCCATTTGCCCCATGAATACCACCCATAAACCTCTGATTTCTGGTGTGATTTGCGTGGCTAGTCTATAATCCGCGCTGTCAATTTTGGGGTCCGGAGCCGACAACACCCGTCCGTAACGCCCTTCAAATCGCTAATTATCAAGGAGTTATCCATGCTCGAAGCCTATCGCCAACATGAAGCCGAACGCGCTGCGCAAGGCATTCCCGCCAAACCCCTCTCTGCAGAGCAAGTAGCCGGGCTCATCGAGCTGATCAAGGCGCCGCCTGCTGGCGAAGAAGCCTTCCTTATTGAGTTATTGTCTAATCGTGTACCCCCGGGTGTCGACGAAGCCGCCTACGTAAAAGCTGGATTCTTATCTGCCATTGCCAAGGGCGAGACCGACTGCGCACTAATCAGCCGGGTCGATGCAGTAAAGCTCCTAGGCAACATGCACGGTGGCTACAACATTGAAACGCTCGTTGCGCTACTAAGCGACGACGCGCTGGCCGCGCAGGCCGCCGAAGAACTCAAGCACACGCTACTGATGTTTGAGGCTTTCCATGACGTGGCAGAACTTGGCAAGAACGGAAACGCTCACGCACAGGCGGTAATGCTAAGCTGGGCCGACGGCGAGTGGTTCACTAACCGTGACGCTGTGTCTGAGTCCATCAAGGTGTCGGTCTTTAAGGTGACCGGCGAAACCAACACCGATGACCTCTCCCCTGCTCCCGATGCCTGGAGCCGACCCGATATTCCACTGCACGCCCTTGCGATGTACAAAATGACCCGGGACGGTCTGACTCCTGAAGAACACGGCGTAAAAGGCCCCATGGCACAAGTTGCCGAAATTCAGGCCAAAGGCTACCCGGTAGCCTTTGTAGGCGATGTTGTTGGTACAGGGTCTTCACGTAAATCAGCGACCAACTCCGTATTGTGGTTCTTTGGTGACGACATCTCTGGCGTACCCAACAAGAAAGGCGGTGGCATTTGCATTGGCGGCAAAGTCGCGCCGATCTTTTACAACACCATGGAAGATGCGGGCGCACTGGTCTTTGAGGCACCCGTAGACGATCTGGGTATGGGCGACGTCATCGATATCCGCCCCTACGAAGGCAAGATTCTTAACGAAGCGGGCGACACGCTCTCTGAGTTTGAACTGAAGTCAGACGTTCTGCTGGACGAAGTCCGTGCCGGCGGTCGTATCAACCTGATTATCGGTCGAGGCCTGACCACCCGTGCGCGGGAAGCGCTGGGACTGCCCGTCTCTGAGCTGTTCCGCACTCCGGAGCAACCTGTCGATACGGGCAAAGGCTATACGCTTGCTCAAAAGATGGTGGGTAAAGCCTGTGGCATGGACGGCGTTCGTCCCGGAACCTACTGCGAGCCGCTTATGACTACCGTCGGCTCGCAGGACACCACCGGCCCTATGACCCGTGACGAACTGAAAGACCTGGCATGCCTCGGTTTCTCGGCAGATCTCACTATGCAGAGCTTCTGTCACACTGCGGCCTACCCCAAGCCAGTAGATATCGACACGCAGCACTCACTGCCTGACTTCATTATGACGCGTGGCGGCGTTAGCCTGCGCCCGGGTGACGGCATCATCCACAGTTGGCTAAACCGCATGCTCCTACCCGATACCGTGGGCACCGGTGGTGACTCCCATACACGATTCCCTATGGGCATATCATTCCCCGCGGGCTCTGGTCTTGTGGCTTTTGCTGCAGCGACCGGCGTTATGCCTCTGGACATGCCTGAGTCCGTGCTCGTGCGCTTTAAGGGCGAAATGCAGCCAGGTATTACCCTGCGTGACCTAGTGCATGCCATCCCCTATTACGCTATTCAGGAAGGTCACCTCACTGTTGATAAAAAGGGCAAGAAGAACATCTTCTCTGGCCGCATTCTCGAGATCGAAGGTCTATCGGATCTCACTGTCGAGCAAGCCTTTGAGCTATCTGATGCATCCGCAGAGCGCTCTTGCGCTGGCTGCACCATCGATTTGAGCGAAGACACGGTTGCGGAATATCTGCGCTCAAACATCACCCTGCTCCGCGCCATGGTATCCGAGGGTTATGGCGATCCACGGACTCTCGAGCGTCGCGCCAAAAAGATGGAAGAGTGGCTGGAAAGCCCATCCCTCATGCGCGCCGACAAAGATGCGGAATACACAGCGGTCATCGAGATTGATCTGGCCGAGGTGAAAGAGCCTATCGTATGTGCGCCGAATGATCCCGACGATGCTCGGCTACTGTCTGAAGTCGCCGGCGACAAGGTTGATGAGGTATTCATTGGCTCTTGCATGACCAACATCGGACACTTCCGAGCGGCGGGTAAGCTGTTGGAGCAACACAAAGGCACCATCAACACGCGTCTTTGGGTAGTACCTCCGACGCGCATGGATGAGCACCTGCTCATGGAAGAAGGCTACTACAACATCTTTGGTGCGGCCGGCGCGCGAACGGAGATGCCCGGTTGCAGCTTGTGTATGGGCAACCAGGCGCGGGTAGCGGCCAACTCAACGGTGCTCAGCACCAGTACTCGTAACTTTCCGAACCGTTTAGGCGATGGTGCCAATGTCTATCTGACCTCGGCAGAACTTGCTGCAGTAGGATCCATCCTGGGCAAGCTTCCGACGCCCGCGGAATATCTGGAGTACGCTGAGAATCTGGATGCCATGAGTTCTGAGATTTATCGCTACATGAACTTCGATCAGATTGTGGAGTTCCAGAAGCTGGCAGAGGACGGCAAGCGAATTGCTGCGCTGGAGATTAGTGAGGTCGCCTAGCGAGCCCCTACTCCAGAACAAAGGGGCTTCGGCCCCCTTTTTTTGTTGTCACACTCATGGCGACTATCTTCGAACAAATCTTGGCTACGAGCCCAAGGGACGCGCAGGAACACCGGGCGTGATTCGCATGAGCGCAAGCTCTCGACTGAACAGGCTTGTATCACTAACTCTGTCCAGAGTGCTCACCAAGGCATCCAAATCGGGTCGGTGCATGCGGCAACATTGGAGATAAGCGCTTAGCACTTGGGGCAGGCTGCTGTCCTGCTGCTTGAGCGCGGCATCGACTCGCTCAAAGTACACCGCACCGCCCCAGTAAAAGGTCGGATAGGAGCGACGCGCTTTCAGGTCGGGCATGTTCTCCGGGAGGCTTACGGTCGTATCTGCCAGAGCGGCCACCGCCTTTTTCATCTTTAGGTCCCGTCGACGAAATGCTTCTGCATCATCGATTGCACCCGACTCCACCATTACCGAGTGCTGCATGTAACTGGCAAAACCCTCCGCAAACCAGGCATTTGCAGATCCAAGATAGGGCAGCACTAAGTGGGAAAATTCGTGAGCAGCGGTCCAGTCGTCCATGAACGACGCGCGATCAAACTCTGGATTAACGTAGAAATATAGCGCCTGCTCGTTGTTTCGCCGGGTGTTTGCCCAAGGCACGGGCTGGTCCGCCCCATCGCGGCGATGCATGTACACATGCACGTCAAAAGGTAGTGGGCCCACAAAGCGTTCGAGAGCGCTATGCGTATCGGTCAGCCAAGGTACGAGGGTCTCCTGTTCGAGCTCTGTGAAATCTTCCTCCCAGTGCCACACTATTGCGCCCTGTACCGGCAGACTGAGCAACAGCTGCGCAAGCGCAACTAGCGCAAAAAGCGGCGCGCAGGTGACTTTTAATTTAGAGAGAGAACTGAATTCCACGGATACGTTTACGCAATTCACGGCGCAAACGATTGCTATCCTGTGAATCGGCGCTTGGCGAGTAAACAGACAGAGCAAGCGCTCGATACAAGGATCGCAAAGCCTCTGCCTGGCGAGGCCATCGCTCTACGGCACGCTCAGTTAGCTGCGCGGGAGTTTCTCCCGGCACTTGCTTGAGCCCACGCCGCCAGAGTGCCCGCTGAAAACGCAGTAACTCAGCTTCGAACATGGGTCGGGGTGCGGGTCGGTTACCACTGAATAGAAACAGAGAAACAACCGCCATAGTCAGGACACCAGCACCAAGAAGCATACCCAGAGAACGGCTTACCGAAATTTCTCCGAGCACACCGCGGAGTAAATCAAACTGTGCCTGACCGTCAAAACCCGTCACCCAGCTTTGCCAGCGGTAGGTCAAGGCATCGTAGCGTAACCGCAAGGAGTTCACCCAGTTAACGCCGCGATAGCGCAAGGGAGACAGCGGTGAATCCAATAAAAAGCTGCCTTCCGCGGCCACCGCTCGCTCAAGGCCGTAAAGAATACGGTCCGGCGAAACCGCTGCTGTGGGATCGACACGGACCCAACCGCGCCCTTCCAGCCACACCTCATTCCAGGCATGGGCATCAAACTGATGGACTATGACCGTGCGGTTCACAGGGTTTACCTCGCCTCCGAGGTAACCACCAACAATACGCGTCGGGATCCCGACCGAGCGCATCATCACCGCAAAGGCGTAGGCGTAATGTTCGCAAAAGCCACGACGGCTAGAGAACAAAAACTCATCCATCGTATCGTCATCGCCCAATAGAGGCGGCTGCAGGGTGTAAAAGAAAGCCTCTCGTGCAAAATAGTCCAACACCGAATCAACGAACGATTCGGGCGACTCAGCCTGCTCGTATAGAGTCTGTGCCAGCGAGCGGGTCTGGGGGTTCTCCGTGGGAGAGAGCGCTGTCTCGACACTCCGACGCCAGTCGCTAATGCCCTGATTCATGGAAGCATCCGGCCAGCTCTGCACGGCATACTGATACTCGTTTTCAATAATTACCGGGGAGTACAAGCGGTAATCATTCAGCTCCATCACCCCGGGCTTAGCCGTACGAGCATAACGCAGGGCAAACAGCCAGTTCTGTTGAGTCGGCTCCATAATGATGCTGTAACGCAGGGGTTCACCCTCGGTAACCACGCTGGGCGCCCGCCGGTCATTGGCGGGAATCTCAAAGTACCGGAGAGTGCGCCAGGTGCCGTCATCCAGGGCACTCATCACCACGCCCCGCCAGTAGAGCTCCGAAGCCGGTGGTATGTCCCCTTCAAACTCCGCACGGAACGCTACGTCTGCGGACTGACTCAGGCTAGACACATCCCCCGGTCGCAGACGATCGCTCATCCCTGTCTGCGCCGTATGGCTCTTCAGGGGGACCGACCACAGCGGCCCTATACGCGGAAACAAAAAGAACAGCACCAGCATCAGCGGCACCGCTTGTACCAGCATCAGTCCCGAAGTGCGTAAAGGCTGGAGGTCACGAAGACGCCCCGCTGGACGATGAACACTGACTAGCGCCGTGGTCAAGATCCAAACGAGGGCTATTGAATAGGCGACAATGAGCAGATCCTGAGTAAACAGAAACTCCGTAAGACAGACAAAATAGCCGAGAAAGATAACCACATAGGCGTCTTTTCGTGAGCGCATTTCGGTGAGCTTTAAAGCAAAGGCGGTAAGCAGAAACGCCACCATAGGCTCCATACCCAACAAAGAGCCAAAACTCAGAACAATACCGCCCGCAGCCGCAATGGATAGAACGACCTTTAGCCATCGCCCGGGCAACTCTACCCGCCCCCGAAACGCCTGTACCCTCCAAACAAAAGCCAGTAGGTAGACGACTGCCACCCAAATTGGCAGCCTGGGAAGATGGGGAAATAGCAGTAACGCCTGCGCGACGATGATCCAAAGTAAAGCTGGACGGGGAAGCTGCTCAGATTGCTTCACGAGGTCACCGAACCTTCAGTAACCCCAAACAGCGCGAGTGCTCGTAATGCCGCGTCACGCTGCCGATCACCCGATGCCGGAGCAAGCTCAAGTCCAGGCACTCTCAAACCGAACTCGAATTCCCGTCGATGGTAATCAAGCACCCAATGGCAAAGCGCGGACAAACGCCGCTCCTGATCGAGACCAGAGAATTGCTCCCAATCAAGCCACCGAGCATCGGCTATGGCACTTGCATAGTCCTTGGTTTGCAGAGCCTGCCCCCGGGCCAGACCCTTCCAGTAAACCCTGCGAAGATTATCCCCGGCTCGGTAATCCCTGATCCCGTAGAACTCATCGTCCCCCGTGCCAGCTAGCCAGCGACCATCCAGCGCGTCGCCGGCCGCACCCTTAGGCTCGGCAGCGACTAAAGGTGTGGGATATACCAAGGCGCGAAAATCGAGATCTATCCAGGTCCAACAGCGAAGCAAGCCCAGGGGGTAAGTACTCTCAATGCGCAAACGGTCCGGCCGGTACCATCCCCGGGTCCCCACGGGGATATGCAGAACAAGATCCAGCGTCGCAGCGGGCGCTATATCGATCTCTTCCACGGCTATCATCGCTGGACTGGACAACAGCCCGGTAAATAATCGTCGGCGTCTACGCGCCTCTTTGGCTTCAGGCCAACCTACAAGCAGCGCATTGTGTCCGCGCTTGTTTGTCGAGGAAAAGCGTAAATGGAAGCCACTCCTCTGTCCCGCAAAGGCGTGATCCGCAGATACTGCGGTAATCGTAAGCCCCGATAGATTTGCGTAGGTGTGGAGCACTGCAACGACAAACAAGTTTGCAAGCAAAAAGGTGAGCGCGTAGCTCATGTTGTTTTGGTAGTTGATGGCTGCAATGAGCATCACCAGCAAGCACAGGGCAAAGAAGAACCCGGTGCGAGAAGGGAAAATAAATATCTGCCGCTGACTGAGCGTGACGGATCGCGAACGAGGTATCCGTCTATCGAGCCAGCGGGACCAGCGCTGGCTTAGAAACTCAGACCACGTCGACGTCACGCCGCAGTAGCGCCACTAGCGCCATCCCATCACCAGAAAACCCGCCGCCGGGCTGTAACCGGTGCGCTACTACTCCCGGCAACACCGCCTGCACATCATCGGGAAGAACATGATCCCGATCGTCCATCAACGCCCAGGTCTTCGCCGAACGTAGTAAAGCCAATACCCCTCTCGGCGATAAACCTACCGCAAACTCCCCCCCTTGGCGGCTGCGGGAAGCGATGCGTTGAACGTAATCTAGCAGCGAGTCCGACGCGTGAACATCGTCGACTGCCGCGCGAATACCGGCAAGGGCAGACTCGTCGATGCACTGTTCCAGTGTGGGTTTTTGCGTAGCCTCATGGGTGGCCCGCAACATTAGCCTCTCTGCCTTTGCGTCGGGATAGCCAAGCTCGATGCGCATAAGGAATCGATCGAGTTGCGACTCGGGCAGAGGATAGGTGCCGGACTGCTCCAGCGGATTTTGTGTGGCGATCACAAAGAAGGGGGTTGGAAGTGCACGGGTATCCCCTTCCAAAGTCACCTGCCCCTCGGCCATGGCCTCAAGCAGAGCACTCTGAGTACGAGGGGTACTTCGATTTATCTCATCGGCCAGGAGCACCTGGGTGAAAATCGGTCCCGGGTGAAACTCAAAGCTCTGGTCGCTGCCGTGATAAATCGACAAACCCAAAATGTCGGCCGGGAGCAAATCCGACGTGAATTGCACGCGTTTGTAGGACAGGCCCAGTACCTGTGCCAGGGCATGGGACAAAGTCGTCTTTCCCATTCCCGGCAGGTCTTCAATAAGCAAATGACCACTGGCCAACAAGCAACATATGGCTTGACGAAGCTGGGGCTCTTTTCCAAGCAGGACCTTGGCTATCTCCGCAACAGCGGCGTCGACAAGTGCCTTGTTACCTATCGTCATCGTGTTCGCCTTTGTGTGGGCGCCGTATCCCGGTGTGCTACGTATGAGTCGGGGATTAAGCGCCTCATCGACTTATCCAAGACTATTCAGACCACGTGCGAGATCGGCCTTCAAGTCCTCAATGTTTTCTAGCCCCACGGCCACTCGGATCAAGTTGTCGGTGATACCCGCTTCCAGGCGCTCGTTTGCGGAGATGCGGCTATGCGTCGTTGTTGCCGGGTGGACGACCGTTGTTTTCGCGTCGCCAAGATTTGCTGTCAGCGACATCAAACGCGTGGCGTCTATAACCTGCCAAGCTTCCGCTTGGGCGCCTCGCACTCTGAAAGACAGTACGCCGCCGAAGGCCGACTGCTGTTTTTTCGCAAGCGCATGCCCGGGATGACTTTCCAGCCCGGCATAGAAAACAGCCTCTACTTGAGGATGTGACTGCAGCCACGTCGCCAACTGCATGGCCGAGGCGCTGTGCGCTTCCATACGCAGCGACAGTGTCTCCAGCCCCTTGAGGAACACCCAGGCGTTAAAGGCACTCATGGTGGGACCACAGCTGCGTAAAAACCCCAGCACCTGATCCATCAAGTCCTGGTTACCCAGAACCGCTCCACCGACACAACGACCCTGGCCGTCGAGATACTTGGTGGCAGAATGAATAACAATGTCTGCACCAAAGGCTAAGGGCTGCTGCAGCGCCGGCGAGCAAAAGCAGTTATCAACCACGAGTAATGCACCTGCAGATTGCGCCAGTGTCGCCATGCTCTGCATATCGGCGATTTCGCACAGTGGATTCGATGGGGTTTCGAGGTACAAAAGTTTAGTGTTGTCCTGCATCGCCTCGCGCCAACCATCTACGGGAAGCAGCGGCACGAAACTGACTTCCACGCCAAAGTTAGCCATGTATTTAGCAAACAGTGTGCGTGTGGTTCCAAAGACATCGCGTGAACACACCACATGATCACCGGCCTTTAGCAAGGCCATACAGGTGCTCAAAATTGCGGACATCCCCGATGCCGTTGCGACACAAGCTTCGGCGCCCTCTAGCGCAGCAAGTCGGTCCTCAAAGCCACGTACCGTGGGATTAGTGTAGCGGGAATAAACGTTACCCGGATCATCTCCGGTAAAGCGCGCCGCGGCGTGTTCTGCGCTATCAAAAACATAGCTGGAGGTCATGAACAAGGCTTCGCTATGTTCGCCTTCCGGCGAGCGCGTAATACCGCTGCGCACCGCCAAACTCTGCCAGTGCAGTTCGTCCATTACCGGGTCGTCTCGCTTACTCACAATGCACTCTCGTTATAAATCCCCACACCGTCACCGTCGCTTGTTTGGCGGCTCTGGCTCTGCGCCTCATCGTTACGCTCCGCATCTAATGCTGCGAGATAGGCCGCATCCACATCGCCCGTCACATATTTTCCATCGAACACCGAGCAGTCAAAGGCCTCTACCGAGGGATTACCGTCGCGAGAGCAGCCAATCAATTCATCCAGATCCTGGTATACCAGCCAGTCGGCATTAATCAGTGTACTGATCTCCTCAACGGTGCGATCGTGGGCTATGAGCTCACTGGGTGAAGGCATGTCAATGCCGTACACGTTAGGAAAGCGCACCGGCGGAGCCGCTGATGCGAGATAAACACGCGCTGCGCCCGCGTCCCGCGCCATCTGAATAATCTCTCGGGAGGTTGTCCCCCGTACGATGGAGTCGTCTACCAGCATGACGTTCTTGCCCTCGAACTCGAGGCGGATAGGATTCAACTTCTGGCGCACAGACTTACGACGTTGCTGTTGGCCGGGCATGATAAATGTGCGGCCAATATAGCGATTCTTTATAAAGGCCTCGCGATATTTGATACCCAAAGACCCAGCCAAAGACAGACCCGCCGTGCGACTACTATCAGGTATTGGTATCACCACATCGATATCGTGATCGGGCCTCTCTCGCAGAATCTTTCGAGCAAGCGCCTCGCCTTGACGTGCGCGCGTCTTGTATACCGAGATTTCATCGATCAGGCTATCCGGCCGAGCAAAATACACATGCTCGAAGATGCAGGGACGAAGCAGCGGCGCTTCGGCACACTGACGCATATGCAACTGACGCTTAGCGTCGATGTAAACCGCCTCACCCGGCGCTACATCACTCAGCAAACGAAAGCCCAGGACGTCCAAAGCGACACTCTCTGAGGCCACCATGTACTCTCGCTCACTCCCTTCTCCGCGATAACCGACTACCAATGGACGAATACCAAAGGGGTCGCGAAACGCGATAACGCCGTAATTAACTATCATAGCGACGGCGGCGTATCCGCCTCTACAGCGCCGGTGAACCTCAGACACAGCGGCAAAAATGTCATCGGGCTCCGGGTGTAACTTGCCCCTAGCCTGCAGCTCATAGGCGAACACATTCAACAGTACTTCCGAGTCCGAATCCGTGTTCAGGTGCCGCATTTCGCTTTCGAAGAGTTCCTGACGCAACTCCCGGGAATTGGTGAGATTGCCGTTGTGGGCGAGTGCGATACCGTAGGGTGAATTCACGTAAAACGGCTGGGCATTGGCTGCGCCTGCGCTCCCGGCAGTCGGATAGCGCACGTGACCGATGCCAATGCTGCCGTCCAAACGCTGCATGTGGTTCTGACGAAACACATCTCTTACCAGTCCGACGCTTTTACGCTGATGAAAGCGGTCATCACTGCAGGTCATAATCCCCGCGGCGTCCTGACCACGATGCTGTAGCACGGTCAGAGCATCATAGATCTCGGGAGCCACCCTACCCTTGCCGACAATACCCGTTAAGCCACACACGGCGAAGCATCCTCCAGGTTACTTACTGAGCTCTGAACAAGCGCGAACATCACGCGTTCAGTCCCTTTATCTCTACGTCGCGAAACTCATCAAACAGCCGCATACTCCAGGCCAACATCACGTCTATATGCGGCATCAACTGAGAATCTGCCAGCAGGCTTTGCTCGCTTTTGGGAACGATCTCCCGCACAACAAACACTAGAGCCATAACAATAAGCGCACCGCGTAAAACCCCGAAGACTGAGCCCAGAATGCGGTCTAGCACTCCTAAGCCTGTGGCTTTGACAAGGCTTGCGAACAGCTTTGCAGACAGCGAGCTTGCTACCAGGGTAAGCACAAACAATAGAGACCAGGCCACGATGTATCGGCCCGTGCGATTGGCGATAAGGTCGCCGATCTGATCCGCGACGGTAACGGCAAGGAGGTTGGCCACAATAAAGGCGACAACCCATCCCGCCAGCGAAATCGCCTCGCGAACAAAACCTCTCCACAGACTTAACAAGGCGGACAGCGCGATGATCACCACTACCACCCAGTCAAAGCCATTAAACAGACCCAATTGCGGCCAATCAGTCATGGTAAGTACCGAATAATCAGAGACTCAACACGCCAGCGCTTGTCGACCGCATCTTTTACCGGCAGGAGTTCATCTTTGCTGTAACGCGGCCCTACGAGTACCCGGTAGAGCACGCGATCATCACGGCGCATTCGTTTCACGTAGCCTTTGTAACCCGCAGACACCAATTCATCGCGAAGAGACTCGGCGCGAGCCTTATCCCCCATGGTTGCTACTTGCAAAGAGTAGGCGACGGGCAAACCGTCTTCATCCATTGCCGGCGATTCCAATGCGCTACGCGCATCGTCCAAATTAGCGACAGGCATAGTCTCTTCTCGCGAAGGCAGACTAGCCGGCTCTGCGTCTAACTCATCCGTGGCTGGAAGCTCAACATCAGGCGTCTCTAAGTCCTGCGCAGCCGCTCTCGTACCCGAACGCATACCGAGACTATCGGGTTCTGGTAGCGGCGTGAGGTCAACCGGCGGAGCACTGGGCACCACCACTCGCAAGTCTGAGCTTTGCTGGGCACCCGGCACAAAAATAATCGGCCAGAAAACCACCGCCAGCGCGACCAGAATGAGCGCGCCGACAAGACGCTGTTTTACTAGATTATCCACCGGTTTTAGGTGCTCACAACGAGGGACTTGAAAGTTCGATGTCTAAAACGGCCATTATACCCGCAACACTGTGAAAAGAGCCGCAGATCACCAAGCGATCACCAACCTCGCTCCCCGACAGCAGTTGCGCCCAAACAGACTCGGCGGTGAACTCGGCCTGAGGTATCCCTATACCCGCCCTATCGAGGGCTTGCCAAACCTCTTCCGGGGCAGCGGCTCGGTCTATTGCAGGAATAGCCAGAGCGCAAACTCCATCCACAGCGGTCGCCAAAGCCTTGGCCATAGGCATCAGATCTTTGTCTTTCATCAGACCTAACGCAGCAAAGGTCTTACCGCTGACCCTGTGGTCTTTGAGGTACTCCACGAGTGCATTCATGGCGGCGGGATTGTGAGCCACGTCTAAAACAACTTCACGATCTGAAACAACCAGAGTTTGCCGCCGCGCGGGCACCTGAAGATTCCTAAGCGCCTCCGCTCCGGTGAGACGGTCAAAGTCTGCACCGAGCAACTCCGCGCTCACCTGCAACGCGGCCGCGACATTCGATGGCCGCAAACCGTCAGGAAGAGGAACGATCGTGGCCTCGACTTCGTCCATCAAACGGACCCGCAAACCATCATCCAGAAACCAATCCCAATCTTTGCCCGCGCGCATAGGGGCTGCGCCTATTTTCGTAAGTGTTTGAAAAAGTGTTTGGGGGTAGCTGTACTCGGCAAGAATCACCGGACAGCCCGCTCGCGCTACCGCAGCCTTCTCCGGTGCTATCTTATCTACGCTATCTCCCAGCCAGTGCTGGTGGTCGAGATCGATGGCGGTAATTACAGCCAAATTTGAATCGACGACGTTTACCGCGTCCAAGCGGCCACCCAGCCCCACTTCCATGACCGCGACATCGACCTGCTCCTCGCGAAAAATCCAAAAAGCCGCCAGTGTCGCAAATTCGAAATAGGTGAGAGTTACTTCCTCCCGTGCCGCATCAATAGCGCCAAAGGCGCGAACAATGTGATCATCACTGACCGGCACGCCATCTACGGCGATACGTTCGTTGAAACTCAGGAGATGAGGTGAGGTGTATCGTCCCGTACGCTTTCCATGGCGGCGCAAAATACGCTCAGTACTGTAAACCACGCTGCCTTTGCCGTTGGTGCCGGCAACGGTAATCACTTGCGGGATATACGATAGCAACTGAAGGCGTTGGGCTACTGTTCGTACCCGCGCCAGTTCTAAATCGATATCTACGGGATGGAGCTGCTCAAGGTAGCGCAGCCATTCTCCGAGGCTGCGTTCAGGCATCCGACTTTTTGTCAGAAAGCTCCTCATCCGCGCCGGATTCTGGATCGTCCTCAATGCCGGCTTCCGCGTCCGAAACAGCCGCCTGCCCCGATTCATCGGCAACTTCAGCGTCGGTTACCGAGGCGGCCAAATCAGCTGCCTCTGCTACAGAGTCATCGACCGCATCAAGCTGCTCCGCTGACCCTTCGGCAATACCGTCACTTGAAGATTGCTCAGCTTCATCGTCTTTAGACTGCTCAGCCGACTCTTGCGACTCCGAAGCGCCTGGCGCAACGTCGCCCGCGACGTCAGTGTCTGAATCCTCGTTAGCAGCCTCGTCTGCGTCTGCAGCATCCGCGACCACCTCTATCTCTGGTGCAACTCTCAGCGACTCAAGCTCCGGTACATTCATGAGCTTGGCAAGGATTCGCGCGATAGTGTCACGCAACTCAAGGCGCGGCACGATCATGTCGATGGCACCGTGTTCCAGCAAAAACTCGCTGCGCTGAAAACCCTTAGGCAATTTTTGGCGAATCGTCTGTTCAATAATATTGGGACCGGCAAAGCCCGCGCGAGCATCCGGCTCAGCAATATTTAAATCGCCCAGTAATGCCAGAGAAGCCGATACACCACCGTAAATTGGATCGGTCAGCACCGACACATACGGCACAGACTCCGTGTGCATACGCTCGATGACAGCACTGGTCTTGGCCATCTGCATCAACGAGATTAAAGCTTCCTGCATTCGCGCCCCACCAGAGGCGGCAAAACAAATAAGAGGTATACGCTCTTTCAATGCAAGCTGAGCAGCTTGAGAAAACTTCTCCCCCACCGCTTGCCCCATAGATCCACCGTGGAAGCCAAACTCAAAAGCGACGGCAACCACGGGCATGCTGTGCAGCGTTCCGCGCATCGCTACTAGAGCATCGCGCTCACCCGTGGATTTTTGTGCAGCGGACAATCTCGCGGAATACTTCTTCTTATCCCGAAAACGAAGGCGGTCGACGGGCTCGATGTCTGTGAACACCTCCTCGCGGCCTTCCTGATCCAGAAAGAAATCCAGCCGCTGGCGCGCTCCCAAACGCATGTGATGCTCACACTTGGGGCAGACATTGGCATTGCGTTCAAGGTCCGGGCGATAGAGCACCGCCTCGCACTTGATGCACTTGGTCCAGACCCCTTCAGGTACTGTCGCTCTCTTCGCACCATCGGACTTACTGATGCCCGAGGGCAGAATTTTGTCGATCCAGCTCATGGAACTCTCTCCAGCAGGTGATGCCAAGGCATTATACGCATCCGCGGTGGCTTACGTTATGTCCTAGAGGTTGTTATCGACGTGTTTGCGAATATCACCGACCATTTGTCTCGCAGCATCAAGCACCTGGGCATCGCTGCCCCCCTCTGCTGCTACGTCAGCCAAGCGCTGAACCAGAGCGGAACCGACCACAACACCGTCGGACACTGCCGCGACAGCCGCCGCTGAGGGGCCATCCTTGATCCCGAACCCGACACAAATAGGCAGATCGGTATGGGTGCGTATTTCTGCCACAGACTTCGCCACGGCGTCTTGATCGAGGTGACCAGCGCCGGTAACACCCTTCAGAGACACGTAGTAAATGAAGCCACTCGCCTCTTCCGCGATGAGGTTCATACGCTCGCTCGGGGTTGTCGGCGCGATAAGAAAAATATTATCCATACCCACGCGACGGAGCTCCTTATTAAGCCCCGAAACTTCTTCAGGAGGAATGTCCACAGTCAGCAACGCGTCGACACCACAGGCGAGCGCTCGATCGGCAAATTCCCCGTGCCCCATGTACTCCACAGGATTCGCATAGCCCATGAGTAGCACCGGGGTTGTTTGGTTGCGCTCCCGAAACTCAGACATGATCTGCAGCACTCCTCGCAGGCGAACACCCCGATCCAAGGCCCTCTCATGGCCGCGCTGAATCACGGGACCTTCGGCCATGGGGTCTGAAAACGGCACCCCAAGCTCGATGATGTCCGCTCCCGACTCAACCAGAGCGAGCATCAATTCGACGGTGAGCTCGACACTGGGATCCCCAGCTACTATGTAGGGAATAACCGCTTTCCGTTGACGGGATTTTAGATCGGAAAAACAGGCCGCAATTCGACTCATAACTGACTTAAACCTCAATGCCTTCAAGACGAGCGACGGTAAGAATATCTTTGTCACCGCGACCAGACAGATTCACCACAATATGCTGATCAGGCGTCATGCTTGCCGCCAGCCTCTCGGCGTAGGCGAGAGCGTGCGCGGTTTCCAGCGCGGGCATAATGCCTTCGATTTTGGTTGTCTTATGGAACGCCGCTAATGCTTCTTCATCGTTAGCGGACACGTAGTTCACCCGGCCAATATCTTTCAACCAGGAATGCTCCGGCCCCACACCCGGGTAATCAAGGCCTGCAGATACAGAGTGGGTGTGCGTAATTTGTCCGTCCTCATCCTGCATCAGGTAGGTGCGATTACCATGGAGAACACCGGGAGAACCTGCGGACAAAGGCGCGGCGTGCTGACCACTGTCAATACCTAGACCTCCCGCTTCTACGCCATACATAGCCACTGATTCATCGTTCAGGAATGGGTGGAATAAACCAATGGCATTGGAGCCACCGCCAACGCAGGCAACAAGCGCATCGGGCAATTTGCCATTTTGAGCAAGGCACTGAGCGCGTGCTTCGCGACCGATTACGCACTGGAAATCCCGCACGAGCATAGGATATGGATGGGGACCGGCTACGGTGCCAATGATATAAAAAGTGTCGTCTACATTCGTAACCCAGTCGCGCATCGCCTCGTTCATGGCGTCTTTCAGCGTGGCTGAACCAGAGGTTACGGGAACTACGGTCGCGCCGAGAAGCTTCATCCGGTACACGTTTAGTGACTGCCGCTGAACGTCTTCTGCACCCATAAACACGTGACACTCAAGACCAAGACGCGCCGCTATCGTCGCGGTCGCCACACCGTGCTGTCCGGCACCGGTCTCGGCGATCACGCGGGGCTTACCCATATGCTTGGCTAGTAAGGCCTGACCCACAGTGTTGTTCACCTTGTGTGCACCCGTGTGATTCAGGTCTTCGCGCTTGAAGAAGATCCTCGCACCGCCGATTTCATCGGACCAGCGACGGGCTTCATAAAGTGGCGATGGCCGGCCGACATAGTGCGCTAGATCGTGATCAAACTCCGCTTGAAAGGCCGCATCTTCAGACAGCTGGCGGTATACGCTCTCCAGCTCTGAAAGCGCAGACATCAGGGTCTCCGCTACGTACTTTCCGCCGTAGGATCCGAATCTACCATCAGCATCAGGCTGATTCGAAAAACTCAATGGGTTCAGGTCAATAGTCATACCGCTGCATCCTCATGCTTGCGTTTATCCGCTTCGCGTACTGCATTTACAAATGCACGCATACGCTCAGGGTCTTTAATTCCGGGAGCACTTTCTACACCCCCGCTTACATCCACTGCAGGGGGGCCCACCTGCTCGATCGCTTTGCTCACATTGTCAGCAGTAAGTCCGCCCGCGAGTATCCATGGCTTACGAAGCTTCGGAAGCCGATCCCAGGCGAAGGTATCACCCGTGCCGCCCGGTGCATCGGGTCGCCAGGCATCAAACAGGACTGATCGAGCGTCCGAGTGCTCAGTCAGCAAGGCCTCAATATCAACCTGGGGACGCATACTGATTGCCTTGATATACGGACGCCCGAACTGCAGACAAAATTCCGCCGACTCGTTTCCGTGAAATTGCAGGCAATCTACTGGGCAACGATCCAGAACCTGAGTTACTTCTTCTGCGCTCGCATCGACAAACAGACCAACGGTGGTTACCAGAGCCTGTACGCCCCTAACCACCTCAACCGCTTCTGATGCAGTAACCGCGCGCGAGCTCTTTTCGTAAAAAACGAGTCCAATAGCGTCCACACCCGCTTCGCAAGCCTGCTCCGCCATTACTGCGCTGCGAACGCCACATATCTTGACCCGAGTCATTGCCTTGCCGTGCCTTTTTACCGCGCTTCGAAAAGCGCGCAATGATAGCAGAAGCGCCGACTTATTCCTGCGTCGCTGATGGGAAGAAAGGCAGGTCCGGAGCCGCCGGTATCGCGAGGGCTTCGGGATAGCGAACACCCGTCAGGTACAAGCCATGCGAGGGCGCAGTGGCTGCCGCCAGGGTGCGGTCTTTCGTCGCCAACAGCTCCCCCAACCAGTCGGGATTTCGTTCACCTAAGCCAACCAGCAGAGTAGAGCCAACGATATTGCGCACCATGTGATGGAGAAACGCATTCGCCACCACGCGTATTTGCACTAGGTCACCTCGCCTCCGGGTTTCAACAGATTCCATAAACCTCATTGGCGTCGTTGACTGACAGGAAGCCGCACGGAAAGCAGAGAAATCCTGCTCCCCCAAGAGAGCTTCCAAACTCCGCTGCATGGAAACTTCGTCGAGAGCCTGGCGTACCCAAAGAATGCGCTTTGCCAACAATGCGGAGGGTGTTGGGGTGTTCGAGATCAGGTAATCATATTGGCGTGCAACGGCGCTATGACGGGCGTGAAAATCCGCGCTCACCGCTTTGGCGTCAACAAGACGGATATCCAGCGGTAACTGAGCGTTCCCACCAAAAATCCAGGCCTTGAGACTTCGATCAGCCGGCGCATCGAAATGAAACCACTGCGCGGTAGCATGTACGCCCGTATCCGTGCGGCCAGCACAAAATACTCGCACATCGGCGGCAGCTATCTTCGAGAGTGCTGCTTCTACTTCGGTCTGGACCGTACGGACCTTGGGAAGATGAGGTTGAGACTGCCAGCCGCTATACACACTGCCGTCGTACTCAACCCTTAAAGCGATACGCTGCCCTGTAGGCAGCGTATCGGTGCGAAACGGCCTGCTCTGATGCTCAGCCAATGCGCGTCAGGAGATCGCGCGATTCCTGTTGCTGCTCCTCAGTGCCTTTCTCAATCACTTCCTCGAGAATACCGCGAGCACCTTCACTATCGCCCATATCAAGATAGGCACGCGCAAGATCAAGCTTCGTTGCCATCTGGTCGGCATCGTCAGCAATGAGCAGTTCCTCGGTGTCTGCCTCTTCGGCCACCGGTGCTGCACTGTCAGCGCTGGTGTCGTCCATGGAAACAAGCGCGTCGGAAAGATCAAGCTCCTCATCAGCTGCCACCAGGTCGAGCTCATCATCTGCAGCGCCGAGGGGGCCATCTTCTTCAATCTCAAGATGTTCGAATTCAATGGAATCCAGATCAGCCTCATCTTCGGGTGCGGCCGCAGCCACTGTGTCCTCAGCTTCCGCGTCTTCAAGACTCAACTCTAAAGTATCGGGCTCTGCTACCGGGTCCACCTCGAGCTCAGGCTCCAGCTCAAGACCATCGGTAAGATCCAAGGCTGGTGCTTCATCAATCGCATCAAGATCAAGGCTTGGAGCGGGGGTCGGAGCGCTCGGTGCACCACCCACTAGTGCCTCGCCTCTTTCTATCGCTTCGGGGCTTCCGTGCTTGCGCAACTCTTCCAACTGTTCAGCGGCACTCGCTTCTTCGCCCATATCAACATAGAGTTCAATCAATTTAACGCGGTAGGCGCCATTACTTGGATCGCTACTGATCGCCGTCTCGAGAAGCTCGATAGCCTGAAGATATCGGCCATAAGCAATATAGATATCAGCTTCCGCAAGAGCGTCTCCAGCGGCGCCTTCATCGATGTAGTCATCATGCTTTCGCTCGCCATAACCTCGACTGCCGCCGCGAGAATCACGCTCTTCAGATGCGTCATCCTCGACCTCAGCTTTAACTGCAAGCGCAGCGTTAAGCTCAGGAGCCGTATCCGCCTCTTCAGGAGAATCCAGGGGGTCGGCCGCAGCAAATGTTTCTGTCTTGAGACTAACGCCTTCAAAGACATCATCCTCTTCTTGCTTTGACTGAGCACGAAGGCTGGAGGACTCATCCTTTTCATCGCTGGCGCGGCGACGGAGGAACAACACAACCGCTCCCGCCAGCACCAAAAGTCCGCCCGTAATAGGCAGCCATGGAATACCGCCCGACTGATTTTGTGGCGTAGCGGTCGTTGGCGCAGGCGTCGAATTCGTTACTGTGGGAGCAGGCGCTGGTGCAGGTGTGGGTGCTGCAGCAGCGGCGGCTGCAGCTTCCCTGGCTTCACGAAGCGCCTGTTCGAGGGTCGCAATCTGTTCGTCTTTTAAGGATACGATCTGCTCGAGAGTATCCAGACGAGATGCCATTGCATCTAACTGCGCTGCCAGCTCTGCGGAACCGGAAGACTCCCCTGCTGGCGCTGTGTCTGCGGATTCGGCAGCGGTCGCATCGGTACTCGAGGATTTTTGACTGGCGGTCTGTGCTGCTGAACTGCTACCAGAGTCCGCAGCCGCAAGCATGTCGCTGCTTTGTGGAACAGTATCAACGGCGCTGTCAGCGGACACACGCAGTGTTGCCGCGGCCGTCACCCCTGGGGCGCCCTGACCTTCCCGCCATGCCTGATTTTGGTCCCGCACTTCATCCAATGCGCGCGCTAAATCGTCTGAGCTAACTTCGCCGGCAGCGGGCAGGTAAATAATGTACCCAGCCTTTATGCGATTGATATTGCCGTTGATGAACGCTTCAGGGTTTAGGCGCTGAATCTCCAACATGGCCTGCTGTACCGAGATTCCACCTGGCTTCCCCTCGGACGCGATCTGCCATAAAGTCTCATCGCGTTTAACCATGTATCGGTTGCCCGAGCGCGGCACATCGGCGGTTTCGGCTGAAAAAGCACGCTGAGGCATCTCTCCCGCAGGGAGGCTGCTCTCCCTAACGGCTACGCTATCCCCCGAAGTACTCGCTCCCGATGTGCTGGCTTGCGGTCGCGACTCCGGTGCCAGCGCCGGCTTTTCCAGATTGGTGTCATCCTGAATACGCTCGGAGGCTGAAACAGTGACCACGTCCTGACGAAAAGCCGGCGGGTCCACAAGGACAGTGTATTCGCGCAGAAGCCGCCCATTGGGCCAGCGCGCCTCAATGATGAGGTCAATAAACGGCTCTAAAACCGCTTCTTCTGTGCTGAGCTTGATAACGCCTCGACCGCTGCGCTCATCAACCTGGATATCGAATTTAATACTGGTAAGAAAATAACTTCGCTCAACGCCCAAGCGATCAAAGTCATCACCGCCCGCGAGACGAATCCGTATGTCATCGATGGTGAGTTGTCGTGTATCGAGAAGTTCCACCTCTGCACGCAGAGGCTCATTAAGGAAGGATTGCATCTCGATTTCACCAAGACCCAACGCCAAAGCCGGCAGTGATGCTGCCGCCCCATATGCGATTACCGCTGCACGAACAGCAGCCCTGACCACCGACTTAGTCACCATCGCCCCGCCTTTTTTCACCCTGAATTGCCATTATGCCCGAAGTACTCGAGTCACAGGCTCTTTCTTCGACCTTAACGTACTTAACAACAGAAAAGGCTTTTTACACAACAGCTTGCGTCAAATTACCTACAAAATGCTGCAACTTGGAGAAATGTAGCCTTGCGCGCGCAGGCACGTCAAGTGCGAGGGGCACTACATAAGTGCTGCCCAGGCGGCCGGGGCGTCAATTAAGAAGATTTTCTCGCACTAGCAATTCAGCGATTTGAACGCTATTCAGGGCTGCGCCTTTACGGAGATTGTCGGACACCACCCAAAGGTTCAATCCTCGGTCATGGGAGATATCCTCGCGAATTCGACTCACGAAAACGGGATCACTCCCCGCCCCCTCGGTGACCGGCGTCGCGTAACCACCGTCCTCTCGCTCATCTAACACCGTGACACCAGGCGCAGACTCGAGCAATGCTCGCGCTTCCGCCGCAGTCAGTTTCTCTCGGGTTTCAATATGAACCGCTTCTGAATGCCCGTGAAAGACAGGCACGCGAACACAGGTGGCGTTTACGGCAATGCTGTCATCTTCAAAGATTTTCTGCGTCTCCCAGACCATCTTCATCTCTTCCCGGGTGTAACCGTTCTCCTGGAAAGTATCGATGTGCGGCAATGCGTTAAACGCGATCTGACGGGGGTACACCTTGCTCTCTGCAGGCTGACCGTTCAACAAACGTGCGGTCTGACCCGCAAGCTCCTCAATCGCCGACTTACCGGTTCCCGATACCGCCTGATAGGTAGCCACATTGATCCGCGTGATGCCTGCGGCATCGTGAAGCGGTTTAAGGGCAACCAACATCTGAATAGTCGAGCAGTTAGGGTTGGCAATGATGCCGCGGGCGTGGAAATCCACGGCTGCATGCGGGTTAACCTCCGGCACGATTAAAGGGACATCCGCATCTCGACGAAAGTGCGAAGTGTTATCAATCACTACGCAGCCGGCCTCCGCAGCGATGGGCGCATACTCTTCTGAAATGCTACCTCCGGCAGAGAATAAGCCGATTTGAACTTTCGAGAAATCAAAGCTAGCAAGGTCCTCTACCGCGCACTGCTTTCCACGAAAATTAACTCTCTTGCCAGCAGAGCGCTCAGAGGCGAGTAGATACAGCTCCCCTACCGGGAAATCACGCTGCTCTAATATTTCGATCATGGCCTCTCCCACCGCTCCGGTGGCGCCAACTACGGCTACATCGTAGGTTTCACTCATTACTTTTCTATCCGTCCGTCTTTGTTACGTTGGACAGGGCCGCCACCACGGCGTCCCCCATCTCATTTGTTGTGACTACTGCCTCGCCTGCACCGGCAATATCCGGCGTTCGCAAGCCCTTATCCAGCACCTGACCCACTGCGATCTCAATGCTGTCCGCCGCCGCGGGGCTGCCTAGGGAATAGCGAAGCATCATTGCCACAGACAGGATGGTCGCTAAAGGATTGGCCTTTCCTTGACCCGCTATATCCGGCGCGGAACCGTGACAGGGTTCGTAGATGCCCTGACCGCTTTCATTGAGGGACGCTGAGGGCAACATACCGATGGAGCCTGTGAGCATTGCTGCCGCGTCGGAAAGAATGTCGCCAAACATGTTGCCGGTCACAATGACATCAAACTGCTTGGGCGCACGGACCAACTGCATAGCAGCGTTATCGACATACATATGTTCCAGTTCGATGTCCGGGTATGACTCCGCGAGCTCCGTCACAACCTCTCGCCACAGCACCGTCGCTTCCAGTACGTTAGCCTTATCGACAGAGCAGACACGACCGCCGCGCTTTCCAGCTAGCTCGAAGGCCAGTTTGGCGATGCGTCGAATCTCGCTTTCGCTGTATACATAGGTGTTGAAGCCTTCACGCTCGCCGTTGTCCAGTTCGCGAATGCCTCGAGGCTGACCAAAGTAAATACCGCCGGTGAGTTCGCGAACGATGAGAATGTCCAAGCCAGCAACCAACTCAGGCTTCAGACTTGATGCATCGACCAGCTGGGGGTACATGATCGCGGGGCGCAGGTTGCCGAACAAACCAAGCTCGGAGCGGATTCGCAGCAAGCCTTTTTCGGGACGCAAATCCCGCTCTACGTTGTCATAAGCGGGACCACCCACCGCGCCCAACAAAATAGCATCGGCCGCCCTAGCCTTCTCCAGGGTGCTCGCCGGCAAAGGATAGCCCTCTGCATCGTAAGCAGAACCACCGATTAACGCGGATTCCGTGGTGATATCGAGATCGTAGAGCTCGCAGATTCGCGCAAGGACTTTCTCGGCCTCGGGTACGATCTCCTGACCAATGTAATCTCCCGGTAGGAGTAGTACTTTCTGACTCATGCCCCGGCTCCCGAGCGGAACAACCATGGGGACCGCGTTCGCAAAGCAGCCTCGTAGCTGCGAATAGCATCCTCACTCTTTAACGTGACACCAATGTCATCCAAACCTTCGAGCAAACACTGACGACGATAACCCTCAACCGGGAAAGACCAGCAACGATCACCGCTCAGACGCACCTCCTGTTTTTCAAGATCTACCGTCACGCTAAAGCCTTCGTTGGCATATAAGTCGGCAAACAGTTCGTCCACTTGCTCGGCGGTCAACACCACCGGCAATACACCGTTCTTAAAACAGTTGTTGTAGAAAATATCCGCAAAACTAGGGGCTATTACGCAGCGAAAACCATAGTCCTCCAAAGCCCAGGGCGCGTGTTCACGACTGGATCCGCAGCCAAAGTTCTCCCGCCCAAGAAGTACCGACGCACCTTTGTAACGGGAAAAGTTCAACGGAAAATCTGGATTCAAGGGACGCTGACTACAGTCCTGCCCTGGCTCTCCTTCGTCGAGATAACGCAACTCGTCGAACAGGTTAGGCCCAAAGCCGCTCCGCTTGATCGACTTCAAAAACTGCTTCGGAATAATCAGATCCGTATCCACATTGGCGCGATCCATGGGCGCAACCAGCCCTTCATGTACCGTAAAAGCCTTCATACCTGCGCTCCCTGCTCACCCTGAGTAAAGTCACGAACATCCACAAAGTGCCCCGCGATGGCCGCCGCGGCAGCCATCCCCGGACTCACCAGGTGCGTGCGCCCCCCAAAGCCCTGACGACCTTCGAAGTTTCTGTTGGATGTAGAGGCGCAGTGCTCGCCTTTTCCTAGCTTGTCAGCGTTCATAGCCAAGCACATGGAACAACCCGGCTCCCGCCACTCCAGCCCGGCATCGAGGAAAATCTGATCTAGCCCTTCTGCTTCCGCTTGCGCCTTTACCTCTCCTGAACCCGGCACAACCATTGCCTGCTTCACCGAGGCAGCCTTTTGCCGTCCGCGAACAACAGCCGCTGCTTCACGTAAATCTTCAATGCGCGAATTGGTGCAAGATCCTATGAATACGCGATCCGCCGGTATCGAGGTGATAGGCACTCCGCCATCCAAGCCCATGTAGCTCAAGGCTCGAACCGTAGCCTCTCGTTGCGAAGGACTATCCATACTCGCGGGGTCTGGAACGTCGGCGGTCACAGGTGCAACCATCTCCGGAGATGTGCCCCAGGTAACTTGGGGCGCCACTGTAGCCGCGTCTAAACGAATTTCACGATCGAAGATCGCATCGGCGTCGCTGTGAAGATCGCCCCAGGCCTTTACAGCGAGATCCCATGCATCGCCTGTGGGGGCCATGGGGCGACCACGGACATAATCCAGAGTCACGGCATCTACCGCGATCATTCCCATCCGCGCCCCAGCCTCGATGGACATGTTGCACAACGTCATGCGCCCTTCCATGCTCAGCGCCTCGACAGCTTCGCCGGCAAACTCAATTGCGAAACCTGTACCTCCCGCCGTGCCAATCTCACCAATGATAGCTAGCGCCAGATCTTTTGCCGTCACACCCAAGGCGAGCTTTCCGTCTACGCGGATACGCAAATTCTTCATTTTTTGCTGAACCAGGCACTGCGTAGCGAGAACGTGCTCAACTTCGGATGTACCAATACCATGCGCAAGCGCACCAAGCGCGCCATGAGTACTGGTGTGAGAATCGCCACACACCACAGTCATACCCGGGAGGGTCGCACCCATCTCGGGCCCTACGACATGCACGATGCCCTGGCGGCGATCATTGATAGGAATCTCTTCAATGCCAAAATGTTCGCAGTTGTCGTCAAGAGTTTGCACCTGCAAGCGAGACGTGGAATCAAGAATGCCGGCTACACCGCCCGCTCGCTCTGCTGAGTCCGTCGGCACGTTGTGGTCCGGCACTGCCAGGTTGGCATCAAGGCGCCAAGGCTGCCGCCCGGCAAGACGCAGCCCCTCAAAAGCCTGGGGGGAAGTCACTTCATGAATGAGATGGCGATCAATATAGATTAGCGCTGAGCCGTCCTCGCGCTCTTCCACCAAATGAAGATCCCACAATTTGTCGTACAAGGTTTTACCGGGCATAGCAGCGTTCTCGATTACGAAAAAACGCCGCCATCCTAGGCTTGCATTAGCAATAACTCAAATCTATTATTTTTATACAGTCAATAACTTCTGGTTATTCATGGATATCGCAAATCTTCGCGCCTTCGCCGCTGTGGCTCACGGCGAATCCTTCTCTGCCGCTGCAGAACAGTTGCATCTCACTCAACCAGCCGTGAGTAAGCGAATTGCCGTCTTAGAGTCGGAACTGAACGCGCCTCTTTTCGATCGACTGGGGCGACGCATCGAGCTCACAGAAGCGGGCCGAGCCCTGCTACGCCATATCCCCGAGGTGGAGCAAAGCTTGCGCCAGGCGGAGCAGGCCGTGCGGGACATCAACGGAGAAATTTCCGGCCCCCTGCGCATTGCCACCAGCCATCACATCGGTTTACATCGTTTACCACCGGTACTATCCGCGTTTCAGCGACTGTACCCTTCCGTCCACTTGGCCATAGAGTTTCTTGATTCAGAGCAGGCCTATGAACGCCTTAGGGTGGGAGACATCGAACTAGCTGTAGTCACTCTCGCGCCCGGCGACGTGTCACAGCTACAAAGCGAGGTTGTGTGGACGGACGAGCTATCGGTTATGGTTGCGAAAGAGCACGAGCTCGCTAATCGTCGGCGGGTTGCCATAGCGGAATTGGCGGAACACCCGGCGGTCCTTCCCGGTTTGGACACGTTTACCGGACAAATCGTACACGAGCACTTTAATGCAGCGGACGCCACTCTTCAGTTGCGTATGGCCACCAACTATCTTGAAACACTGCGGATGATGGCAGTGGTCGGTTTGGGCTGGACGGTACTTCCCAAGAGCATGGCCGGGCCAGATCTGCGGACACTCCGCGTAGAGGACACGAGGCTTCACCGCACCCTGGGCCTCGTTCGTCATCAGGAAAGAAGCCTGTCCCGCAGTGCCTCCGCATTCCTAACGCTCCTTCGTGAGTCCGGAGAGAAAAGCCCTAATTAGCTGTTTGTCTCGCGTCGGAAATTAGCGCCGTTTACGGCGCGTCGTCTCCTAAGAGAAACTTAGCTTGCTCAGTATTATCGTTTGTCACGACCAGACCGCCGTGATCGGGGCAGTAGAAGGTTCCGCTGTATCTGAGAATGGCTTTGTCACCGTCGAAAATAGCACCGCTGCAAAAGCCAAAGCGACGTTTGGCCTGGACATGGTCTGCGCGAGTTTCAAGCCAGTGCCCCAGACGCCCCGGCGCCATGAAATCAAAGCTGAGATTGATCGTCGGTGAAGCCGCCGGCTTATCTCGCAGTACGCGTATGCTGTTCGCTGCCGCTATATCTGCCAAGGTCATGAGCGCGCCCCCATGGACGATACCCATGGGATTCAGGTGTTTTTCTTCGACCAGCATGCCAAAGCTCACTTCCTTATCGACAACCCTCCGATAGAAAGGCCGAAGACTGTCAGCAAACCCCATACCATCCGGCACCAGAACAAAACCCTCAGGCACTGATGCAGAAACGCTGTCCTGATCTTCCATCGCCATGTCATTACCATCCCATATCTGTTAAAAAACTGCGGATCAAAAAATCCCCATCTCCAGCCCCGCTGCAAACCCGGCGCCAAACTCTCTTGCTTTGAGAAGCGCAGCCTGGTCCGGCACGCCACGGATTATTAATGGTTCCAAGGCCTCCGTAAAAGGAATACCACGGAGAATTCGCTGAGCCTCGGCAACAGCCCCGCGCCCGTCGTTACCCGCGGAAATCAACAACGCATAAGGCAAGCTGCACCGGTGTCCAATCATTGGATAAAAGGTTCTGTCGAGCAGGTCCTTCATACCCCCAGCGAGGCGGCCCGAATTCTCAGCGCACACCAATAACACGCCAGTGCTTGCGACTATTTCCGGTGCGCCTACGTCTACAGAGCGAGAAAAACGTGCGTCTGGGCAGTGTTCTAACGCCCCCTCCATACCTGCCGCAGCCAATTTTGCAGAGGCGCCACTTTGACTGTGATAAACCACCAACATGTCAACTAATTTTTATTCCTCAAAACTTCACAGAGATGTGGATAAAGCAGTGCGCAAAAAAAATGCAAGAGCAACCGAGTTATTCACAAGCAAATATTGATTTTCCTCGCCAACATCAAAGCCATATTATATCTGCATATTTTTCAATTACTTAGAAAACATTAATAACACCGATTATTGGTGATGGCGGCGCTATCACATTGTCAGAATTTTTTGCAAGCGCTGTGGATAACTTTATTTTTTCTCGCCAAATAACACCTTTCAAGGCGCCTCATGGCGGAATTCCCAACACTGATGCGGCACCGGCTGTCGCTGGAAATCGGGGTCCAAAGTGCGCTTGGTGATGTCCTTCACGGCGAAGCGCTCACTGACATCTGTATCGAGCCGGAACTTTCGCCGATTATTGGAAAAATATAGAACTCCGCTGGGCGCTAAGCGCGTCATCGCGAGATTCAAGAGGCCACCGTGGTCCCGCTGCACGTCAAAGCTACCAGGCACCTTTCGAGAGTTCGAAAACGAAGGAGGATCAAGCAGGATTAAGTCAAAAAGATCGTCACCCTCACGCAACCATTGCATGACATCAGCGCGTTGGAGGTGATTTCGAGTTTCAGCGAGCCCGTTGTGCGCCAAATTTTGCCCCAGCCAGGCCAGATAGCTGTTTGATAAATCGACACTCACGGTTTCGCGCGCGCCCGCGAGCGCGGCATGAACCGTCGCCGATCCCGTGTAGCAGTACAGGTTAAGAAACCGCAGTCCTTTTGCCTCAGCCGCTATACGCAGACGTAGCGGACGATGATCGAGAAACAAGCCTGTGTCCAAATAGTCATGGAGATTGACGAGGAGTTTTGCATTCCCCTCACGCACCGAGAGCATCTCGCCTGCGTCGCCGCGTACCTGATACTGGGACTTACCTCGCTGGCGCTCGCGCTGCTTAAATACGATCTTGTCCGCGGTTGTACCCGTAGCCTCGGGCAAGCTCAGGCGAATATCTGCGAGGCGCTGCGCCGCGGCTTCCTCACTGATTTGTGCTGGCGCCTTGTACTCGGCGACATGCAGATACTCACCATAGCGATCAATGGCGACGGCATACTCCGGAATGTCCGCGTCATACAGGCGATAGCATTCATTGCCACTACGCTTTAGCCAGGATGCTAATTTGCGCTGGTTCTTGCGCACGCGATTGGCGAACATTTCTGCGCCAGGGCTGAGGACCAGATTTGCTTTCTCTTCCGCTACCGCTGGAGCTTCCCGCTCCCTGGCACCGGCATGCTCGTCAGTGAGCCTGTTCCCCTCGAGATCGATAAGCAGGAGCGTCACCGGCAAGCGTCCGTTGAACAGCTGGTACTGACGATGACTGCGCAGCCCCAAAGAGCGCCCATGCTCCCGGTCACCCGCGAGAATAGCGGCCTGCCAGCCATTGAACTCGCGATTGAGCAGCTCGCCGAGATGCCGATACAGCTGGGGCAGGCTGTCTTTTCGCCCAATGCGTTCACCGTAAGGGGGATTGGTGATGAGCAAACCCTTAGGCAGAGCGATATGCGTTGGTTTGCGCACCTCTCCGAGCGCCTTGACGCTCACCCGGACCCACTTAGCAAGGCCCGCAGCGCTAATGTTTTCCTCGGCACGCCTGATCACCTTGGGGTCTGCATCGTAACCGCGAATCTCCGGTAATCCTTGAGCGAGTCCACGCTCTGCCCTACCCCGTGCCTCGCTTTGAATCGCTCGCCACTGCTCATCGTCGTGTCCCGACCACGCCATAAACCCAAAGCTTGATCTACCTAGGGCCGGTGCCTGATCCGCGGCTATCTGCGCGCCCTCCAAAAGCAATGTGGCCGAGCCGCACATGGGATCCACAAGAGCCGCGCCTTCGCTCGCAAGGCGCGGCCAGTCAGCTCTTAACAATAAGGCCGCTGCCAGATTTTCCTTCAGCGGCGCGTCCCCTGACGCACGACGGTAACCACGACGATGAAGGCTCTCGCCCACCATATCCAGAGCCACATCTATCCGGTCACGATGTAAGCGAACGACGATCTGCAGATCAGGATTCTCCAGGCTGATCTTCGGTGGCGTTAGGCTCGCGGCACGATACACGTCTACGATGGCATCCTTACTTCGCTGCGCGCCAAAACGTGTGTTGCGAATTTCGCTGTTGGTGCCATGAAAAGTAACCGCAACACTTCGGCCCTCTTGCAACAACTCGGGCCAGGGCAAACCACACAGTGTTTCGTACAGAGCATCCGCATCACTGGCGGGTCCATCACCCACCGGCATCAATACGCGTGTAGCTGTGCGAGACCACAAACAAGCCCGATACATGACGGCCCGCGTACCAACGAAGCTAACACCGGCCTGCTGTTCCCGAAGATCCGTAGCCCCAAGTGCTTCAAGCTCTTTAGCCAAAATCGGCGGCAATGCACGTGGACAGGTGGCCAGCCATGGTTGGGGCGTGTCAGCGATCACTGTTACGAGGCTTCACTTTGCGCACCACGGGCTTTGCTGCGGGCGGAGTTTTTGTTTTTGTTTTTGCCTTGGTGGACCTCGCCCTCACAGGCTTATTGGCTGGGGTGGCGCTTGGGGCAGCGACGGAAGCCTTGCTTTGAGCTTTAGCCCTGGGGCGAGGCTTTGCCTTTTGCTTGGCGGTCGCGGGGTTGGCTTTCGCTTTCGCTTTAGCTCTGGCTTTTGAGCCTGCGTTCCCGCTACCTTCGCTGACATTCGCCGACGCTTCCCGCTCCATGACGTCCACCACCAACTGCGTAGAGGAATCCATGTACTCGATGAAGCGCTGGTACCCGTCGTCGCTTAGATCTCTAAGGAAGTCGTGCTGGCGATAGAGGTTAACAAAGCGACGCTCCCGCTCGAAGTTACGGGGCAATGCCATGACACCCCACTGCTCAAGGGTCGCTTCCAGCTGCGGGTTGTAACTACGCAAAAATTTGATCAGAAAAGGAACCGGGTCGTGGCGTGCAAGGAGCGAAGCGGTGCGCAGCATCAGCTCCAGAGGCAGTATGGACTCGCCTCGCTCGACACCTTCGAGCACAGACTGATCACCCAGATCCAGACGATCCGAGAGTTCAGAAACAGTCAGGCCAGCCATTTCACGAGCATCACGGAGAAAGCGCCCTGCTTCCGCCATCGCCTCCAAACGCTCTGGGGACGCACCATTGAGCAGAAGGTCGCGAACCCAGGAGTCTCCAAACATGGCGCTCATCGTCGCTACGTCGACAGCAAGATCCAGTGTGCCGCCGGCAACCTTCCCAGCTCGTTTAATAAGCGTATCGATCAGGGATGAGCGGCTGCCATCAGTTCCCGTAGCGGGATCATCGCCACCGGCTCGAGAATATTTGTCTCTGGGATCGTTTTTCACAGTGAGAGCATAACGCAGGTGCCGGTCAGGCCCTAGCGACTGGGCGGAAGCTGACCCCCAGTCTCCAGTGCATTAATGCGTGTGAGTATTTGCCGCCACTGCGAATATCGATCCTGAACGCTGCCGCTTAAACGAAACACGCCATCGTCGACCTCCAATACTGTTTCCAGTGACTCGCCAGAAAAGCCCTTTACGATCTCACGCAGGTCCTCTTCCTGAATCTTCACTTTTCGGTAGCTCGCGTATACCTGCTGCATCGCCGCGTAAGACCCCCGACGGGCGCTGGATTTTCGCTCGGATGCGGTGCTTCGATAGTCGTCACCAAAACGCTGAAGCTGGTAATTGTATTCTCTCCATAGGGCATAACTATCTTCTACATCGCCCCGCAAATCGGTGTACTGCTCGTCGACAGCGTCGATAAACAAATCATCCTGACGCCGCACCCGAGATAATCGCAGGAGCATCGGATCGCCGTCTGCAGGAAAACTCACCAAGGAGTAGTTACCCTCGTCTGTACGTCCCACAAAGCGATCGAAAGTCGCAGGTGACAAACCCGCTGCAAAACGCATAAGTGCCAGACGCTGCAGGGTCTGCCTTCGCCCTTCGTTCAAAGCACTAGCGACTACCAGTAGATCGTTGCTGATCGCCCGATAGATATCACCGAAAGGCTCTTTCCCCGCGGCCACGGGATAGTCGCTGTCACCCGCTTCATCACGATAAATTTTGTCAAGGAACAAGCTGCCATCTGCACCTCGCGCCCGAAGCTGCAATTCGAGTACCTCGCCATCCGCCCTCAGGATCTCGCCCTCGATAAGCATCGGCATGAACACGTCACTGGAATGGACTACGCGCACTGCTCCCCAGGCACCACTGTCCTCCAAAAAAGTCGACAGCGTTACCGGTATCAATAGCGATTCTGCTTTGCGCACGGTGGGAAACACCCGCCCACTTTGTTGGCGATTGTCGAGCCCCTGATCGAACACCGTTATACCCACGTCCAGAGGTAGCGCGGTCGAACTTGCCGTCTGTAAACGCACAGTACCCACAGGCGGTGCAAGGGGCTCAGGCTCCGGCGGCGCTTCGGGCACACCTCGATTGTTGCTGCAGCCCTGTAAAAAAAACAGCAGCAAAAGCGCAGTAATCCACAAGCGATTCATTACTGGGATTCCGTGGTGCATACACGGCCTCGGGTTAGGGTCTCGGTGCAGCGATATCCGTTGCTACCGGGAACGAAGCGTCGGTAGACCCGACGTATAGAGAACGGTTCGGATACTCCGCGAGAAAAAAGACTGGTCACAATCGCCAGCGTTTGCCCAGACTCCGCCACTGACAAGCGATGCACGATATCCAGGCCATCAGGAAGGCGTATCTGAAACACCAGTTGTTGGCCATCCCAGAAACAGCGTTCGCTACCCAAACCGTAATCGACTTGCACCGGTGCATCGGGACCATAGTCGCAACTCAGGGAAAAATTGCCTTCTCGCTCAACTCGGATTGCCACGCGACTCTGCTCGATCTCCAGTAACTGAGATTCGGTGATCATTTCGGCCATTCGCGCCATTCCCACAATCCTCTCCTGAGAGGATGTTGGTGGCGTGCCTACCGTGTTGCGACCCCGCTCGTTAGTATTTCGGGCCGCCTGAGCACGGAGACCACGCATCGTCGAATTAAACTGTGCCTGGAGATTATCGCTACGCGCATAGTCGAGCTCCCAGTTCCCGGACATATCTACGGGATCTGACGCAACCTCCTGCACCACGGGCTGATCCGCGCAGGCGACGACACCTGCGACCAGGAGCAGCGCCAGAAATTGCAGTAGAAGAAAGCGGCAGGCGCGAAACATCGTAAGACGAAACATGGATATCCGGAGTATTAGAGGTAGTGACTCGCGCTCAGTGCGAGAGAACGGATGCTGACACAGCGACTCGTCATCAACAAGGGCAACGGTGCCAGCTGTCTTGGACAAAGGTATACTCCCGCCGCGCTGGAACGTCCCAGACACAGCAATTGCACAACATTTTGAGCATTCGGAGTTACACAGTGACACAAAGTTTTTTTCCACCACAACGCACGCTTATGGGCCCTGGCCCCTCGGATGTAGCCCCTCGCGTGCTCGCGTCCCTCGCACGCCCCACCATTGGACATCTGGATCCTCTGTTCGTTGCGCTGATGGATGAAATCAAAGAGCTGCTTCAGTACGCCTTCCAGACTAGCAACGAACTCACACTCCCTATATCTGCGCCGGGATCGGCAGGTATGGAGGCCTGCTTTGTGAATCTTCTGTCACCGGGCGACACTGCAATCGTTTGTCAGAACGGCGTTTTTGGCGGCCGCATGCGCGAAAACGTAGAGCGCTGCGGCGCTACGGCGATCATGGTTGAGGACGATTGGGGGAAACCGGTAGACCCTCAAAAAGTCGAAGCCGCCCTCAAGGAGCATCCAGAAGCTTCAGTGCTAGCTTTTGTGCACGCGGAAACCTCCACGGGGACCCGTAGTGATGGCGCTGCGCTGTGTAAGCTCGGTCACGAGCACGACACTCTCGTCATCATGGACACTGTTACCTCGCTTGGAGGCATCCAGCTTAAAGTAGATGACTGGGGGGCTGACGCTGTCTACTCCGGCTCACAAAAGTGCCTTTCCTGCGTGCCGGGAATCTCGCCGGTGACATTCAGCCCTCGAGCGGTAGAACGCATTCAAGCGCGGAACCATAAAGTGCAAAGCTGGTTCCTGGATATGCAGCTGGTTATGGGCTACTGGGGCGGAGACAGCAAACGCGCCTACCACCACACGGCGCCCGTCAACGCCTTATATGCACTCCACGAGACCTTGGTCATTCTGAAAGAAGAAGGCCTCGAAAACGCTATCAGCCGTCACAGCAGAAACCACCGGGCACTCGTGGCTGGGTTGGAGGCCATGGGACTCAAAATGGCTGTAGCTGAAGCATGGCGCCTGCCGCAGCTGAACTCCGTTTGCATTCCCGAGGGTGTTGACGACGCACAGGTCCGTAGTCGGCTGCTACGCGACTTCGACCTGGAGATTGGCGCCGGGCTCGGCGCGCTGGCAGGCAAGACCTGGAGAATCGGCCTTATGGGTCATGCGAGCCGTGAACGCAACGTTATCCTTTGTCTCAATGCCTTGGAAACCGCACTCAAAGCTGAGAAATTTTCTCTTGAGAGCGGCGCCGCGGTTCAAGCAGCGACAGACTTTTACCAGTCCCTATGAACTAACCGAAGCTCGAGAGCGCTTCTCAGAGAGGACGTCCCCGGATCATCGTCCAAAGCCGCTGGAAGGTACCGGGGCCGCGCTCGCGACTCACTACATAGTCAACGTGCTTAGTGTCCTGCGCGTCCGGGTTCAGCTGGATACTCCACAGGGATCCAATTTCATTGGGGAGTAATGAGTAGCGGACATCCATAATGCGATCGGGAAAACGCGGGTCCGCTGCGAGATAGTCCATGCTAAACCAGCGGAAGCGTTCGACATCGCGCGCCTGCAGCGAGCCTTGCTCAAGCCAGGGAAAGTCGCGAGACAGATCAAGAACAGGCACGGTGGAACCGGTATAAACCACCGGCTCGGAGCCCAGTCGAACAGCATCGACGTAGTAACTGCCCGCCTCCCGATAGATCGTCTTCCACAACAAGAGATTTGCAAAACTCGGCTTAGCCTCCACCAGGGCAGGAGTATGCCCTCGACAATCTGCAAGCCGTCGACCCTCCTCCTCTGCGACATCTCTGGCGATCACACCCATTGAGAGATAGCCAAGCACCCAGAACATACCCAGCACCGCAGGCCAGCGGCGACGCCGTATACGCGAAGCTACAACAAGAATGATTAACGGTAGAGTCAATAAGGGGTCAATAATCGACACGTTATTCCAGGCGAAGCGCTGATCGGAAAAAGGCCAAAACAGCAAAGTACCGTAGCTGGTACAGGCATCAAGAAGCGCATGGGTGGCGTAGCCCAAGCCAGTAAACACGTAGATGTCGCGAAAGGACCATCCAATGCGCCGCCCGAGAGTCCCCCAAAGCGCTAAGGCAACGATGGCCGCTCCCACGGGTATAAAAATGAGGGAGTGGGTAAACTGCCGGTGGTATTCCAGAAAGAGCAATGGGTCGTTCGCCGAACGAATCAGTACATCCAGGTCCGGCGCCATACCCCCGGCAATCCCGCAGAGCATCGCCAGTCCCATACGCTCGCTGCGGGCCAGCGATTGCGGCAAAGCCGCCCCCAAAGTGCCCTGCGTTACCGGGTCCACGAAAAACTCGCGACAGCTGTTCTAAACAGAGACTCGATGATCACTGGTACTCCTTAATCAATATCAAATCGATAGTAGAGGTCGAAAGAGCTTTCCAAGCGGCTCACCACTTCCAACCACAATCTCGAGCGGAGGTATAAGCGAGCCGTTAGCGCGTTCACAGGCTCATAAATACCCACACCGTAGCTCAGATAAAGACGCTCGCCCACGTAAGCGCTGATAGTCGCTGCCATATCATCGTCACTGCCTTCAGCGCCGAGCGCTACGCCCGACAAGCCCGGGATAGAGTTTAACGATTCCAGTGCACCGGATTGGTTAATGGCTGAGGCGCCCAAAGATAGGGCCATTGCCGTGCCGTCCACAGACGCTCCCGCGTCTGGCCCGCGACCTCTCAAGAGATACGACAGGGTATCTCGTTCTGAACGGACAGGATCGGAGAAGATCTCAAACACCGGCTCCTCCAGACTACCTCGAACGTGAAACCCCACCCGCAGATCCTCGGCGCGAATACGTCGCTCGGCACTAAGATTCAATGCGGGATTTACCGGGTCACCCACAAAACCCACGCTGCCCTCGGTCAAGCGCAGCACCTGACCATAGGCGCGTAGCTCGCCACCGAGCACTTGCAGGTCACCGTACAGCGATGGCGGCGTGTCCGGCTGTAGATTAACGCTCAAATCGCCGGCTAAAGTCGCTTCGATCTCTTTAGAGCGCAAGGTGAACCCTGGCTCAATGAGCGCTCTTAGATCAAGGACTACGTCAAAACGGCGGGGGGGTGACTGAGGCAGATCAAGACGATGAAAATCGCTGGACAGCGCAACAGCTTCATCAGCAGGGCCTGAATGCTCCAAAACACCTTTGTGCACCGTAACCTGCCCGTCGATTGTGACGCTGTCTCGTGTCAGCAGAAGACTTAGATCAGGAGATACCGTTGCCTCAACCCCCATAGACGCAAGCCGAAACGCGTTCCTTGCGCCTTCAAGGTCCGCAACTAACGCGTCTTCATCGCAGCAAACACCAGTGAGCGACAGCGGTGCCCCACCGAGCTTACCTTGAGCGTCTACGGTGAAACCTTCGCCGACCGCATTAATATTCAGCCGGACTTCAGAGAGCACAGTATCGATATCCGGGTGGCGTGCAGCAGCGTCATCCAGAACAACTTGACCAAAAACCTGCGGGCTTTCCCGCGAGCCTTCGACGGTCAAGTCTGCCTCGATATTGCCGCTGCGGAGGGTCCACTCCGGGAGAAGATCGTCTAGGGCGGCAAGGTCCAATCCGTCGGTTTTCAGCGCACCCGCGAGGCTTTCACCGGATTCGTTCACGTCAAAGTACAGTCCGCCAACGCGGCTCGAGCGCAGATTCATCGTCAAGCTCTTATTGTTACCTTTAATCTCGCCAGCGGCTCTAGCATGCTCCCATTGGATGGGGTTAGCGGTTCCCTCGTGAAGATAGGGGTCGATAGATAGAACATCAAAGTCCACATCAAAGGCGGCATCTTCAAGCTCTCCATCCAGCCAAGCGACCGTTACTGTTCCGGCTCCTTTGGCCTGCAGGGAAAACGGCTTTTGGGAAACTGCCCCTTGCAGCTCTTCATTGATTTGAACAGCCAGCCCGAGCATGCCGCTTTGTCCGAGAGACGCGCCATCAGCACAGGCCGTGTTTATTCGCCACTGCAAGCAAAACGCTTCCAGATTTATCGCGGCAGCATCAGCGTTCCAATTGCCTTGCACTAGCTCTTTAGAGTGGATGGCTTCGTCGCGCAGATAAACCACGAAAGGCTCAAGCCTAAAATCCACTCCCGCCGCAGTTTTCTCCATGAGCAGATTCAGATCGCCCCTCAAATCCCCTTCCGCTCTCAGGTCAAGTTCCGTGGTGTCTCCGGGGGTTATCCTGGCCTTCAGAGCGGATACGGTGAGTTCTCCGCCAGGCAGCCCCTCGGGTAGCTCAAGGATCGCGGGGGCTCCCACAAGATCGGAACGCCGGTAAGAAAAAGCTAATGCTTCCCGCGAACCCGCTAGCTCTCCCGTAGGTAGCATAGGGACTTCGCTCGCTCGAACATTGCCTTCCAAAGACCACTGAACGTCGCCCTGCTCTACATCTAGTCCTTCGGTGGCGAGAGAGTAGCTACCGAGAAAATCCGCGACGGCAAAAGTGAGCTCTACAGCCCCGGAGACAAGCGTTTCAGGCTGACCTAGCTCAAGGGGAACAGCCAAGTGATCCACCACCAGCTGAAGCTCCGGCGTCAGCGACGTCAAAGAGCCAAGGGGCCCAGAGACGTGCAGCAAAGGCTGCGCTGCATTCCCAAGGACGCCCTCTCGCAGCTCCCATACTTCTGCGACTTGCTGAAGATCCACACTCAGCCACTGAGGCGCGTCAGCAAATCCAGATATTTGCTGCCTGAAAAGCACGTCCAGATTCTGCGCATCCGTGACTTGCAATTCAAACGCGAGAGGCCCGCTCATGGCGATAGCAGGATAGCTAGCTAACTGCGGTGCGAGGTTGAGCAAGCCATCCAGAGACCCGACCACTGCCACCGACTCAGAGGGCAAGCGGTCAATATCGACCGACAGCACCGTGGAGTTATCGGATGCGCGACCGACGCCAGCAAGAGAGCTCAAGTTGCCGCTAAGGTCTAGGCTGTAGCTGTCGCCTAGACCCGCGGGCCATGACGAAATCTCTGCTGTATCGACCACAAGGTTCAGCACTAACTCCCAAGCACCGTAGATACTCAGGAAGCCGCCGCCGTTCCAATCCAGCAGTCGGTGAACGCCAGATAGCTGTGTGACCAGAGCCCTTTGACGCCCAAGCTCTCCAGACAGCTTGAGGTCGGTGAAGCGCTCAGCAAAACCCGACTCTTCATCGTCCCCATTCTCGCTACGCCGGCCAGCAGAACTCAGGAGCAATTCATCGACACTAAGGGTCTCGATATCCAAGGACACCGGAAGCCAAGGCAAGGGCGCAGTCAAGGGAGGCGAGTCGTCATTAGCTGGGCTACCGAGATCCACAGATAGGGTCTCTACTTCTGCCTCGCGGATGCACACGATGCTGCGAAGCGCGCACGCCCAGTTAACTCGGAGATAGGCGTTTTCCAGCTTAATGGATACAGCCTCATCGCTGTAGCGTAGGGAGCCAAAAGAGACTCCCGCCCACAGGGAGCCCGCGGGATTTTGAACCTGGACGGGCAATCGCGTCTCCAGCTGGCCCAGCATCCAACGGAGTCCGGTACTGCTCCCTAGCAGCCAAACAGGCAGCAGAGGAGTGAGCAGAAGCAGGCCCATGGCAAGATATCGAAGCAGTCGCCTTCTCAAAACTCTGCTCCGATGTTGACGTGCACACGCCAGGAACCGCCGCTTTCAGACACCGGGTTGGCAAGTTCAAGGCGCAGCGCCCCAACCGGAGACAGGTAATGAATACCTAGACCAACACCGACGTTGGTCTCAAAATCTCCGCTGTCAAAAGCATCTCCGGCGTCGACAAAAAGCGCTCCACGCCACCGCTCGCTGAAGTATCGCTGCAATTCGAAGGTTCCGGTCAGCAGACGAGTACCACCCACAACAAGACGATCATTCCGAAGCGTGGGAATATCTTCTACGGTGACCTCCCTGCCCACGGACTGATAGCCAAAGCCCCTGATGCTGTTATCCCCTCCCGCAAAAAACGCGAGGGACGGCGGTAAATCTTGCGCATCATCTGAACTGGTCCACAGCACTCCCGCCTCAACCCGCCCAACTACGCGCCACCGCTCCCCCAGTGTTCTCAGGCCGGTAACACTGCCGTAAAGCCTCACAAGATCTTCATCGGAACCCACGTCTGCCGATGCACCCTCGATGCTGTAAAACTGGCTAACACCGCGACTGGGATCAACGACATCTCCGCGTCGATAGCGCGATGAAACACTCGCTCCTGCGAGTAAAAACCTGGCGTCAAAGTCATCGCTGAGAACACCCCAACGTTCGTTCAGAGCGCGCAACTGAACGCTGCGCACCGTTCCCGCTTTTGTACGCTCCCTACGCACTCTAAATTCACGCTGTTCGCTTTCAAGATCGCCAAACTCGTTGTCTTCCAAGCGGCCTATCAGCTGTAAAACATCGTTCGCAGGATCATCCAAAGGAATGCTGTAGGTCACTCGTGCCTGAGGGTTCACCGGGGACCAGCGAAGCGCAGTCTCTTGACTGTGGCCCCAGCGGTTGAGACGGGGACTCTGCCAGGTAAGCGAGAGACGCTGACGCGTATCGGTGCTAAATCCCACGCCAACTTCATAACTGTGTCGCGGAGCAGTGGTCACAGCGACGCGTATAGGCACTGCGGGAAAGCTGCGATCCGGTAGATCGGGTAACACCGTGACACTGCCAAAGTAGCCAAGGCGCAAAAGACGCTGGCGGAGCTCAAGCAATAGCTTTTGCTCGTAGGGCGCTCCGGGCTCGAAGGGTAGCAACCGCTCAAGGAGCGCTGGATCAATGAGCGTCTCGTCAACAGTGATGGCACCGAACTCGTAACGAGCACCCGCATCAAACACAAGGGACATCGTCGCCTGCTTGCGACCTACATCCAGATCAACACGATTTTCCGTAAACGCGGCGTCAAAGTATCCTCGTCGACGAGCGGCCTGAAGCAACTCACGTTTCAGCGTCTCGTAACGTCCATGGTGAAGAGCATCACCCACCTTGGGGGATCGAGTAGCAGCGATTTCCTGCAGACGTTCGTCGTCTCTCCCCTCGCCGGTAAGTTGCACGGACACATCGGTGTAACGAAGCGCGTCACCCGCTTCTATTTTGAGAGTGGCCCTCCAGGGGTTATCACTGCGATCCACCTCAAGTTCGATGCTGTGGTCATAGAAGCCGAGAGCTTCTAAAGCCTCAGCGGTTAACAACGGAGCGGTACTCAGAAACCGCTCTACCGCGTTTTCTTCCGCAGGGGAGACGCCAAGGTAGGCGCGGATATTCTCCCGGGCTTCTTTGCCTACGCCCTCAACGCGATAGCGAAGTCCCTCAGCTGCAGGCGCTGTCGCTGCGAAGCAAAAGCAAAAAACCGCGGGAAATGCGATGCGCAACACAATGCTCATGCGCTGAATTCAACCTGCGCTCGCACTGCCCCACACGTTGAAACCAGCAAATCGCGGAGTACTTGGAAGATACATACTTTCCTGGTCAGCGCTCTGAAACCCACCCTCAGAAAGCAAAGCAGGAATGTCTCTATTGAGATGGCAGCCGCCAGCAATAAGGCCCCAAAACCCGTTCAAACGGTTCTGCCAACGACGTACCGGCTCGTCTGGGGCGCGTCCGTGTTCCGCAAAGTGCATCACACCCCCGGGTCGCAGCACCCGAGCCATCCCCTGGAGGGCGGCTACAGGATCAGGAATAGTGCACAAGCTATAGGTCATGACAATCGTATCGACGCTATCATCGTCCAGTGGAATTTCTTCTCCGGGCAGACCTATAAACTCAATAGGAAAGCCGATGTTCTCAGCACGGGATTTCGCCAGCTCCCAGGAGGCCTCCGAAGGGTCTAAACCAATGAGCCGATCGACCTTTGAACTATCGTAGTAAGGAAGGTTCAAGCCGGTTCCAATGCCTATCTCTAGCACCGTCCCCGAGGCTCGGGGTACCACCTTCTCCCGTTGCTTCATTATGGGCTTGCTCCCGCAAGCACAGTTGATGAAGTGAGGCAGCACATGCCGATCATAAAGGCCCATATTTTTACTTCCCGCGGTTGCCCATCTCTTTGAAGCCATATTATAAGCAGCATGCGACGACAGATGCGTGCTACGCCAAATGATGCAATGAAACTAAATCGAGTCTCGACAGCGGCGCACGCTTGTAGCAGGATTCGTCCTCAGCTCAGCAGGCTCAGGCCCACTATGAATCTTCACATCATCACTACCGGCGGCACCATCGACAAAATCTACTTTGATGCCAAAAGTGATTACCAAGTCGGGGATCCCGTAATCGGCGAACTGCTTGAAAGTATGGGGGCCCAGTTTCCCTATACCGTCGAGTCCGCTATGCGAAAAGACAGCCTCGAACTTACAGACGAAGATCGCGCACAGATTTACGACCTAGCAGAACGTTGCTCTGCGCAGCAGGTGTTGATCACACACGGGACCGACGGCATGGTTCGCACAGGTCTGGAGCTGAAAAGCATCACTGGAAAGACCATCGTGTTAACCGGCGCGCTGCAGCCCGCCGCATTTAAAGGATCTGATGCCATATTCAATATCGGCTGTGCGATTGGCGCTCTTCAGGCAGCATCGCCGGGAGTCTATATTGCGATGAACGGTCAGCTCTTCGAAATCGATAAGGTCCGAAAAAACGTCGAAGCCAATCGATTCGAAGCTGTTTAGGGCGATCTTTCTAGGTAAATACCCTTCGTAACGGCCCTTAACAGGCCGCATCTGCGAAGAGCATGCTCAAAAGGCTACAAAGCGAAGGTATTAACCCCTGCGCTGTGCGCGACCGTGCCCTTGTGTCCAACGCAATTTTCCGTCGTTAAGGTCCTAAGCAGCTCTTTATCTTCGCTGACTGCAGCACAGCGCCGTCCATCCTCCAACTTACCTAGAGCGATCGCGCGCTGAGGGTTATCTTTCGCGTAGCTCACGGTGTGCGCTTCGATGACAAAGCTGCCCTCACCCACGTCAGCAAGTTCGACCAAAGGCAAAGCATCCACGGCTTCCTGAAGCTCCCCATCATTACCAGGCTTCCAGGGGCTGATTCCTGGTTCTCGGGCGTAGACACCGACAGCGTGTTTGGTCAAGTACCCGCCGTTCGCCCAAACGAGGCCCGCGCCCTCTGGCGTTACCCGCAGCCTGTCTACCATCTCCGCAATACCATGGAGACTGTAGTTATTCCCTGGCCCGCCGAACAGACTCAAGCCTCCCGTAAGAGTCACGCCTCGAGGATCATCAACACCTAGGCCCAGAGCATCACATCCCGCCTGCACCGCTGAGGGAAAGCAGCTATACAGTTCGAGATGCGTGAGCTCTTCAACACGCAAGCCACTTTGCTCCATCGCTGCATTGCATGCGGCTACTAGCGCCGGGGACTCACTCAAACTTGGCCGCTGACTTAAAAACCAGCTGTCATGAGCGCCTGCGGCTCCCCTTAGATAAACCCAGCGATCCGGATCAATACCAAGCTCTTTCGCCTTACCGACGGTTGTTAGAACAACCGCAGCTGCTTGATCAACGGCGAGCACGGCGTTCATGACTTTGGTATAGGGATAGCTGATCATCCGATTACCGCCCGCCGTGGACAGAACTTCTGCTGCTGTCAGAGGTTTGCTCTTCCAGGCATAGGGATTCTGCGCTGCAACCTGACTCATAGCTGAGAGCAAACTCCCCAACAGCTGTTGATGCTCTTCGGCACTCAGTCCTTTGGCATGTGCCTGAGCTGACTCAAACAGAGGATAGGCATTAATCGGTTCATAGAGTCCGTGAGCCTGCTCGGTAGCGGCGGTCATGACTGGGGTTTCTCCCACTTGAATCGCCGTATCCTCCTGCCCCGTGGCCCAATCAGGGAAAGGCTGTCCGGCTCGCACGGCGCCAAGGAATGTCGCCAAAAGCTCTACACCGCATAGAAGCACTACGCTACCCTCTTTGCGCGTTAGCCTTGCCGCAAACTCGTTAACGAGTTGTTGAGGCAAGTTGCCACCTACGTCCGACGTGTACTGCCTAGCGTTGATACCAAGCCGCTCGGCAAGGGCTGCACCGGGGTTTGTGGGCATAGCATCAACGAAGCCCGGTACCTGATTCATGAGGAACGGGACGTGCACAATAGTGTCTATGGCACCCAAAACCTGTTCAGAGCCCGTGTCGGAAACAGCTTTAGCTGCCACCGCTTGCAGAGCATCAACGGGGGTGCGCTTTGAGTCTTGCTCGCGCCAAACCTCCTGACCAACTCCGATGATGATAGGTTGCAAATCGTCATTCATAGCACTGTTTCCAATTTTCTGAGCGCGGTTTTATAACACAGCAAAGCTCGAAACACAGTGTGGAAGTAAATACAGGGACAACCGTAGAATTCGTCCATGTCACACAGCCTTTTTTACAATTCGATGAACATGCTTTTCCTTAAGGTCAGCCAAAACATTTTTGCCGTGGGCGCCGCTCTCAGCTGTTGTTTGTTTAGTCCGGTCACGTCGGCTTGGGGCGCTATGGGTCATGAAATTGCTGGATCCCTCGCGGCCTCCTACCTCAGCGAAAACGCTGAAAGCCAGATCAAGGCGCTTCTGGGCGACGAGTCTCTGGCCTCCGCCGCAACCTGGGCAGACCGCATGCGCAGTCATCCTTCGGAGTTCTGGCAGACAGAAGCTGGCCCTTATCACTACGCAACGGTACCTCAAGGTAAGCGCTACGAGGATGTGGGCGCACCGCCACAGGGAGATGCCTTCACCGCGCTCAGAAAATTCGGCAGTGACTTACGAAACCCTGAACTCTCTTTGGAAAGAAGACAGTTGGCGCTCCGTTTCGCGATTCACATCGTTCAGGATCTACAGCAACCCTTTCACGTAGGTAATGGCCGTGATCGGGGAGGCAACCAAATCTCCGTACTTATAAATGGAGACAGATCCAACCTCCACCGGGTTTGGGACAGACAGATTTTTGAAGCAAGGCAACGCGATCGAGAGGAATGGAAAAATTATTTTCGAGGCAGTGGATTGCTACGGCCCGTCAACGAGATAGACGCCGCCCCCTTGGTGTGGATTGCTGAGAGTGCAGCGTTGCGTGAATCGCTATACCCGCCCCCGGCGATCATCGACGCTGCATACATCGCGCGGGAACTCCCAAGGGCCGAAGAAAGACTGGCCCTCGCAGGCATCCGCACGGCGGCATGGCTTAACAATATCTTTGACGGGCGCACTCATGGACTACCGGCTTCAGAGCCTACGGAGCCCGAGAATTCCACGCCGCTCTCTCCACTGAACCCTGTTCAACCAGCGCAAAAAAGCTGGTGGCGCCGCTTTCTCGATGAGGCTTTTGGTTAGTTAGCGCTTAAGGGCGGATTAAACGCAAAAAAGCTCGCCTAGAAAATTAGTGATTGCCGTGCTCGATCGAGCGTCGGCAACAGCGCTGTATACCGTACCCATTTCAGGGTTGTTTGCTTGCGGGTTCGTAAACGCATGGAGGGTCCTACCGTAGGCATGGACCTGCCAATCGGCCTCGGCTTCACTGAGCTCTGTCGCCAAACCAACCATACTCTCGGGATCAGCCATGGGATCGTCGTACCCATGCAAGCATAAAACCTTAGCTGTGATCTTCACTCCATCAGTGTTTCCCGCGGGCATGAACAGGCCATGAATCGAGATCACACCCGCAACGTCCGTTCCAATTCTTGCGAGATCTAAAGCGCAGAGGCCGCCAAAGCAGTAACCCATAGACGCGCAGCGCGATGCATCAACCAGCTCGAGCCCCTGCATCATAGCAAAAGATGCCTGCATGCGGGCCTGCAGCTCTGCGCGATTCTCCACCAAAGGCGTCATCAATGCCGCGTTCTCTTCCGGCGATGAACCGAGGATTCCCTTCCCGTACATATCAATGGCTACGCCCACATAACCCTGACTCGCAAGCCACCGCGCTTTGTCTTCCTCGAAACCACTCCTACCGCCCCAGGCGTGCCCCACCATGACACCGGGCCGCGCCTCGCTGTCTTGGTCGTCCCAGGCAAGAAACGCCTGATGCGTGCTGCCGCCGATAACGTAATCGATATAGCTTTCCTGGATTGCCATGCGCGTTCATCTCCTAAAAGTGAATAAGCTCTGTTTGTGGGCCTTAGAGCGAGTCAACGGCGGTAACACGAAGCATCGGACGACCATCGTGTTTCATCAGGCCGTGTAACTCGATGCCGCTATCACCATGATAAAGGTCCAGTAAGTAATCCAATACGTCCTCACTGATACCCTGCCCTGGAACCAGAACCGGAATTCCCGGCGGATACGGCACAAGCTGATCAGCGCTCACTCGACCAATAAGTGCCCTATTGATGCCATGACTATCATCGCTAAGCGGCAAGTCTTCGCTGCCTCCAAAGTAAGCCTCTCGCGGACTGATATGCATGGTGCCTATGGCGGGTAAGACACTGGGTGGCGCGGAGCTTATCGCGTTGTCGGGCATTTCCCGCGCGAGGCTTCGAAGTGCGTTGATTAAGCGCAATACCTTACTTTGCGTGGTTCCAAGGGTAACCAGTACTGAAAGCGTGTTATGCGTAATCTTCTCAACCTGAATCGAATGTTTCTCGTAGAGCGCCCTCTGCAAGTCTCGCGCGCTGCACCCGGAACGACTCACATCAATGGTGAGCTTGGTGGGGTCAAGGCGAACAGAGTCATCAGCTAACTCGCGGGGCAGCATGTCTGCGAGACCCAAGACCCTGAACCGATCGCTATCAGCAATTCCCTCACAGAGTTCCGACGCGTAGCCGATACACCGATCCAAGCGAGAGAAACCTTCCATACTCATCTGCTTGCGCGCGACGTCCAAACTAGCTATGAGGCCATATTGAGGGCTTGTCGAGGTATGCATATTCAAGTGCTCTCGAAAGCGGCTTTCGTTGAATTCAGGATCCCCAACATGAATCATGCTGGCCTGAGAAAACGCCGAGAGCATCTTATGGGTACTTTGGGTGACGTAGTCAGCACCAGATTCCAGTGCACAGGGCCGCAACCTCGGATGAAAGTATCCGTGGGCATACCAGGCTTCGTCCACGAGAACCTTCATACCTGCTGAGTGGGCTCGGCTGATAATCGGCGCGAGATCATAGTAAAAGCCGTCGTAGCTACAAGACGTTAGTACCAACAATCGGGCATCGGGGTGCCTCTCAATCGCCGCATAGATATTGGCTTTACTAACAGGACCATAGAGTCCGAAAACTTCGTTGACACTCGCCGGGAGATAAACGGGATCGACACCGGACATGATCGCGGCATGGTGAACAGATTTGTGGCAGGCCTGATCGACCAGCATTTTTCCACCACTACCCAACACGTGCTGGACGATCACCTTATTCGCCATGGATGTGCCGTTAGTAACAAAAAAGGTATGTTTCGCACCAAAGGCATCTGCTGCAAGATCCTGTGCAGCATGGATCACGTGAGATGGCTCAAGAAGAGAATCCAGCTCCTGAACGGACACCGAAAGATCCGCATTAAAAACGTGCTCGCCCATCATCCTGTAGAAATCAGCGACCCAAGGACTCTCGCGCAGGCCATCACCGCTGGAATGGCCCGGCGTATGCCAGGCATCTCGGGCACCCTCTACATACTCCCTCAAGGTGTCCGCAAATGGCGTGCTGGCTCGCTTCGCTATCGCGCGACGTAGACGCCGGAGCAAAATCTCAGCGCGGGTATCATCTCGATCGACCAACTCACTGCCGTCATCGGCTGGCCTTTGCCCGTGAGATACCGCGACAAAGACATCAAGCTCACTGCGTGCTTGTCGCAGCTGAGCGACGACGCCGGCAACATCCAGCAGGCTGGCTCCATCGAGAACAACGCACTGTAAAGCACCGTCGGTGACCGCTCTTTCAAACACCTCGGACGGATCAGCTAAGCCAGAGATGTGCAGAGTGAAGCGACGAGGTTCCTCGGTATCAACTGATTCCAACTCGCACAGGCGGTTGCACAGCAGATCTCGCCACTCCTGATCGCCACTGACAATGAGTGCGTGACACGCAGGCAGCTTATGCTCAGCCACTCGCTCAGACCGCCTCGGTGGTGTCGGCGGCGTCAGAGTACGCCGTAGGATCGATACGTCGCATCTCCGCCTCAATCCACGTCTCCACCTGATTCATCAAAACCTCAGGATCACCACCTGCCGCGGGAATGGGTGTGCCCACAGACACATCAATTTTCCCCGGGATAAAAGAAAAAGACTTACGCGGCCAGCACTGCCCGGAACTCACGGCGATGGGAATCAACAGCGCCTCGGTCGCCACTCCCAAGCGACTGGCACCGCTTTTATACTTGCCCTGACCTCCGCGCTCACTTCGCGTGCCTTCGGGGAACATAATGATCCATCTACCGCGATCCATAAGCTCCACCCCAAACTGTGCAACTTTATTCCAGGCCTCGGAGCGCTTACTCCGATCAATGGGAACCATTTCCAAACGCGCCATACACCACCCGAAGATAGGAATCCGCAAGAGCTCTTTTTTAAATACGTAAGCAAGGTTGTGGGGCATCATGCTGGGGAAAAAGAACGTTTCCCAGGTAGATTGATGCTTAGAGACCAATATGACGCGGCGCATATCATCGGGACCTGGTAGGTTTTCGGCACCGTGTAGCTCATAGTCCACTCGCCCTACCCAGCGAGCCGCCACGACCACACCACGAAGCCAGGGCCTTGCGAACCATCGCCAAAGCGACCCCGAGGACAGGAAAAGAGAGCAAAATACCAAGCCTAATCCGCAAGGAATAATGCTTACGACCATCCAGGCAAACACTAGAGACGAACGTATCGCGTTCATGCGGCCTGCTCGACACTTGTGGGCACGACGCTATCCAGAAACTCCGCAATATTCGCAAAGGCCTCTTCAGCCTCCTCTAACTCAGGGGTAAACATTTGCCAAACATGAACCATATCGGGCCACGTCTGTAACACGACCGGAGACTCGGCCGCCTGCGCTTTGGCGACGTAACGTCGCGCGTCATCCAGCAGCATCTCGGTATCACTAGCCTGCACAAGTACGGGGGGCAAGTCAGCGAGCGAGCCTCGTAGCGGAGAAATCCGGGGATCTGTCGGCAGCATTCGAGAAGTAGCCCATGTGTACCAAAGGACGAAGATGTTGGGTACTTTTGCCAAAGCACCAAAGGCAGGGCCGAGCATCGGATCTGTGGCGATGTTGTCCCGCAAACTGGGAGCGTCCAGTACCGCATCGGTCGCCGGAGACAAAGCGATGCCGGCGTCGGCCTGACGCAAGCCTTGGTCCCTGACCCAAGCGAGCAATGACAGCGTTAGGTTTCCGCCAGCGGAATCCCCCGCCACCACCAGGGTCTCTGCCGCTGAACGGCCGTCGGGACCGTTCTCCAGAATCCAGCGGTACGCTCGTCTGCAGTCCTCAATACCCTCGATACGCTTGTGCTCAGGCATCAATCGGTAATCAAGCGCAAATACTGAAGCGCCGGTAAGACGGGCCAGTCGGTCTGTAATAGCGCGGTGACTGAGAGGGCTGCCTGCGATAAACGCTCCCCCGTGAAGATAAAGAATACGGCGCCCGCTGTCGTGATTTGGGCCAAGCACCCATTCGCCCCTCAGATCCGGAGTCGATAAGGACAGAAACTCGCTTTCGTAGGTGCCCTCAGCGCCCATTTTGTCCATAAAGCCGCGAATCGCATGAATACGCTGTCGGCCGCGTCCATGAGAGCCTTCTCCGAACTCGCTCAGGGAAGCGAGTACCGACCGCATAGCGTCGCTGGGCGCGCGATAACTATGCTGCGGCACAGGCTGGTCCAGATAGGATAGGTTCTCCCCACGCAGAACCAGATAGGAAAACATGACGAAGGCCACAATGGTGATAGCAAGCCAAAACATTAATCAAACTCCGAAAACGTGTTTATGCGACGATTATCCCAGATACCGGTAGTCATGAACCACCAAATCCGGCGCTATAATAAGAATCACAGTGAATCTCTTGCCTCTGGGCGGTGATTGCCGTGAACTCCGTGATCTGACAGGACCGATGTTCGTCAATAGGCGCAAATGACAGATAAGGATAAACACAGCAAACCGAAACTTGGCGTAAAGTCCAAAGCGGCTATTCGTCGTGAGCTTGAGCAGGCCACAAAAAAATTCCTGCAGGTGGGCGGAGAAGTCGATAACGTTCCTAGAGGGGCAACTGCCTGGGAACCCGGCACGCGGCCACCTCCGTCTCGTCCTTTGTTTACAGAACCACCCAGCGAGCGCACCCCGGTACCCGAAGTAGTAGCAACTATTGAAGCGCGGCGAGAGTCACTAAAGACCTCCCGTAAGCCAGCCAGCAAGTCAGGACGAAAGCGTTCTAGAAAGCAGCTAATCTACGATGATTTTGGCGAACCACTGCGCCACATCTGGGTAGATGAATAGCAGGGGAAAGTCTCGTTGCGCAGGCATATTGGGTGAACTAAGGCGGGTCAGAGTGCGTAAGCATTGCAACAAACCCCAGAGTTGACAGGCACCATGATTAGTCTCAAAGAAAGTATCCGCGTTGCACGCCCTGTTGAGGAATGCTTTGAATACACGGCGGACTTCCGCACTACCCCCGAGTGGGACGCTACGGCGTTTAAAGCCCGCAAAATCAGCGACGGTCCGGTGGGCATGGGTTCGCAATTTGTTGTGCGCTGCAAACTACCCCTAGGCTCCATTGAACTTCTTTACACTATCACCGAGTTTGAAGCACCCAACATGGTGACCCTTCAAGTGGAGAGCTGGCTCTTTTCCGCTGTAGATACAATCTATTTCACGGAAGAGAATGGCGAGACGCGTGTGGATTATCATGCGGACTTTAGCTACAAGATGCCCTTTGCTGCTCTCGAGGGCGCTCTCAAGACAGGCATGCTGCGTATGGGCAAGAGCGCGCTGCGAGGTCTAAAACGGGCGCTTGACGATAGTAACGCTCCTCCGAAAATCTCCTCTGGGAGCGCTCGCGCCGACCGCCTGCTTTGGCCGGGACTGGCGATGTTTAGTAAATGGGGTTACCGCCGCGGGCAAAAGCGTTGGAGCCCGATGAGCGCATCCCTCAAGGGTCAGACCATGGTCGTGACCGGAGCCAGCTCTGGCCTGGGTTTGGCTACCGCGCGCGAGCTTGCGGAACGAGGCGCTGAACTGATCCTCGTAATGCGCAATCCAAAGCGCGCCGAAGCTGTGGTCAGTGAACTTAAAGTAGAAACGGGCAACAGCGCCATACGTGCAGAGCTCGCGGATTTGTCGATCATGGCTGAGGTCGACGCGCTTGCCGATCGTCTTTTAAAGGCCGGCCAACCCATTGACGTATTGGTGAACAACGCCGGCGCCCTTTTCAATGACTGGGGTACGACATCTGAGGGACTGGAGCAAAGCTTCGCTCTGCTGCTTCTGAGCCCATGGCGTCTCACCCGCGCCCTACATCCCTTGTTAAAAGCCGCTGGACAGTCACGCGTCGTCAATGTGGTGTCCGGGGGCATGTATTCCCAAAAGCTTCGCGTTGATCGCCTCGAGGCGATACCAGAAAACTATGCTGGGGCAACCGCCTACGCACGATGCAAGCGCGGTCTCACCGTAGTCACGGAAGAGTGGGCAAAGAGCTGGGAGAAAGACGGCATCGTAGTGAATGCTATGCATCCAGGTTGGGCAGATACTCCCGGAGTCGAATCAGCGCTACCCGCTTTCCACACGCTCACCCGCTTGATTTTACGCACCCCCGAAGAAGGCGCAGACACCATTGTCTGGTTAGCGGCTGCGTCCGAGGCGTCCGCCGTTAGCGGCAAGCTATTCCTTGATCGCGAACCGCGCACGACACACTTGCTGTCAAAAACGAGAGAGGACGACCCCGAACGAGAGAAGCTTATGGCGTTTTTGGAAGGCTTCGAGCTGGAAACCAGCATCGCGGCCTAATCCGCAGACCGGACTCCCAACGCTGTCACCCAAAGGCGATCAGCGCGAGAGTCCCGTAGCCTACAAGTAAAGCAACCGCGATAAGCCCAGCGGTTTTCCAGTTCATCTAAGCGGCCGACTCTATTGTCGGGCGATCAATGAGCAAGGCGGCAAGGGCCGCTCGATGCCAGGACGCATCGCCCCACAGCAGCTGGCTGTGTTTCTGGCGTTTAAAATACAGGTGCACGTAACACTCCCAGGTAAAGCCAATACCACCGTGCATCTGCACCGTTCTCCCTGATGCGAAAGCCGCCGTATCGCTCGCAGAGGATTTGGCCATATGCGCCAACTCCCGCGCACGCTCAGGCTCGTGATCAATGGCGCAGGCAGCGTTATAAAGCAGTGACTTACTCTCATCGATTGCGATCATGACATTGACAAGATCATGCTTCACAGCCTGAAAGAACCCCAAAGATCGATCAAACTGCTTGCGCTGTTGCGCATAATCGACCGTCGTCTGAAGCAACCACTCCGAGGCTCCCACCATGTCAGCGCTGATCAGCATCCAAATAATCGGGAGCGCGGCTTCCCATGCGCCGGCTGCATCTGTATCGATTCGCTGCGCGGAGACAGCATCGAAGCTCACTCGCGCCTGATCCCGAGTCAGATCGATAATCGCATCGGACTTCACGCTCACACCTTCGGCGTCAAGCTTGACCCAAAAGAAAGCCGGTTTTTCCGCTTCCAGAGCGACGACCAGAAGGTGATCGCACTTACATGCATCCTGAACGAAACATGCCGTCCCATTCAGCTTGCCATCGACAAGCTGAACCGCACCCGGCGTCGCGTTCCCGGCCTCATCCATGACCGCTATCGTAGCGGCGGACCCCTCAGCAATTTCAGCCAGCGCCGGCTCTCCTGCCGGACCGCATTGGGTCAGCACAGCCGTAGTTTGCAAAGTCGCCATCAAGGGTGATGGAAAAGCAGCTAGACCGTTTTCCTCTAAAAGCCCTGCCACAGCAACCCAGGGCATGCCAACGCCCCCGGCACTTTCGGGCACAGCGAGGGATGTCCATCCCAGCGCTACCATCTCGTCCCAAAGCTCCTTGCGCCACTTCACTTCCGGTGCACGCTCGGGCACATAGGCATCTGCTACCAAAGCGTGCAATTGATCAACGGGAAGTTTCTCCGAAAAAAAGCGCCGAGCGCCATCTTTGAGCATCCCCGCTTCTTCTTCGAATCCATAATTCTTAGGTTGAGCCACAAAAATCTCCTTAGATAACCAGGCTGTCTACTTAGACTTGGCGAGTCCCAGAACTCGCTCTCCCAGAATGTTTCGCTGAATTTCACTGGTTCCCGCAGCAATGGTCATACCGTAGGAGTTCATGTACGCCAAGGGCCATTGGCCTCTTGCTGGCGCATTCTCGTCAGCCAGATACAGGCTTGCAGCCGGGCCCTCCACTTCCAGGGCCAGCGCCGCCGTATCTTGAGCAATTTCCGATGCAAGAAGCTTGTTCTGTAACGGCAAACGCATGGGGTGATCGATAAGTGCCGGAACTCGAGCACGGCGCTGATGTTCCTTTAACGCTTCCTCGCGTATCAACTGCCTGACCATGCGATCTCTCAACAAAGGGTCATTGGAAGCTTGCTGCGCACCTCTGGTTGTTTTACTGGCAAGATCCATGACACTTCTTGAACTGATAGACAGCGAGCTAGCACTTTTCAATCCGCCCGCTCGGGGCGTCACCAACTCGCCAGCACCGCGTTCATGAAGCAGAGTCGTCATCGCAACTTGCCAGCCTTTGCCCAGCTCGTCGAGACGGAAGCTGTCATCGACTTCCAGATTATCAAACAGCACTTCGTTGAAGCCCGTCTCTCCGGTCATCTTGATCAGCGGCCGCACCGTAACGCCCTTGCCAAGGGCTGAGGCGATGGGCACTACAAAATAGGACAGACCTTCATACTTGTGGCCTTTATCCGTTCGCAGCAGAATGATCATCCACTCAGCGAAGTGCGCCAAGCTCGTCCACACCTTGTGCCCATTGATCACCCATTTGTCGCCCTTACGCTCGGCAAAGGTCTGAACGTTGGCAAGGTCAGAACCGGCACCAGGCTCACTAAAGCCCTGACACCAGATATCCTCTCCGGAAAACAAACGAGGCAACAGCTGCTGTTTAAGTGCTTCGTTGGCGTGATAAAACACCGTCGGCGCAGCCATACCCAATCCAATGACATTGGGATAAAACGGCGTCTTTGCCGCCACTAACTCTTCATTGGCTACTCGCTGACAATCAGTACGCCCGGCTCCGCCAACTTCAACGGGATAATCGCAGCCCACAAGGCCCGCATCGTAGGCGGCTTTCTGCCAACGCTGGAGGTAGTCCATTTGTTCGGTTGTCATTATTTCCAGAGGGGACAGGGGTAGTCGCACTGAGGGATCGCCCGGGTGATTTTCCGCTATCCATGATCTGCAGTAGCGGCGAAACTCCGCCTGCTCATCAGTGTCTTTGCGTTCACTATCTGACATAGTTTTTTCCTTATTCAAACTCGTCTAACAGAACTCGTGATAGGTCTGTTTTTAGTTTCGGTAATTCAATGCTGGTGCTCGATCTCCGAGAAGCGCCTCGTATTCGAAGTCATCACCGCGGCGCTCTTGGAATTCAGCGATCGCAGCCTCGCGAAGCGCTTTGTCGGTATACAGCTTCACCGCGGCACTACTCAGAGCTCGGGCGGCGAGATCAGCACCCTTAAATCCCACAGAAGAACCCGCTGCAGCTACTGCCTGCCAACTATGGCCGGCGGTGCCGGGGACATAGGTGGCGGTACTCAGGCCAACCGTTGGCACGGCAATGGAGACGTCACCGACATCGGTCGATCCATATCCAAGAGACAAGCCATAAGGCTGAATCAACTTCTCAGAGCCGAGCTCCCGGGCAGGATCGTCAAAACTCTTGTAAACCTCTTTTGCGAAGCGTAATTCTTCTGCGTTGTAATCAATGCCGCCTATCTCACGCATGGTGGCATCCATCATTTTGTGCAGTGTTTCGTTGACCAACACGGGATGATTGCCATGAATGATCTCGACTTCGAGCTCCGTGCCGGTGCCTTCCGCTGCACCTCTGGCCGTTGCCTCGAGACGCTCCCAAAGCGAGCGAACAGTCTTGGCATGAGGATGACGCAGGTAATAGAACACCTCAGCGTAGTCAGGCACGACATTGGGTGCGTTGCCTCCCGAGGTGATTACATAGTGGATACGCGTTTGCTGAGGCACGTGTTCACGCATCATGTTCACCATGTAGTTCATGGCTTCTACGCCATCCAGTGCTGACCGACCGCGCTCCGGCGCCCCTGCCGCGTGAGCTGAAACTCCGCGGAAGCGGAATTTTGCAGATCGATTCGCAAGCGTCGTTTGAGCCGCCGCAGAGTTCCGATCGGAGGGATGCCAATGCAGTGCAAAATCCACATCATCAAACAGCCCTGCGCGAACCATATAGACTTTCCCGCTGCCGCCCTCTTCTGCAGGTGTGCCGTAAAAACGAATCGTTCCAGGCGTGCCCGTGCTATCCAGCCACTCCTTCACCGCGATCGCCGCCGCAGCGGAACCCGCGCCAAAGAGGTTGTGTCCACATGCGTGTCCGGCCGTCTTTTCTTCGAGAAGGCTGCGCGAGGGCACTGAATCCTGAGTAATTCCCGGCAGAGCATCGAACTCGCCAAGAATCGCCAGCACCGGGCCACCTTTGCCATAGCTCGCGACAAAAGCCGTAGGTATGTCCGCAACACCACTTTCTACCGAAAAACCTTCCGCCGCCAATTGCTCCTGCAAGAGCGCACTGCTGCGCGTTTCCTGATATCCAACCTCCGCAAACTCCCAGATGGATCTGGCCGTGCGGGCAGTTTGCTCGTAGTTATCATTAAGCCATTCAAGGTGCGCAGTTTCCTGAGCAGCCGTAACACAGCTCGCGGTGCCAAGCAGTGCGGCAAGGGCTAGTTTTCGCATTGATACTCTCCGTCTGGATTTATTCTGTTCAGTTCATAAAGAATTATAGGTTTGCTGAAGCTCACTCATAATGAGGGCAATGCCCGCGTCAATCGTTTGCTGATCCCCTGCATAAGAAATTCGCAAGCATTCACGACTGTGCGGCCAATCGTCCCCTGTAGCGATAAAAAAATCATTGCCCGGCAAGACAATGACGCCTCGTTTTTTGAGTCGCTCATAGAGTGTGAAGCTATCTATGGGTAATCCCTCGCACCAAAGCCATAAAAAGAACGCGCCCTCAGGCTTGTGGATCCAAACCGGGAGATCACCCCGGCCTGCTTCGATGGCGCGGATAGCCAAGTCACGTCGCTCACTATAATAGGGTTGTATGTCCTTTCGGCACAGCTGCATCAAAGAACCATCGTCGAGCATGCCGCGCAGCAGCTGAGGACCAAGAGTACCGCAGGCCAGACTCACTACGGTGTTGGCTCTTGAAAAGGCTTGGGCTATTTCAGGACGAGCAATAACAAGACCACTGCGCACTCCCGGCAGCCCGAGTTTGGATAAGCTGAGCATCAGTATGCTGTTGTCATTCCAAAACGCCGTAGCCGCCTCTTTAATCAGCCCGGGAAAAGGCTGACCATAAGCACCATCAAGGATCAGGGGAATATCGCGGGCCTTGGCCAATTGATCGAGCGCCGCTACTTCTGCGTCGGAGATAACATTTCCCGTGGGATTACTGGGCCGGGATACGCATAAGGCCGCCGTAGACTCCGATAGGCTTAAAGCCTCGGCATCCACATGGTATTTGAACTGTCCGTCGTCAAAGCGTTCGATGCGGGGTCGTGTCGCGGTAAAAAAGTGATGACTGAGCCCGATATCGCGATAGCCAACGTACTCTGGACACATAGGAAGATGTATTTGCCGCTCGCTGCCATCAGAGGCAGGACCGGCAAAGAGGTTGTACAGCACAAAAAATGCAGACTGACTGCCATTGGCTAAAGCAATGTTTTCGGCTCCGATAGACCAGCCATATTCGCGGCCGAGGAAACGCGCAAGCTCATCACGGAACACCCTGTCACCCTGGGGCTCCTGATAGAGCCCAAGCAATTGATGTCGCTGGCCACGGTCTTCGGCAATATCGACCAAGCGCGACGCAAAAGCAGCCTGCACAGACTCGATACGCCCGGGATTTCCTCCGCCCATAAAGAGCAAGGTCGGATCATCAGCTAAGGCGGCTCCAAGATCGTCCATGAGTCCACTGATACCGCTATCGCCCGCAAATTTTTCGCCGAAGCTGGAAAGTCGCATGTCTTCAGTTTACTCGGAGAAAGAACTAATAGTGCGGCGGTTTTTCGAGGACCGCTTCGCCCTCATTGTGATTATCGGTCTCACGAAGCGAGCGTAACTGCTCTCCTAGCAAAGCGACCTGGCGCTGCAACATCAGAATATCTTGCTGTTGCGTCGCGAGCGCATCGTTAAGCCGTTGAACACTATCGTTTTGAAACGCCAGCTCCGCTTGGAGCTGGGCTATCTCTGCACTGGCCTGATCATCATCCACGGGGTTTACCAAAGGGGAAAGCGCTGTACCCTACACTGCCCATCAACGCAGGAGCAACGTTCATGAGTCGAAGCGGAGCCGGCAAATCCCGCCCGGTGTACAGCACGGATAAGGGGCGCTTATGCCCGGACTGCGGTGTCGTGAAAGCGGACTGTCGTTGCCGACTCCTTAAAGCCGCAGCCTCCCAGGGCGACGGCATCGTTCGTCTTAAACGCGAAACCAAGGGACGCGGTGGTAAAGCAGTGACTCTGGTGACGGGACTTCCTGACGATTCGGCAGCTCTAAAGAAGCGCGCGAAGGTGCTCAAACAACGTTGCGGCGTAGGCGGCGCCATTAAAGATGGTGTGATCGAAATCCAGGGTGACCAGCGAGAATTGATCAAATCGCTCCTTGAAGCCGATGGATTAACGGTAAAGATCGCCGGTGGATAGCGCATATCGCGTAAATTGATCAATTTTTGATCAAAAAATCCGCATTCACCCCCGTTTTTGTCTAAATTCCGGCCGATCAAGGCCAAAATTCACCCTATTTAGCGTCGTATTACAAAAAATAGTTAAAATAAACGCGCTAAACCCCTAATTTATATTGGATATTTGAAATTGTTGTGTTAAAAATGATCCCAGAGCGAGGATTTATGTCGCTTAGGTACGGGTTACTCCAAGAGCTCAGCAGTTAACAGAGCGAAAACCGCGTTTAGACGCCGTTAAGAGAAACCGTGAATAGCATGCAAACCGGTGATGAGCTGCCAAAGAGCATCCACACCATGTTCCTGCGAGGAGCTTGCTATATGTACATTACTGCTGAACACCTGCGCGAGCAGGTTATAAAACCCACTCTGGAATACTTGGGCGAGTGGTCGACAGAGGCTGAACGTGAGCTGCTTGCAGCAGCACTTCGTAAAACCGAAGTCGGTCTATTCTCAAGGAGAGAGCCCGGACTGGGACTGTTTAACATCACCTCGAATCAGCATCGAGACTTGTGGGATCGGTATCTCGCTTTTCGTCCCGACATTGCCAGCCGCGTTCGTGGACTGGCGAGCCAAAGGGCGTTTTTGACTAACCCCGATAGCGAGCTGCAAACCAACCTGAGCTACTGCACGGCGATTGCCTGGCTGTTGTTTCAGCGCGCCAGCAAGCAAACCGATTGGCACGATGCCAGTATGCCAGTAGCCACCCAGCCAGCCGTTGCCGCGCACGCCTAAGCTTTTACTGACGGGTCAGCTTTGCTCGCGGCGCCAGCGCCGTAAATCATCGGGACTATCGACATCATAGAGTGTCGCTAGATAAGCATCCGCGAGTCCCAAGCGCTCGAAATTTGCCCGGGTAGTCTCTAGCACCTCATCGCCGCCCCACGATACGCCTGCAAACATATCCTCATGCACGCTTGTGCAACCGATAAGAACAAAGCCACCGTCCTCAGCCGGCCCCAACACTACGTCAGCACGTTCTAGAGACTGAAAGGCCGCTAGCAAATAGTCCCGAGACAAGACCGGACAATCACTGCCCACCAACACTACCGCTTCTGCGCGCCCCAAGCCCTCATGAAGCGAGGCATACATCCGCTCGCCTAAATCCCCCCCCCGTTGTAAGTAGGGACCCGCCATTCCCATACCGAGGGCCGAAGACAACGTTGAATGCTCCCCTGCCCGATCAAGCCACAGCTCCTGATCACCGAGTTCCGCCTGCACCAGCGTCCTTGCGGTGCGCAGCAGCAAGGATTCATGTACCGCGCAGGACTCCTCTGCGCTAAGCTGAGTCTGCAGACGGGTCTTAACCTTCCCAGGTTCAGGGTAACGAGCAAACTGCTGCAATAAGCGGCGCACCGTCATCTCACTCTGCTCCTGACGATAGCGCTGCGCCTTGTCCATAATAGTGTTGCCAGAGTCGCTGGGGCGACACGCCCAGAAAAAAGGCCAGACGCAAGGCCCACATACGCAGAATGGTGCGCCAAAGCCCCTGCTCGTCCCAACGCCGTCCGCTAGAGGCAACCTTCAAAGGAATAACTCCGCCGCTGCTGAGGCTGCGTAAGCGTTTGCAGATATCGACATCTTCCATGAGCGGTATGGCAGCAAAACCATTGAGACTCGCAAATACCTCTCGCTTTACGAATAGCAACTGGTCTCCGGTAGCAACGCGCGTTGCTGTGGACCGCTTATTCATGGACGCACTGACCATCGCTAAACCCGCTGAGCTTCCCTTCAGAGAAATCTGGCAAAAAAACCAGTGCATATCACGGTGAAGAAACGGTTCTAACTCACTTTGATCAAATAGCGGTTGAGTGTCCGCATGGAGAAACGCCAACCAGTCTCCAGTGGCGCAGGCCGCGCCCAAATTCATCTGCTGTGCACGGCCAGGGGAACTGAGCAAAACCGAATTCGCCATTGGCATTGCTTTAGCCACGCTATCGTCACCACTCCCTCCATCCACGACAATCAACTCTGCATCGGGGAATCCCTGCCGAAGCTCACCAAGCAGCGATGGCAAGCGATCGGCTTCATTGAGTACGGGGATCACAAAAGACAGCACTGAACGGACGTCAGTCAATTGACCGTAGGTTCGCGTTACCCATCAGCTGCGCTTTCTCACCGAGACGGTAATCAAATACGACGCTGTAAGCTAAAACGGCTTTGACATAATCCCGAGTCTCGCGATAGGGAATGGTCTCGATCCAAGCATCCAGCGGCAGCTCATCGCTCAGCCAGTTCTTTACGCGATTGGGGCCTGCGTTGTAAGCCGCTAGCGCCACAGCACGATTACCCTCAAAGCGCTCGAGAAGTTGGCTGTAATACGCGCTGCCCAAGGTGATGTTGTATTCAATGTTATCCAGAGCTTTGGTGCTCACGGGTACACCGACTTTACGAGCCACAGAGCGTCCGGTTGCCGGCATCAGTTGCATCAGTCCACGAGCTCCCACCGGCGAACGCGCAGTAGGCGAAAACGCGCTTTCACGCCGCGCTATCGCCATGAGCTCGCTCACAGGAAGCGACTGCGCCGCAGCTCGCTGATAAAAGTCGTCGACAAACGCCAGAGGAAAACGCAAGTCCAAGGCATCCCAATGACGGCCAGCATTGGCCGCATCGATACTCAGACGATGCCAGCCCTGTTCCTTGGCGATGTGAGCAAACGCCAGTTGCTGCCCATCATCGAGGCACTGCAAAGCGTAAGTCCATTCCGCCTCCGCAAGTCTGTTCTCGTCGAGGGCATTAAGTTCATGCACACGCCACAGAGCGTTCGAGGTCCACGGAGGTAACTCGCCGTCAGTCATCGGAGCTTTTGCGCTGGCTGAATCCTGGTAACTGTAGGGAAGACCAAGCTTATCGGCACTGAGAAATCCGTAGTAGCTTCGTTCCTTAGCCACAGTGGCAAAAAGGAGCTGGGCATCGGCCTCGCTTCCCCGGGCCTCGAGGGAGCGTGCGTACCAGTAACGCCAGGTTCCCTCTTCTTGCGCCTGGGCGCTGAGCGCAAAGAACAAATTGTCTATCGCTTGCCAGTCCTGCTCCGCTATTGCCCAACGCAAACGGAGCGTCGTCAGCTTGTCATCACGCCACTGGGACAACGATGCATCGACCCATGGCTTCACATCGTCATCGCGCTCTAACAGGCCTCGAAACGCGACAGCAGAGGTAACGCGTTTTCTCTGGGTGTCGCTTAAGGCGTCGCGACTCAGTGCCTCAAACTGGCGCAGCGCTCTAGCAGGCTTATAACGGGAGTACCGCTCGAGCCCCAGCGTCAATACATCGCCAGCCCAGGGTGAAGGGAGACTTTTCGCAAGATCGACGCTGCGTTGCGGCTGACTATAGCTGCCACGCAACGCCGCCAATGCGGGCTGAATTTCGGGGCTGCCCAAAGAAGCCACATACCGCAACAGCCCCCCTTCTCTCGCTGCATAAGCGAGGGTCGCGCGACGCCACACCAAATCATCATTCAGGCGATCCGCTTCTAGCCAAAGCTTGAACAAAGGGTCGCAGGCGTCATCAACGGAACTCGCCGAAACCCATAGCCTGCTTGCTAGCTCCCAGGCCTTCTCTTCGGCAACGCGAGCACGGATGGCGCGAGCGTAATAGCAACGGAGATTCTCACTGCGCGGCTCCTTTTCGGCCGCATCCAGATAGTCGCCCCAGCGACGGCGCTTCCCGGTAGCGCCTAGATAGCTGCCGAGATATCGCACTCCTAGAGGGCTTTGGCTCTGCGCATCAACAAACTGTTTAGCCTTGGTCCCTGAAGTTACGGTGAGTCGACGCATTAAGCGTTCGTAATCCAGGTAGGGAGCCAAGGGATAATCGTCAAGCGCCTTGCGCTCACGATCGAACGCCGACCAGTTTCCCGCTTCGATCATCTCTTGGGCTTTAAGAAAGCGTTCTCGATCCGCAGCAGAAGACGAACCATCGGAAGTCGTGTCAAAAACCGCGTGGGCGAGCGGTACCGTAAGCACGCTTATCAACGCGGCCAGGCATAACATCGGTAAAACTGCCAGAGAGGTAATTTTAGAGGCTGATAGCGGTAAACTTGGCTGCAGAAGAGACAGACATCGGTGAACGACCTTGAATAGTCCGGAAACGCTTCCTCGGCACATTGCGTACCCATCAGCGGGACGACTCTCGCATTTGGAACACGCGCAATTGGAAAACACGCTGTTAGAAAAAAACTGGCGGCTGCTACGCGTGACGATGGTAATCATGCTCCTCCTGGTTAGCGTTTGCCTGAGTGAATCTGCAGCGGCGCAACGCAAGACCGATACTATCACTCTCTACAACGGTGACCGAGTAACCGGTGAAATAAAATCATTGTTAGGCGGTCGTCTCAGCTTCAAAACCGATGCCATGGGAACCCTGGACATCGAATGGAAGGAAATCGCCAGTATTGAATCAAACTACAACTATGAGTTGCGCCTGGACAATGGCCAGCGGTTTTACGGGAGCGTCAAACCAGGATCGATTTCGGGCACGGTCACTCTCGAAGATGTGTTTGGAAAAAAGAGCTTTGGCTGGCAGGAAATTGTGGAAATCCGCCCGGTTGAGGACACATTAATTGATCGCATTGATATCTACATTGCAGCGAACTATGCATTTACCAAGGCTAGCGGCGTCACCCAAACTGAGTTTCGCGCAGACTTCTCCTACGAAGATGAGAAAACCCTAAACTCACTGACAAGTCGGATAACCGTGTCCGATACGGACGACGACTCCACCTCAAGCTCACGCGTCAGTCTGTCGCGCAAGGCATGGGTAGATAGGTCTGTTAACTATCGCCTGGTGTTTGGTGGCTACGAAACCAACGATGAACTGGGCTTGGACTACCGCCTGTCTCTCGGTGCAGGCGTCGGGCGCTACTTTATCGAGACCCCGCGCAGCGAGCTTATAGGCAGTATGTCTCTCCAGGCGCTGGAGGAAAGGAGCATCGGGGGAGACAGTCTGGAGAGTCTCGAGGGCGTGCTCACCTTTGGTTATTCGCGATGGCGTTACGATACCCCGGAGCTAAAACTCAAGTTAGATGCATCGGTGTACCCGTCCGTGACAGAGAAGGGTCGCGTTCGAGCCGACACCGCGGCAACGGTGCGCTGGGAGATGGTTGAAGATTTGTTTTGGGACTTCAGCGCCTGGGGCAGCTTCGATAACTCCACCGTGGAAATAAACGCGGCAGGCGAATTCGACTGGGGGGTTACCACAGGCGTGGGCTGGAGTTTTTAGCTAGCGTATACGTCCACCCACGGAAATGCTGGTATGCATACGCGGCGCGCCCCAACCGCGATAGCCTCCGTAGTAGCCGCCGTAGCCACCATACCCGGAGGACACGCCTACACTTCCATAAACCTGCGGATCATCGCAGCCCGTCAGGGACAACACACTAGCCGCGAGTACCATGAGTCCAAAACGACGGAGTACTCGGCTTTTGCATGAACTGGAGTTCTTCACTTTTTGCATTCTATAAATCCTCAATCAGAGACTGCTCATCTCCCCAAGTTTGCAGCGCAATAGGGGCGCCCGAGGGTCCCGCGATGACTGCCACGTAACCGCCTGAGGGCCGGGAGACCGCGGGTACCAGCACTTCCCCGCCGAGATCGTCTACCTCAGACAAAAGCACCTCCAGTCGCTCAAAGCTCTTCACCCTGAGATAAGGCATCCAGAGTGACGGCATCTCAGGTTCAGGTAGGCTTCTGATGCCCGCGCGAGTCAACTCCTCGCTACGGAGCACTCTGAAATCAATCGCAGAGCCATCCGGTGATGTTCCTTCAAGGGCTTCAGCATCAAGATCACCCAGCGCGGAGTAGAGACTGGTCGCATCGTCTACGTCACTGGTCCAGAGCTCGTGCCACAAAAACGCGCCCTCGGCAGGCAGCGATGATTCGTCCACAGGATCACCATCTACTGTCGTCAACGTTGCAAAGTACGCGCCTTGAGCATCAGCAAAGACGGCGATCGTACCTCGATCGCCGATGGACACGGGTTCGCGCAAAACACGTCCTCCCGCTTTGCTCACTACAGAAACGGCTTCTTCGGCATTTGGTACTGCCATCACAGACATCCACTGGGAGATGTCGCGTTTAGCCGCTACGCCGGATTGGTCCACCATGCCCGCGATAGGCTTGCCATCGAGACTAATGATCCAGTAGCTGGCACCCAGCAACTCCAAAGAGCGAAATTCCCACCCAAACAGCGCGCTGTAAAAAGTCTCTGTGCCCTCAGGATCATCGGAAATTAAGTCATGCCAGATGAATTTACCCGCACGACGATCTCCATCAACATCGGCGGAGACAGGGGGAAGGTTGTATTGAACAGAGGAGCAAGCCGCGAGCACTAGGCCCAAGCTAAAAATAAACAGTCGATGCACAAAAACATTCTCTAAAAAAAAGTGGTCACATTATAGCTCGGACCGCTGCTTAATAGCGGCAGGCTTGCGCTTTATGTACCCTTAGCCCCTCAAGTATTTTCAGTAAGAGCGCACCCATGCATCTAGCCCGCTTCCCTCGCCTGCACTTCGCACATTTACCTACCCCCCTCGAGCCCCTTAAAAATCTGTCTCGCAGCCTTGGCGGACCTAACATATGGATTAAGCGCGACGACTGCACGGGGCTTGCAGGCGGCGGCAACAAGACCCGCAAACTCGAATTCCTCATGGCCGATGCCGAGCAACAGGGTGCTGATACGGTCATAACGCAGGGTGCGACACAGTCGAATCACGCGCGCCAAACCGCGGCTATCGCGGCCAAGATGGGAATGCACTGCGAAATTATTCTGGAAAACCGGACTGGCAGTACTATTGATGACTACAACTACAACGGGAACGTTTTTCTAGACGAGCTATTCGAAGCATCCATAAGCCGTGTAGACGGCGGGACAGATATGAACGCGGCGATGGAAACTCTTGCCGACAAACTGAGAAGCGACGGTAAAAAGCCTTACATCATTCCCGGAGGCGGCTCTAATCCCATTGGCGCGCTGGGCTACGTTCATTGCGCTATGGAGCTGCTTTATCAGGCCGATTCCACGGGTTTACGTATGGACCTCGTAACCCATGGAACCGGCAGTGCTGGTACACAGGCGGGCCTGGTTGCGGGCTTTGCCGGCAGTAATAGTCAAGTCCCCGTGTTGGGAATCGGTGTCCGAGCACCCAAACCACTGCAAGAAGAGAACGTGTTTAATCTCGCCAATAGTACCGCGGAGCTTTTGGGCATCACCGGAGCGGTTCAGCGAGAGCACGTTCAAGCAAACTGCGATTATGTTGGCGAAGGCTATGGGATACCCACCCCGGGAACGATCGAAGCCATAGAAATATTCGCAAGAACAGAAAGCATACTTTTGGATCCGGTTTACTCAGGTAAGGGAGCCGCTGGGCTTATCGATCTCATTCGCCAAGGGCATTTTGAGAAGGACCAGAACATCGTTTTCATCCATACAGGCGGCAGCCAGGCCCTCTTCGCCTATCGCGACGCTTTCAATTACCAACCCGCCTAAGACCCCATGAAATCAGCGAAAGTAGTTGGCGTCCTCGGCGGTATGGGTCCCGCCGCCACGGTCGATCTTATGCAGAGAGTGGTAGCGGCCACTCCCGCGTCTGATGACTGTGACCACATACATATGCTTGTGGACAATAATCCCAAGGTGCCTTCACGGATTAAGGCCCTTATTGAAAAAACCGGACCGAGCCCTCTGCCAACACTGATCTCAATGGCGCAACAACTAGCGGCTCAGGGCGCAGATTTCCTGGTCATGCCGTGCAACACAGCACACCACTATTATCCGGATCTGGCCGCCGCGGTAGACGTCCCCTTCCTCAACATCATGGAACTCGTCTCTGAATGCATCGAGCAAGAGCAGCCCAGCGCATCGCGCATTGGCCTACTGGCTTCTTCTGCGCTACCACACATTCGATTGTACGAACCCTCGATGCAAGCGAGGGGAATTGAGATCGTATATCCCAATGATCGCGATCAATCGGCGTTGATGGAGTTGATCCTGGCCGTAAAAACTAATGAAGGAGAACAGCTCGGCTATGCTGCCCTTCAGCACTGTGCCGACAGCCTTCGGACTAGCGACGTGGATTGCCTTGTCATCGCCTGCACCGAGTTGTCGGTCGTATCACAACAGCTTAAAACGTCGCTGCCCGTCTACGACGCGGCGGACGTACTGGCACAAGAAGTGGTCCGTCGCGCTCGCTAAATCGTCGCGCTCCGCAGACTTCTAGCGCGATGCTTCGATGGCTGCGCGTATGGCTTCTGAAGTGAGTTCTGCACGAAATGCAATCATCTGCTGTCCCAGCGCCACAGTATCTTCAAGCGGAGTTATCTCCACCCCGTTGATTGATGCCAGATCGGCGGCTACCCGCTCCTCAAAACGCACCTGTGCGGGGTCAGTGACCATCATCATGGCGGTTACCCAAATATCATCGTGGTGCCCGTCTTTGCGAGTCTCGTCGACGCCAAGCACCTCACGAGTATAGTTTTCCGTCGCCTCCCAACCCGGACTATAAAACTCCTTCACAAAGTGAAACCGGGTGGGCGATGCCCCCCACCGTTGGTTAAGTTTTTCTGCGACCGCTGCCATACCACGCTGATTACCGCCGCTATCCCCGATCATCACAATGTCGGTAAACCCTGAATGCCTCAGACTGCTCGCTATATCAGTTAGGAGTGCCTCATAGGTGCTATCGCTCAAACTTATCGTGCCGGGGAACCGCATCGCCCTCGTCGGTGGATCGATGTCACCCTCGGGCACAAACTTAACGATGGGGGCACAAAGCGCGTTTCCTAGCTGGCTCGCTATTGCAGGACAGGCTGCCTCCAAAATCACATTGTGCTTCCCTGTGGAAAGAAAGGGACCGTTCTCCTCGACGCCGCCTGTGGGGATAATTACCGTCGTATGGCCTGAGTCGACGAGGTCGCGGACTTCCATCCAGGTCAGCTCTTCCAGCCAATAGGACTGTCTGGCTTCGATTGGCCTTTGACTCGCGAGCTTGGCAGCCAGAACTTGGGAAGCCTTGGCATCACTCACTGACTGGGCATACAAAGCCCCCGGGTAAATTGCGATTGCAATAAAAAATGAAGCAAGGATAGCTGTGAAGAGCTGTGCGCAGCGCATTCGAATCTCCAAATCAATGACTCGTACAATTGTTGTGGGTTGATGCTACCGGAAAAGTATTAAACAGATGCGCAAGACACAAACACTTTCCTCCCCCATGCACGAGCGACCCGGAGTGGCATCGTGGGTACTTGACAGCGTCTGAGCATTCATCGGTAATGGGGGATTAGCGAAGCACGCAACAGGCGTGGCTCCAGCGAGTGCTTCGCTGTCCTGACGTGCTCTTACACTCGTTCTTACAACCAGCTGAATTTGGTACGATTTTCTTTATCCACTAGGAAGCCATGAGACAGCCATGAGATTGCTATGAGATTCCGCCGCACCCTGACATTGCTCTTGCTCGTCGTGCCTGTAGTGGGTTTGGTGCTGCTAGTACTCCCCAGCGCGCGCGATAGCGGCTCAGGGGCCCTCGCAGATGGCACCCTAAATACGAGCGAGCTTGTTAAGCGTGGGGAATATCTAGCGCTTGCGGGCAATTGCGCGAGCTGCCACACCACCAGCGACGGTCAATATATGGCCGGTGGCCTGCCATTTGAAACACCGTTTGGAACGATTTATTCGACCAACATCACGCCGGATGTCGATACCGGCATTGGCAACTGGAGCGACTGGGACTTCCTCAACTCCATGCGTCACGGCATACGCGCCAACGGCGAGCATCTGTATCCCGTATTCCCGTACACAGCGTTCACCAAAGTAAGTAATGATGATGCCGCCGCGCTGTACGCGTATTTGCAGAGCATTCCCGCTGTCGATCGGACGAACACCGAAAACGATCTCTCTTTTCCCTACAACATACGACCCCTGATGGCGGTCTGGAAGCAGCTATTCTTCTCGCCCGGCGCCTTTGAGACTAGCGACGATCAAAGCGAAGCGTGGAATCGTGGAGCCTATCTCGTGGAGGCCCTGGCCCATTGCAGTGCCTGCCACACACCGCGTAACTTGCTGGGTGCGGAAAAAGACAACGCCCACATGGCGGGCGGCGAATACTGGGATAAAGTCGCTCCCAACGTTCACAAGCCTTGGTCGGCGCCCAACCTGACATCCTCTTCCCGGGGACTCGGCGCGTGGTCAAAGGGTGACCTCCATGCCTATTTGAAGACAGCGCGCAACGACTTCCTTGAGTCCTTTGGACCGATGAACGAAGTGATACTCCACAGTACCCGGCACTTGTCAGATCGCGACGTCGAATCCATGGCGGTGTATCTGAAAAGCTTGCCCGCTATAGAATCTTCTCCGGTGACAGAGCCCGATAGCGTAGTACTCGGTCGAGGTCGCACAATCTACAACCTTCATTGCGGCACCTGCCATTTACCCACAGGTAACGGAGACCCAGAAATGGCTCCGAAGTTAAACCGGGGCAGCCTTGTGGTTCAGGCAGAGAACCCGGCCTCAATGATCAACGTGATTCTCTATGGACCCGAAGCACCTCAGGCCAATTTGCCCCCGAGGTGGCGCGAGCCTATGGAGGAGTTCCAGTACATTCTGGATGATGACGAGATTGCCGCTGTTGCTACCTTCATACGCCATTCTTGGGAAAACAACTCGAACACGGTGTCTGGCGATCAAGTCGCTCGCCAGCGCTGGGAGTAGCGTCGGGTATAGCGAGGAAAACAGCGTCTGAAGGAATATGAGGAATCAGAACATTCAGCGGTGTTATTATCGAGCGCACCGCCGGTACGAGGGTTAATACTTGTTTGATTTCGGACGAGACCGATCGATTTTTGCGTCGCTGCTTGCAGCGGCAACTGCGTGCCTACTCCTGAGCGCTTGCAGCGAGCCCCCCCGCCCGACAGTTACCGAAGCATCCGACTTACGCGTGCGGCTGCTTACGAGTGCTCAATACAGCAACAGTATCTCCCACATTTTTGGCAGCGATATCAGTGAAAGTATTATCCCGCCTTTACCGCCCCTACCCCGCACAGACGGCCTGCTGGCTTCTGGCGCCGCTTTTGTCGGTCTAACTTCTGATCAGGTTTCACAGATTCAGCAAGCGGCTACCACCATCGCGGCGCAGGTTGTGGACGGTAAGCACCGAGAATACCTCGTGCCTTGCGAACCAGAAGCGCGCGACAAGGCCAGTGACCAATGTGCCGAGACATTCGTCAAGGAAACGGGCCGGTTGCTTTTTAGGCGACCTCTGGAAGAAACCCGTCTCGCAGACCTCGTTACGGTTGCTCGCCGTGCGACGGAGAAAACCGGGGATTTTTACGAAGGTTTGGCGCTGGCCTTGGAAACGCTGCTGATAAGTCCTGAATTTCTGTTTGTCATTGACAAAGCAGAACCTGATCCGGACAACCCCGAGACGATGCGCCTGGATGCCTACTCGCTGGCATCGCGACTCAGCTTCTTTTTGTGGAACGCCGCCCCCGATGCCGAACTCCTTGATGCCGCCCAGGCGGGCGATCTGCATACCGAGGAAGGCCGCGCGCTAGCAGTAGACAGGCTCATGGCAAGCCCTAGACTTGAAGTCGGCCTGCGTGCATTTTTCGACGACATGCTGGCCTTTGACGACTTTGAGAGCCTGGCTAAAGACCCCATCGTCTATCCCAATGTCACGGCAAAAACGCTGGCAGACGCCCGAGAACAGACCCTGCGTACCATTGTTGATCATCTACTTTTGCAGGACGCCGATTACCGCGACCTCTTCACCACGCGTAAAACCTATATGTCGATGTCCCTGGCGGCACTTTATGGAATCCCGACCCAGAGCGGTTGGGCGCCCTATGAATTCGATGAAGAGGATCACCGTGCGGGCCTTTTGACCCACGTGAGTTTTCTCGCAGCTAACTCCCACGCGGTGCGCAGCTCACCGACGCTACGTGGCAAAGCCATGCGAGAACTTTTGCTGTGTCAGCACGTTCCCGACCCTCCACCCAATGTGGATTTTTCCACGCTAGAAGACGCTGGCGACGTGGCGACAGCACGAGAACGTCTTAAAGTGCACAACACCAACCCTTCCTGTGCGGGCTGCCATCTTATTACCGACCCTATGGGACTCGCTCTTGAGAACTTTGATGGTGCTGGCGGTTACCGAGATACAGAGAACGGCGCCACTTTGGATATTAGCGGTGAACTCGACGGAGTTTATTTTGATGACATTGAAGGACTCGGCGTCGCCATGCGCAACCATCCAAAGCTTTCCGCTTGCCTGGTGAACCGTCTCTACGCCTATGGCACTGGTGGCCCCGTGTCCCTTCGCTATGATCGAGATATCCTCAAGCAATTTGAAGAACGCTTTGTGTCTAACGAACACCGGGTCCCGGCGCTTTTGCGCGACCTGAGTATGAGCAATGCGTTCTCGTCGGTTCGCATGTTTCAACAAACTCGTGGCGCAGAAACCGATGCCGAGGACGGCTCCGCTAGTCAGGCTTCAGCACGACTGTTAGCAGGCAGACAGAACCCAGATCTCGTCCAAACTCAGGAGGAAGCAAATCGATGAGCCGATTGAATCGCCGCCGGTTTCTACGGGGCACTTTACAGGGCGCAGCAGTCAGTGTGGCGCTCCCGTTTTTAGACGCGTTTCTGGACGGGAATGGAAAAGCCCTCGCCTCAGGACAATCCATTCCTACTCGCTTCGGCACCTGGTCCTGGGGGCTGGGAATGAACCGGGATGTTTTTGTACCCAAAAAAACCGGCGCTAACTTCGATCTTCCGCCAGAAATCGCCCCGCTCGCATCGGTTCAACAGCACATCAATCTGTTTACCAACTTCGACGTGTTTAAAGACGATGCGCCGAACCTCTGCCACCACTCGGGCTGGGTAGTATTGCGCTCCGGCACTGCTCCGACGTCTCGTCCTAACCGACCCGGAGAGACTATCGATGTTTCCATCGCTAGAAAGCTTGGTAACGAAACGCGTTTTCGAAGCCTTAGCGCAACCGCTACCGGCGATGTACGGGACAGTTTCAGTTATGAAGCGGGGAATTCGGTGAACGCGCCGGAGTGGTCACCGCTACGATTTTACCAACGACTGTTTGGGGCGGATTTTCAAAACCCCAACGCCGATACCTTCAACCCTGATCCAAGATTGATGATAAGAAAAAGCGCTTTGTCATCAGTGCAGGAAGATGCAAAAAAGCTGAATCAATCTCTGGGGGCAGAAGATCGCGCAAGGCTCGATCAATACTTTACCGGGATTCGTGATTTGGAGCGGCGCTTTGATCTGCAACTTACCAAGCCCGAACCTCTTGAGGCCTGTGTCGTCGGCGAAATCCCCGAAGATTTGCCCAGCGGGTTAAATGCAGATCTGGTTTCCAAGCGGCATCGCATCATGACGGATCTGATGCTCATGGCTGTCGCCTGTGATCAAACGCGGGTCTTCAACATGTTTTACGCGTCAGCTTTTTCCGCGACGACAAAACCGGGATACGACAAACCCCATCACACAGCAACTCACGAGGAAGCGGTAGACGAAAAACTTCGCTACCAGCCCAATGTATCCTGGTACACACGCCGGGCCATGGAAGAATGGGCTTACTATGTGCAAGCTCTGGCTGACTTCCGTGAGGGTGACGGATCTCTACTGGACAACTCATTGATCTACGCTACGACCGATCAGTCCTTCGCCAAGATGCACGCCATTGACGGCATCCCCATGTTCACTGCTGGTAACGCTGGAGGCAAAATCAAGACGGGATTGCACGTGGACGGTGGCGGCAGTCCCGGATGTCGTCTCGGCTACACGGCACAGCGGCTTATGGGACTGGACATCGAGAGCTGGGGCACGAAGAGCAACACCACATCCGAGGCTATCGGTGAGATCCTTGTCTAGAGCACCGCGCTTAGCCATGTACCGTTATTCAATAAAGGTCTTAGCTGCCAGCCTTGTTATTGCCGCCGCGCCTCTTTGCTCTGTCGCAGTGGCGTCTGACGACTCCCACCAGGCTGGTGATCATCGAGAGGCCTATCGCGAGATCCCTATGCCGTCTCGATTCCATGTGGAGCACACGGAGCTAGAGGGTCCGGTGTTCGCGAACGAGCAAGGCATGACGCTTTACACTTGGCCTCAGTTAAAGCTGCGCAATGGCTACAGTGGAGAAGCCGCAGGTAAAACTGCTTGCTACGGCAAAGTGGTGACAGTTACCGCAGGCCTAATGAGCCCCTACCCACCGGGCATTCAGTTACCTGAACTGGAAACCCGGCCCAGTTGTACGGATCTTTGGCCGCCGGTCCTAGCCGACAACAACGCAGATCCCGTTGGCGACTGGAGCATCCTCCTTCGGAAGGATGGTGCGCGCCAATGGGCCTACAAAGAGCAGGCGCTCTACACCTCCGTTCGGGACAAGCAAGCGGGCGATACTTATGGAGGATCGCGACGCAAACGCCGCGCTGACGGCAGTGGCGAGGGAGACGCGCCAGCAGGTCGTGTCCCGGCGGGGCCTCCTGCACGACTTCCACCGGGATTTGCTGTAAAGACCACCAGCTTGGGACGTATGCTCACTACGCATCAGAACTACGCGGTCTATGCATACAAAGACGACAGCGCTGAGAGTGTTGCCTGTATCGACGAGTGCCTCCGGGAACGGATGCCTGTGCTTGCCCCAGCCCTAGCCCGAGCTTTTGGTGAATGGACTGTATTGGAGCGCGCACCAGGCGTGCGTCAATGGGTTTTCCGCGGATCACCGTTGTATACCTACACGCAAGACCCTGAACCCTGGAGCCTGGTGGGCAGTGACGAGTCTGGGTGGAGCAATGTCTTCACTCAGCGTGTTCCGAGCTTGCCATCCAGCTTTACACTGCAACAGACACTCGCCGGCATGGTTCTAGCAGATGCCAAGGGCAAGACCATCTATACCTATCAATGTGGAGATGACTCAGTGGACCAGCTCTCCTGTGATCATCCCGACGATACACAAGTCTATCGACTTGCAATCTGTGGCGGTGGCGATGCAAAACAATGTGCAGAGCACTGGCCCTACGTAAAAGCAAACGCTGAGGAATCGAGTGCTAGCCGCGCCTGGAGCATTGTGAATATCAATCCAGAGACAGGCCGCTTTGTCGCCGCAAGCGACCCTAAGGCATTGCGCGTCTGGGCCTATCGAGATCGCCCCGTTTACACCTACTCGGGCGACAAAGCACCCGGAGACGTCCATGGAGCAGGTACCGGGGAATGGCGCGGGAAGCGCAATGGCTTGCTCGCGCATTGGGTCCGGGATGACTACATGAAGGGCATACAGTGATCACTAGCTTCTCGAAGCACCACAGAGATTTCAGCGCTGGCCGCACAACGGTTCAAGGAGCATTGCTCCCCGCGATCCACCTCGCTATCTGCGCCGCAATTTTGATTGCCGCTCTGTTTACTGCAACGGTCAGTGCGCAAGTTGTCGATAGCCCTCTTCAGGACGGGAAAATTGGTTATGCCATGACCGACCTCTTTTGGGCGGTGTATCAAACAGATGACGCCAAGGAAGAATGTCCTGAGGGTTTTAATGATGGGCCACGGGAACAGTTTGAGCAGCTCTATCCTGATTACACAGCAATGACGGTAGAGGACACGCAATTGCGTCAGGAGACCCAAACCTGGCTGCCTAGCACCGACTCTGACGGATTCGAGTTCAAAGCCGTGCAAGGCCCCTACTCCTGGGGTCTGAACCTTGACGATGCGGTGTCCTCTGACGATTTTACACACCCCGATGGAACACCCGGCATCGACAACCAGGTGTACCGAGCCGTGGGCTGTGTCATCGGTTTTCGTGGCCCCGACGGCGTGGAATACATATTTCAGAACAAAGCCATACTCGATCAAAACTATAGCCGCATGATGATTGAGCTCGATGGCGTAGACGATCTTAAGAACGATGACTCCGTAACCGTCACCTTGTACCGCGGCCGAGATCGTTTGCTCACCGATGCCACAGGACTTAACGTGGTGCCGGGCGGCTCACAGCGCATCGATAGACGCTGGGGCGAAAGCCTGATTCGCCAAACCACCGGCCGGATTGAAGACGGTGTGTTAAGTACTGACCCCATTAAGGAAGTCATTATTCCCTGGATGAATTTAGGCGTTCCCTCCATACAGATTATCCGAGATTTACGTTTCGAACTGGCGTTGTCAACCGAGGGCGCCACAGGCCTGATCGCGGGTTATGCTGATATCGATGCCTGGTACTACCAACTCATCCGCAACGACTCAACCCACCATTTAAGTAATGGGCAGATATCAGGTATATCTCTCTACAAAGCTCTTCGACGGTTTGCCGATGCCTATCCAGACCCCGAAAGCGGCGATCTCACCTCTATCTCCACAGCCTTAGACGTGAAGATGCGCCAGGTCTTCATTGTCGACACAGAGTCAAAATAAGTTGAAAAAACAACCCATGCGCCGAAGCGGAGGCTTCTGGCCCGTCTTTGCCGTCGTCGTAGTCTTTGCCGTTACGATCATGAGCGCCATTAATGTCGTTCTCATGGATACGGGTCTAGGCAACACGGTCGAGTTTTTACTTGGCCTCGCGCTTGGTATCGGAACTGTGGTGCTGGCCGCGATCTTGGTCTACCTCGCCATCGGTGCCTTCAAGGGTATTCCGATTGCTGCGCTCAGCTTGGTTGGAGGCGCTCTCACCGCGCTTTGGTATCTGAAAGAGAACAACCCCGGGAGCATCGCCAGACACTTTTTGGGTGCGCAAAATTCCAGTCAAAGCTTCGCACCAGATGCTTTTTCCGTTCCGTCATTGGGCATTCTGGCAGTAGCCATAGGTTTGATCCTGGGCTTACTTTGGCTACTTTGGAAAAGTCAGTTCACCGCTCTGCCCGCTATCCGCAAAGTCTTGCTTGTCGTGGCCTGCCTGATTTTCACATTCATGAGCGTTGGGACAATCCGAACTCTCATGGGTGATGGTTACAACCCCTACCCAAATGATGGCGCACGCCCTGAGCGCCTTAGCGCCCTAAATCCGGCGGGAAACCCTGCAGAAATCGGCAAGTACCCGGTAAACCTGTTGACCTACGGCGCCGGCACCAACCCTCGTCGACCCGAGTTTGGCAGCGAAAGAGATATCGAGAGCCGCACGGTGGATGCCCGTAAACTGCTGCCCGAATGGACCACGTTCAAAAAGCGCATGCGCGAGGATTATTGGGGATTTGGTCTCGAAAGTGCGCCACTCAATGGCCGCGTTTGGATGCCTGGTGGAGAAGGCCCATTCCCTCTTGTGCTGATCGTGCACGGTAATCACGGGATGGAGGACTACTCCGATGATGGCTACGCTTATCTCGGTGAGCTGCTCGCTAGCCGTGGCTTTGTAACGGTGTCCGTTGATCAAAACTACATCAATGGCACCTGGTCTGGTGACTTCCAGGGTAAAGAGATGGCGGCTCGAGGCTGGCTGCTGCTCGAGCATCTCGCTTTATGGCGCGATTGGAACCTTACGCAAGGCCATCCTTTTGAGTCCAAGATTGACATGAACAAGCTCGCACTCGTGGGTCATTCCCGTGGAGGTGAAGCAGTATCAATTGCGCATAGCTTCAATCGACTCAGCCACTTTCCCGATGATGCGACGGTCAGTTTTGACTATGGCTTTAACATTCGAGCGCTGGTAGCGATAGCTCAGGTAGATCAGCGTTATCATCGTCGCGTGCAGCTGCACGACGTCGACTTTTTCAGTATCCATGGCAGCTATGACAGCGACGAACCGGCATACCACGGACTGCGCCAGATGAACCGAATCAGCTACACAAACGCAGACTATCATTTTAGAGCCGGAGTCTATCTTCACGGCGCCAATCACGGCCAGTTTAATTCCGGCTGGGGACGTTACGACTACTCTGCACCGGGTTCCTGGACCCTCAACACCGCCCCCATCATCCCGGGAGAAGAACAGCGAGAAGCTGCAAAGGTGTATATCTCAGCATTTCTGGAATCTTCTCTGCAGCATGACGAGAGGTTCATTGATTACTTAAAAGATCCGAGATCCCTAGCTACGTGGCTCCCTGAGCGGACCTTCGTCCATCAATACGCCGATTCAAGCTTTGCGGCCATTGCCGACTTTGAAGAAGACATAGATACAGCCACTGCGAGTCAGAGCGATGGGCGTATTGTGGGGCAAAACCTCGCGGTGTGGCGAGAGGAGGCATTGCGGCATAGGGACAAACGACTGCAGGGTAGTAACGCGGTTGTCATTGGATGGGATCGAGCTGACGCGAGTTACGCTATCCGTGGACTTGATTACGGCTTTGCAAGCGAAGAGAGGTCACTGGTGTTTGCAGTCAGTGGTTCTACTGAAAAGCTGCCGGACTCAAGCACGGACGAAAATGCTCCTCAATCCGGCGACTCCAAAGTCCCGACGATAGCCAACTTCAGCGTCAGCTTACTCTCCAATGGGTCACAAGCGGCGACCTTGGCAGTATCGGAGTTCGCACAGCTGATTCCACCGGTCCGCGTGCAATACCTAAAGAACAAGAAGCGCAATAAAGAACAGTACAACGCGGCTTGGGAGCCCGTGCTGCAGTATGTCGAGATTCCTTTTGACGCATTCCGGGACGCGTACCCAGAGCTTTCACTGGATGAGGTCGACGGCATTCGCTTCGACTTTGATCAGAGTGATGAAGGAATTCTCATTCTTGATGATATCGGCAGCGTTCAACGTATCCGCGCCGCAGTTGCGCCTCCAACGGCAGCTTCAGCATCAGAACCGACACAGGGCACTCTAAACGCTCAGCCCTAAACCTACCCCAACACTCCAAGAATAGACTCAGGGGGTGACAACAACGCCCCCCTTCATAACCAGGGTCACTTCTCGAAGCGTAGAAATGTTGCTAAGCGGGTTACCACGAACCGAGATCAAGTCGGCAAGCAACCCCTGTTCAACCCGTCCCAGAGTGTCACCGAGATGAAAGAGGTCCGCATTACCCGAAGTGGCGGCGCGAAGCGCATCAACCGTCGACATACCGTAATCGACCATCATTTCGAGTTCGCGAACGTTGTCGCCATGAGGGTAGACACCTACGTCACCACCAAAACAAATATCCACGCCACTCTTCAACGCCGCTTGAAAGGATACGCGCTTCTGGCTAATTCGCGCAGGCTCTGGGTCGACGCCCTTCACCCAACCACCGTACTGCGAAATGGCATCTCCCGCGGCTAAGGTTGGGCATAGCGCTACGCCGTTCTTCTTCATGAGACGCAATACCTCTGGGGTAGCGCCGTCACCGTGCTCGATGGTTTCCACGCCCGCGAGCACCGCGCGGCGCATCGCTTCCGCGGTGGCTGCGTGAGCCGCAACACCTCGGCCGCTACTGCGTGCCGTATCAACGATGGTCTTGAGCTCCTCGACAGAGAAGGTCGCTGCGGCAGTGCCACCGGGACCCCAGCGGTAGTCTGCGTAGACTTTGACGAAGTCTATGTCACGACCGATCTGACTGCGCACCACTCGGATCAAGTCATCAAAGCCATCTGCGGTCTCAGCTCCGAGAGGTACCGTCACGCCTTCGTGAAACCCTTTTGGTCCATAGCTACCGGTAGCCACAATTGCTCGGCCGGCAACGATCAGTCGTGGGCCAGGCACCAAACCTTTATTTATAGCATCACGGACAGACACATCAGCGTAGCCCGCTCCCTCAGACCCCAGATCCCGCATTGTGGTGACGCCTGCCAAGAGACTGTCTCGCGCATGATTAACTGCTCGCACCACCCTCTCCGCCTCGGACTCCTTGAGAACCTGATCATTCCAGGGCGTCTCATTGTACGGGTGCAAAAGGACATGTGAGTGACCTTCTATAAGCCCGGGGAGCAAGGTCTGATCCTGAAGGACCCGCGTTTCATTAACGACGACTTTGGGCTCTTCACCTTCGGGTCCTGCGTAAAGAATTCTCTCGTCAGAGACCAATACAATCCAGTTGTCGTGAAGCTCTTTGCCGTCAAACACGCGATCTGGCTTCAGCATGATTACCTCGGCTCTCGCCGCCAGAGACAACGCAAAACAGTGGGTAAGCAGAAGAGCGAGGAGTAACGGTTTCATGCAAAAGCCTCATTGCATTCCGAGGCCTTATGGCAATCAAGGCCCTGGGCGATTGGTCCGCCTGGCAAGAGTCGAACTTGCGACCTGCCGCTTAGGAGGCGGCTGCTCTATCCTGCTGAGCTACAGGCGGAAAGGACGCTAAGTTTATCCGAAAGTCTCACGACACCCTAGGGGACAAAGAACGCTTTTCGCGCCACGGCAGCAATGCCATACTGACTGCACAGTAGAAGACGAGGTAGCACTGATGAGCGACATGGATCTCGAGATCGCCCCCTATCTGGCCCTTATGGTCAATAAGGACGGCGAGGACATCTACTTCCACTCGGGTGCAAAAATACTGATCAAGGGCCCTTTTGGTTTTGCCTGGCTTGGGGATCAGTTGCAGCCTGGGCAGGTAGACCACATTTTCAGAACCATCGCCTCGGACAAAAAGATCATGGAGTTCGAAGAGCACGGTGAGGTTGACTTCAGCCTTGGCGTTCCAAACCTTGGTCGTTTTCGAGGGTCCGCTTTCCGTCAGCGCGGTGAGACGTCTCTGGTTTTCCGCTATGTCCGCAACGAAATCCCCACGGTCGAAGAGCTGGGACTACCCGCTGTTCTGAACGATCTTGTGATGGAGAAAAATGGCCTTGTCGTTGTGGTTGGCGCTACCGGTTCCGGTAAATCGACATCACTGGCCGCGATGATTGATCATCGCAATACAAATGCCGCGGGACACATTCTTACGCTGGAGGATCCTATCGAATATCTCCATTCCCATAAACGCTCCGTAGTCGCTCAACGGGAAATCGGCGTGGATACAGACAGCTATAGCACCGGAATTCGTTCCGCCATGCGTTCCGCACCGAACGTGATACTGCTGGGTGAGATCCGGGATGAGGAGACAATGGAGTCCGCATTGAAGTTCGCCAACACGGGACACCTCTGTCTCACTACTCTCCACGCGAATAACGCGGTTTCGGCTCTCGAACGAATGATGACATTCTTCCCCCCCGAAGATCAGGGCAACGAAGTTATCCGTATAGCGCAAAACCTACGGGGCATTATCTCTCAGCGACTTGTACCTACCATCGACGGAGGCAAATGTGCGGCCATGGAGGTACTTGTCAACACTCCAAGAGTACAAGACCTGATTACCAAGCAGGATCTGACTGAGTTGAGAAGCACCATCGAGCAAGGCAGCAAGTATCAGATGCGCACCTTTGATCAGGCGCTCATCGAACTCTATGAAAAAGGCACCATATCCGCGGAGACTGCGGTGGAGTACTCTGACTCCAAGAACAACGTGTCTCTGCACATCCGCCTTAACAAAGGCGACGCCTTTGATAACGTGGATCTTGAGCTCGACGAAATAGACCGACGCTAAGGCTGAGCGAGAGACTGAGTACAAGACTCGGTGAGAGAGTGCTCACAGAGCATTTTGGGCACGCGTGACGTGCCCTGTTAGACAGGCTGGTCTATAAAGCAACTATAGAGCAACTACAGAGCAGCTACAGAGCCACCACAGAGCAACGACAGCGCAACTACGGGTACTCGCTAGCTCAGATCCACACCAATCTTGCCAAAGTGCTGCCCACTCTCCTGATAGCGAAAAGCCTCCGCAAGTTTTATCAGCTCAAAGCTGCGATCAAGAACCGGGCGTAGCTTCCACTCTTCGAAGGCCTTTGTCATGTTGGCTTGATGCTGACGAGAACCTACGGTGATTCCTGACATCACAGCATTGCGTTGGAAAAACTCGGCAAGCGGCACGTCACCAGCGAGTCCTGTAAGCACACCGATCATACTGATCACCCCACCAACCCGCAGCGCTCGGACGGACTGAGTAACAGTACCCGGCCCGCCGACCTCCACAACTAAACTGACGCCACCAGTGAGTTCAGCAGCCACCCGCCCCCACTCGGGCTGCTCCTTATAATTAATCACTTCATCGGCGCCCATCGCCCGAAGCTTCTCGAGCTTCGCCTCGCTGGAAGACGTGGCGACAACCTTGCAGCCCAGGTATTTGGCGATTTGAAGCGCAAAAATACTGACACCACCCGTACCCTGAACCAACACCCATTCACCGCTTTTCAGGCTCGCCTCTTCCACCAGCGCTCGCCAAGCGGTAAGACCTGCACAGGGCAAGGTCGCCGCCTCAGCAAAGCTCATGTGCCTCGGCATGGGGGTAAACGTTTTCGATGACATGGTGACAGATTCGCTGGCAAAGCCGTCTACATGGTCTCCGGGTACACCCAGGAGGCGATCCATTGTTGCGCCTCCATCTTCCCAGTTAGGAAAGAAGCAACTCATAACTCGATCGCCCACGGAGAACTCAGTAACGCCCTCTCCCACCGCTGTTACCTCGCCTGCGCCGTCAGACATGGGTATTCGTCCGTCGTCCACAGGCAGCATGCCCACTGCAACCAGATAGTCGTGAAAATTAAGCGAACTCGCATGCACGCGCACCTGTATCTCGCCAGCGGCTGGAGAGGCAGACTGAGTTTCGCTGGCCCTCAAATTGTCCAAGCCTCCGGGTTTAACGACGCACATGTTTTGCATAAAGCCTCTCCTAAAAGTGATAAAGAATTAAATGAACGATTAGTAGTCTTCTTGACTCTTTAAGACCGCCAGCCTGCAGCCCAGTCTTAGGTGAGTTTCAGCTTAAGCGTATCCCGAGCCTCACGAGCCAGAGCCTCCTGAAAATCCGGGTGAGCAATAGCAATAAGATCTTTCGCACGCTGTCCTAACGATCGTCCTCGAAGCTGAGCCACACCGAACTCAGTCACCACATAATCTACCTGCGCGCGAGTCGTAACCACCCCCGCACCTGCGGCTAGCGTCGTCACCAGCCTCGACAGGGCGCCTTTTTGCGCCGTGCTGGGTAGCGCAATAATCGATTTACCGTGTAATGAGTAGGTTGCTCCGAGGACAAAGTCCACCTGCCCGCCAACGCCAGAATAAATCTGGTGGCCAATAGAGTCCGCGCAGACCTGCCCCGAGAGATCGATCTGCAGGGCGCTGTTGATAGACGTCACCTGCGCGTTCTTGGCTATCACCGTCGGATTGTTAACAAACTCAATGTCAAGAAAGGTTACCTCAGGGTTGTCGTGAACGTGGGCATAAAGCTCATCGCTGCCCATGGCAAAGCCCGTCACGCTCCGGCCTTTGGCTATCTTTTTGTTAGCGTTGTTAATGACGCCGGACTCCAGCAAAGGTAGTACCCCGTCAGAGAACATCTCTGTGTGTACGCCCAGATTTTGATGATCCCCAAGGCAACGCAAAGCAGCGTCGGGAATCGCGCCAATCCCCATCTGTAAGCACGCACCATCCTCCACCAAACTCGCTACATGCGCGCCAATCTGGTTTTCGATGTTGGAGCTGCTTTTGCTGCTCACGTTAATCAGGGGTTCAGACAGCTGAAAAGCGCTGTGTATGTCACGCACATTAACAAAGCTATCTCCGTGAGTGCGGGGCATCAGAGGATTGATATGCGCGACAATCTTTCCCGCGACGTCACAGGCTGCCTTGGTCGCTTCCACGGAAATGCCAAGAGAACAATTGCCATGGCGATCTGGTGGCGACACTTGGATAAGAGCGGTGTCTACGCGCTGCTCACCTTTGCGAAACAGCTTGGGTATTTCCGAGAGAAACATCGGCACATAGTCCGCGCGGCCCTCGTTGATCAACTTACGCGTTTCTTTGCCGGCGAAAAAACAGCGATGGCGAAGATGCTCCTCCATCTCAGGAGCTGTCACTTTGTCTGCGTGCTCAAGGTGAAGCTGCATAAGGGTGATATCGGTATGGGAGACTGCATGCTCAGCCAGCGCATCAAGAAGTAGCACAGGGGTAGCGGCCATTGAGTGTGACCAGATGAACTCGCCGCTCCCAATTGCGCTCACGGCCTCGAATGCGCTGTCGCAAAGTTTCATGGATCCTGGCACCGAAGAGCTACTGAAGCATGGAGTCTAGCCTTCGCGATATGCGCTCCGCAATGCAGGCGGCCAATCATCAGGGAGACGCTCTAAGAGTCAATCCTATACAAAACATCAAGTGGGTGATTACCGCAACAAAGGTCAGCCAGCTGCGCATGCGGGTGTACCAGACCGCACGATCAGGCAACTGGCGCTCGTACCACAGCAGCGCCAAATGACCGAGCATCAACATTACCGCCGCGATTAATGGCTGAGCCGTCAGCATTGCCAGCACTGCAAACAAAACAATGCCATTACTGATGAGAATTGCCGCGCCCTGCCCTACAGTCGGTTCAGGGAGCGTTTCCCCCCAAAAGGTACCTCCCAGAAAACAGAGTATCGCCGTGGAATAGAGCAGAAAGGTTCGCTGGGACAATGCCAGCAGCAGGTCGTCCAGGAACATCACTCCGAGGGCCGCTCCGACAAAAGGAAACAATCCTGCTAACCCGAGAGCCTGCATTAGACGCATAGACATCAGGCAGCTGGCGCCAAACGTTCTATCGTCAACACAATTTCACCGACGCGGAAGCCAAACTTACGCATTTGGGATTCGTTAATGAGCACATTCGGTGTCAGGAGATACATCCGATCATCAATACTGAGATCAATGCTGCCGTCGCCATAGGGCACACGAAGCACGTAGTCGAGAAACATCGCGTTGCCAGCAACACTCGCACGCCCCTTGCCAACGACGTCCCCGGCGGTCGCTATAAATCCTCCATCATTCGACGGCGTGAGCGTCCATACGCGTCGACTCTCTTCGCCATCATCAAAGACAAAATCCTCCTCCAGGGTGCCAACACCATCGGTCCAATAAGCCTTGATGTCCGCGCTAAATCGACGGATCACCAAGCCGCTGCGATCCTTAAGTACACCGCGGGCGATGAGAGGTCCATCAAAGAAAGATTGGGGCTTAAACTCGGGCTCAGTACCCGCGTAATCATCAACAGAAATGCTTCCGCAAGCAGCGAGAAGAGAAATGAGCGCGAAAATGACGATCCGCTGAATAGCAGGCATAGCTTGGTCCGATTAAATAGCTTGATTCGGTTACGCATAAAGGGGCCCCGGAGATCAATGCAACCCTGAGAACCTCAAAGCGGAGGCAAAAAAAAACCCGGCCAAGAGGCCGGGTCAAACAAATACATCCATCTGGGGGAGAGATGGTGTCTGCCGTAACGGATAACCGTTACAGACCCTTGTTACGCCGCCCCCGCTACAGTCGGATCACCGACCTGGAAAAAATTTATAAAGAGACTGTGCGACTCACCGCTTGGACACCGTAAGCACAGGCATCACTGTTGCTATAGCTCTCTAAACGACTGTTCGCAATGTCCATCTCACCCGACGAAAGACCAAAAAGTAGTCCGTCTATATAGCCTAGCGCCTTGGCGTAAATCACATCGACCTGCGCTTCAGACAAATCACCCACGGCTTCGTCAAAACGCGAATTGAACTGATCTTCAGTAAGGTAGCCCAGAGCATCATCGGCCAACACACAGCCAAGATGCGCCGCCGCGTTAAGCTCCACAGAGCTCAGCGTCAGGGCTTGAGTGGGAAGGCTAAACACCCCCATCACTAGAGAAAGTAACAATGCACTGCGAAGATTCATGGCCGCAAGCTCTATAAATTCGAATGGGGGCACAATAACGGTGAAATGTGACACTTATGTGTCACAAAAATGACAAGAATATGACAGTAAAAACACCCACTACCGCTACAGGGACCACCGCCACGCAGGGCACAGGCCCACCCCGATCCTGAGCGGCTCCCGCCGCCGTTCGCAGACAGCGCAAAGGGATTATCTGTTTGTGATTAGAGCGGCTATTTCGTCAAGAATAACCGGGTCATCAATAGTAGCGGGCACCTTAAACGCCTGACCATCGGCAATGCTGCGCATAGTCGCCCGGAGGATTTTCCCTGAGCGGGTTTTAGGAAGGCGTTTGACGACGTAACACTGTTTGAACGCCGCCACGGGGCCAATACTTGTTCGCACGGAAGCTATCACCTCTGCAAGGATATCGAGCTCGTTGCGAGCGACGCCGTCAGATAAAACTATGAGACCCAGAGGCAGCTGGCCTTTGAGCGCATCCTGCACGCCAATAACTGCACACTCCGCAACATCAGGATGCGCTGCCAGCACCTCTTCCATGGCCCCCGTGGACAGTCGATGTCCGGCTACGTTAATCACATCGTCGGTTCTAGCCATGACAAACACATAACCGCTCTCATCGATGTAGCCGGCATCACCCGTCTCGTAATAACCGGGGAAGCGCGAGAAATACGCCTGCTCGTAGCGTTCTTCGGCGTTCCACAGCGTGGTAAAGGTACCTGGAGGTAGCGGCAGCTTAATCACTAAGGCACCAATGGTACCGGTCTCCACGGGCTCCCCGTGTTCATCCAACACCGTCACGTCATAACCTGGAACGGCTCGGGCTGGCGAGCCGGGGACAACGGGCAAGGCCTCAATACCGAGGCAGTTCGCACAAATGGGCCAACCGGTCTCCGTCTGCCACCAGTGGTCGATGACCGGCACCGCTAACTCCCGCTCTGCCCAATGCAGCGTATCCGGGTCACAACGCTCGCCGGCAAGAAACAAGGCTCTCAGACTCTCAAGGTCGTAGCTACCCATAAGGCTCGCCTCGGGGTCCTCCTTGCGGATGGCTCGAAAGGCGGTGGGTGCCGTAAAGAGCACACTGACTTTGTGTTGCTCGATCACGCGCCAGTACGCTCCTGCATCAGGAGTACCCACAGGTTTCCCTTCGTATAAAAGCGTGGTGTTACCACTGAATAAGGGCCCATAAACGATATAACTGTGCCCGACGACCCAACCTACATCCGATGCTGCCCAAAAAACCTCACCGGGTGCCACGTTGTAGATACTTTGCATGCTCCACTTCAATGCAACGATGCCACCGGCTGTGTCTCGGACCACGCCCTTTGGCTGCCCCGTAGTCCCCGACGTGTAGAGAATGTACAGAGGATGATTGGCCGGCACAGGAACGCAATCGTGGGCGGTGGAATCGGCCATTGCATCAATCCAGGCAATGTCTCGCCCGGGTAACATTTCGGCGACCACATCGGGACGTTGGACAATAATGCAGCAGTCGGGCTTGTGATGGGCAAGATCAATCGCTTCGTCCAACAACGGCTTATAAGCAATCACCCGGCTGGGCTCAATACCGCAAGATGCTGAAAGAATCAGGGAGGGCTCGGCATCATCGATACGCACAGCCAACTCATTGCTCGCGAAGCCTCCAAACACGACGGAGTGCACAGCGCCGAGGCGAGCGCAGGCGAGCATGCCAATGACCGCCTCGGCAATCATGGGCATGTAAATGAGCACACGGTCACCCATGCCCACGCCATTCGCTGCCATAGCTCCCGCACAATGCGCTACGGCATCCAACAACTGCGCGTAACTGTACGTGCGCTGATAATTGGTCACCGGGCTATCGACGATCAGCGCCGCTTGGTCAGCCCTGCCGTTTGCAACGTGAAAATCCAGCGCGTTGTAGCAGGCATTGGTGGTACCGTCGGGATACCAGCGATAGAACGGCGGCCGCGAGTCATCCAGGAGACACGTAGGCGGCTCGTACCAGTGAATGTTCTGTGCTTCCTGCATCCAGTCAACATTTGCTGTCATGGGCTTGGAATCCTTCAAGTGATCTTTCTGCAGACTAGCCCTGAGCGGTGAGCCTCACAATTCGACGATGGTAGTAAAGCACGCTTGGCAGAGCGCCTGGCCTACTACCTACTTCCTACTACCTGCGCCTGACTCTGCCATGTCTCTAAGTCTAGCCTCGTCGATTGCGAATCCATTGCAGAAGCTGTTCGGTAGACGGATCGAGCACTGTGGCTCCATCGCTAGCACCGTCCACAAGACGCGGCAGGATATCGCTGGCGAGTTGCTTGCCCAACTCGACGCCCCACTGGTCAAAGGAGTTAATCCCCCAGATCACGCCCTGAACAAAAATCTTGTGCTCATAAAGTGCGATTAGAGCGCCCAAGTTTTCTGGAGTTAAACGATCCATGAGTATGGTGTTGCTAGGCCGATTACCCTCAAACACTTTGTGCGGTGCCAGGGTTTCGACAGCGTCGGCGCTGAGCCCTTCGCTGAACAGCTCTTCACGAACCTCATCCAGCGACTTCCCGCACATGAGCGCGCGGGGCTGAGCCAGCAGATTCGCCAGCAACTTGGGGTGATGGTCAGCCATCTCCGACTGGGAGTTAACTGCACCGATGAAGTCACAGGACACCAGTTCGGTTCCCTGATGCAAAAGCTGATAGAACGCGTGCTGTCCATTCGTACCAGCCTCGCCAAAGATCACCGGCCCCGTCTTGAGAGCAGTCCACTGGCCGTCGAGGCATACGGATTTACCATTGGACTCCATATCGGCCTGCTGCAAGTAGGCTGGAAGTCGATGCAAGTGCTGGTCGTAGGGAAGGACCGCATGAACTCCGATACCCTCAAGGTTACGATTCCAAACCCCTATCAAGGCTAACAGCGCAGGCATATTTTCGGCGAGATCCGCGTAGCGAAAGTGCTCGTCCATGGCAAATGCACCGTCGAGCAACTCCACGAAATGATCCGAACCTACTTGAAGGGCAATAGGTAGACCAATAGATGACCAGAGCGAGTAGCGTCCTCCCACCCAATCCCAGAACCCAAAAGTGTTCTCAGCTGAGATGCCGAAAGCGCTCACTGCGGTCTCATTAGTCGATAACGCAACAAAGTGACTCTTCGCGGATTCCTGATCTCCGCCATGGTTCAGGAACCAGTTCATTGCGCTGCGCGCGTTGGTCATAGTCTCTTGGGTCGTGAAGGTTTTGGACGCCACAATGAACAAAGTCGTTTCCGGGTCTAGTTGCATCAGCGTGTCAGCCAGATGCTGACCATCAACGTTGGAGACAAAGAAAGCGCGTCGCCCTTTTATCCAATAGGGACGCAATGCTTCGACAACCATGACCGGGCCAAGATCTGAGCCCCCAATACCAATATTGACGACCGTTGTAAGCGGCTTACCTGTAGCACCCAGGCGCCTACCACTGTGAACCTCATCCACAAAGGACAGCATGCGATCCCGCTCTGCGCTCGCTGCTAGGCAAGCGTCAACACCATCTACCCATACCGACTGACCTGAGCGGTCGCGCAGCGCCGTATGCAAGACAGCGCGGTCCTCGGTGGTATTGATGCGTTCGCCGGCAAACAAACCTTCAATCCTTGCTGGAAGATCACAACACTTGCCGAGCTGCAGCAACAGCTGTAAGGCATCTTTTGACACATGGTTCTTGGAGTAATCGAGATGCAGACCCGCGGCATCCAGAGAGAAATCCTCTGCTCTTTCGCTGTCATCAGCAAAGAGCGCGAGAATAGACACATCCCCAAGGCGCTCCTGCTCTTCCCTCAAAGCATCCCAGACTAGTCTGCCGTTATCTTCCGCTGTCATCGTCTATCCGTCCGAGGTCAATGCACTGATTCAAGCAATAGTAAACCCATAGAACCACGCAAACCGTAATGAACGCCAAATTTTACGCTTACCTACGCAAAAACCTGCCGCAAAAATCGTTCTCCAGGCGTCATTAATGGGCATGGCCGTTCGGCGATACTTTGCTTACAATCGGAGCCATCACTAAAAACAACGAGACGTCATAATGAACGCACCGGCACCCACAAGCCCAAAGATACCCGAGCACGATCCCGAGCAGGTCAATGTAGATCCCTACTCCGTGCCCCTCGATAAGCTGGATGTTTCCAACCCGTATCTTTTTGAGGCGGATGTGCATTGGCCGTGGTTCAAGCGTCTTCGCGACGAAGCTCCCGTGCACTTCTGCGCCGAGAGTGAGTTTGGACCCTACTGGTCGATAACCCGCTACGAAGACATTATGACCGTCGACACCTCCCACAAGATTTTCTCGTCGGAGCCAGCGATTACGATTCGAGATCAGGATGACGACTTTCAGTTACCGATGTTCATCGCGATGGATCGTCCCAAGCACGATGTACAACGCAAGACGGTAAGCCCCACGGTCGGCGCAGATGCCCTGCGCTACTTCGAACCAATCATTCGAGAACGTACTCAGGACGTACTGGACAACCTACCCGTTGGCGAACCCTTCAACTGGGTAGAGCGCGTGTCTATCGAGCTCACCACGCGCATGCTCGCAACGCTGTTTGACTTCCCTTACGAAGAGCGTAGCAAACTCACCTGGTGGTCCGACATGACCACAACATTACCCGGTCAAGGCATGGTTGAGACCGAGGATGAGTGGAAGAAGGAAATGCTTGGCTGTCTTGAGTTCTTTATTGGCCTTTGGAATGAGCGTGCAAAAGAGCCCCCATCAAATGACTTCATTTCTCGCCTTGTGCACGGTGAAGCCACTAAAGATATGGAGCCCATGGAGTATCTCGGCAACCTGCTCTTGCTTATTGTTGGAGGCAACGACACTACGCGAAGCACTATGAGTTCCAGCGTCCTTTGCCTCGACCGACATCCTGAGCAGTTTGCTGAATTAAAGGCTGACCCGAGTCTAATTCCTGACATGGTTTCGGAGACCATCCGCTGGCAAACGCCGCTAGCCCATATGCGCCGCACAGCGCTGGAGGATACCGAACTGGGTGGCCAGACAATTCACAAAGGCGACAAGGTTGTGATGTGGTACGTCTCGGGTAACCGTGACGAGCGTTTCTTCGATAACCCCAACGATTACGATATTCATCGAGAAAACCTTCGCAAGCACCTGTCTTTTGGTTTTGGCATACACCGGTGTATGGGCAACCGTCTGGCAGAGATGCAGCTTCACACGCTCTGGGAAGAAATACTGGCGCGCTTCGACCGTGTTGAAGTTGTGGGCGAACCCGACCGCACTTTATCGGTCTTCGTGAAGGGCTACAGAAACCTCAACGTAATCTTACATCCCAAAACCGCTTAATCCTTAGGGCTTAAACACCAAGACCGCGAACTCACAGGGTTCGCGGTTTTTTTTGCTTTGCGCTCACCGGGGCAGAATATGAGCTTTGATACCACTGGCATTCAGCTATCAACTTAAACGCGAGGCAAAAAAAGGGCGGCCCGAAGGCCGCCCAATCACTCAGTGCACAAAGTGTTTAGAGTGAACCTTCAACTGTCCAACCAGCCCACCAGGGATCGGAACCGTCAGGGTTCACCGCACCGCTGTAATCAGTTGGGTCGAAAAAGTCCGCATCAAAGTCCTGAGGATCGCCACCCGACACACTTGGCAGAGCGAAAGATCCGCCAATAGCATCCCAGTCGATGGGTGTCAGACCAGAGGCCGCCGCTGCCTGAGATGACAGGATGTCATCCAGAGCCGCTGCCTCTACAACTACCGAGCTGTTACCAACACTTGGTTCGTTTGAAAGTGTTCCACCGGCACCGGATTCATTTGCACAATCCTGGACCCAGTTGTTGAACACTAGTGCAGTGTTGATGTTGGTCTCTGCACCATCCTCGATCTGTGCGCAGGTATCGAATGTGCCCGTTGCATCGCTAGCGACCGTAATCACCATGTTGTGGAAGAAGCCACCGGTGGTGTCTTTGAATCGCATGATGAAGGGCGAATCGTCCGCTTGCTTATCTGCGATCACAGTGGTGTTCACAACCGTTGGCTTGGACAACCATGCGAGGGAACCTTCTGTATCCATCTCGAATGCTTCACCGCTACCCTGGCCATGCTGCTTAACAAGCACGTACTGCAGATTGCCTTGGAAACCCTCGTCCCAGTCAACAGAATCGTCGTTAGCGTTAGACACAATGAGGTGCTTCATGTTGGCGGTACCGCCATAGAATTCAACACCGTCATCGGTTGTCTCGTAGATTTGGATGAAGTCGAACTCGGTACCAGAACCTACTGCGTTCAGGCTCAGTGCATTAATCTCATCACCGTCAGAGTTAATGGCAACGCCGTTTTCTGCGAGAATCACGTAGCGCATCACGCCGCTGTCATCCGCAGCATCGGCACCACCAATAAAGCCTGCTTCGCCCTCACCGTCCACGTTACAAGGTGTGGCGTCACAGGCGTTGTGCGGAGCAAATCCGCTGATCTGTACACCACCCCATTCACCGGGACCGACGATATCATCATCAGCGGAAGAGAAGACAATGGGCGCCACCGCCGTACCTACGGCGTTAATGTCGCTTCCGCGGGTGATATGCAGCACCGATGCAGATAGTGGATCATCCGAGGGTAAGCCAACTATTGAAACACCGGGTGCGATCGTCAACGTTGCGTTTACCAGAGAAGCACCACCCTGACAGGTGGTCGCGTCCGTGAGCAAGCAGTTACCGTTACCGATATTCACGCGACCATCCAGCTGGTACACATTACCGGCTGTCAGGGTCAGATCGCTTAAGTAGGTACCATTGAGACGGCATACTCCCGACTCAACTTCTTCAGTGCCTTCAGGGCAACCCTCTACAACAGGTGGGATCGCATTGCCTGCACCAAAGTCCAGCGTCCAGCCAGCCCACCATGGGTCAGAACCGTCAGGATTTACCGCGCCCATGTAGGTAGTCGGCTCAAAGAAGCTTGCGTCGAAGTCTTGAGGATCTCCAGCGGCAGTGCTGGGGAGATCGAAGGAGGCGCCTATGGCATCCCAGTCGATAGCCGTAATGCCTGAAGCAGCAGCAGCCTGAGAAGCCAGAATATCGTCAAGTGCCGCAGCAGCGATAACTACAGAGTCGTTATCCACCGATGGTTCATTTGACAGTGTGCCGCCCGCGCCGGAGATGTTGGAGCAATCCTGAATCCAGTTGTTAAACACCAAAGACATATTGATATTGGCTTCTGCACCGTCTTCGATCTGCGCGCAGGTTTCGAACGTACCCGTTGCATCACCGGAAACGGTCATTACCATGTTGTGGAAAAAACCACCGGTGCTGTCCTTAAATCGCGTTATAAACGGAGAATCATCAGCTTGCTTATCGGCAATAACAGTCGTGTTAACAACGGTAGGCTTGGAGAGCCATTCCAGTGAACCTTCTGTATCCATCTCAAAGGCTTCTCCGCTACCGTCGCCGTGCTGCTTAACGAGCACGTACTGCAGGTTGCCCTGGAAACCTTCATCCCAATCGATAGAGTCATCGTTGGCGTTAGACACCACAAGGTGCTTTATGTTGGCTGTGCCGCCATAAAACTCCACACCGTCATCAGACGTCTCATGAATCTGGATGAAATCAAACTCTGTACCAGAGCCGACAGCGTTCAAACTCAGTCCATTGATCTCGTCACCATCGGAGTTGATCGCAACACCGTTCTCAGCAAGAACGACATAACGAAGTGCACCGCTGTTATCGGCCGGGTTATCACCGCCGATAAACCCAGCTTCACCCTCTCCGTCTACGTTACAAGGATCAGTGTCGCAGGCGTTATGCGGGGCGAAACCAGAGATTTGCAAACCGCCCCACTCGCCGGGAGTCGTGAAATCGGGATCCACTGAGGAAAAGATGATAGGTGCCGCAGCTGTACCCACCGCATTGATCATACTTCCGCGCGTGATGTGGAGCACCGCCGCGCTGAGAGGATCGTCAGAAGGCAGACCACGAACGCTAACGCCGGGCTCGATAGTCAGTGTCGCATTGACTAACGGATCGCCATTGTCGCAGGTCGTAGCACTGGACAGTAAGCAATTACCGTTGCCGATGTTCACCCGACCATCCAACTGGTAAACGTTACCCGCCGCAAGGGTAAGGTCGCTCGTGTAAGTACCGCTAAGTAGACACGTGCCCGCGGAGACTTCTTCAGTGCCCTCGGGGCAGGCTGTGGGATCGGTACCGCCGTTTCCGCCGCCGTTGCCACCACCATTGCCTCCGCCGTTACCGCCACCGTTACCAGTCTCAGGCGCCTCGATTATGATCGTCGCGCTATCGCCCTCACTGCATCCGCTAAGGCCCACAAGGCCTACGGACGCAACTAGAGCCAATACAAACTGCTTGTTCATCACTTCACTCCCTAGTGAAACGTTGTCAACCCAAGTGGGTCCTCTGGTACTGCCTAGAATTCCCAGTCGAATCCGAGCTGGAAAGTGGTGCCTTTTTCGTAGAATTGGAATATCTGATCCCCTTGGGTGTATTCCACTTCTGCGTCAAAAATATTCTCCACACGCGCTTTGAGAGTTGCCTTCTCTGAAATGTCATAGCGGTAGACGAGGTTCAGTTCTCCCCTCTCCTCAAGCAGGACGTTGGGAAGCCCAAGAATCCCGACATCAGCAATGGATTCGCCGTTATGGTTGTAAAGAAGCGTGAGTTGGTGCCCGCCGGGCACATTGTCGTAGCCAATAACGAAATTCGCTGTGTACTCAGGCTGCCCCTGAAGCGCTCGGGCGTCGCCATTCAGTAGAGTCACTTCTGACTCGATGTACGCCGCGTTGAAGGACACAAACAGGGTGTTGTTGTAGTCGTCAGTTAACACAAACTCTTTACGGCCCTCGATTTCTGCGCCGTAAAGCTCCGCTGCTTCAGAATTTTGGAAAGTTCGTGAATTGCTCGCCGTGCCCGATGCGGCCTGATAGACCCGCTCGATAGGGTCAGTCATATCTTTGTAGAACACAGCCGCTGAAATATTGTCGGTATCGTTTTCCCCGAAATACCACTCCCAGCGAAGGTCTGCGTTAAAAATATCGGAAATCGTCAGGTTGGGGTTACCACGAACACGCACGTTAAATTCGTTGTCAAAAAACACAGCATTTGAGGCCTCTTTGAAGTCTGGCCTCGCTACGGTCTGACTGATTGCGAGTCGCAACTGCTGCGTGTCCGAATAAAACCAGTTGATACCTAGAGCAGGTAAAAGGCTTCCTTCATCAACGATTCCCTGGACGGGGTTACCCGTAGTCAGGTCGAAGGTGTCGGTTACTTGCTCGTATTGCTCATAGCGGGCACCGGCAATCACCTCCCATACGCCATCAAAGGTATGGTCGTACATGGCGTATACGCTGTTGTACTCAAGCTCGGCTTGGTATTCGTCGGAAACCTGAGTCCGCACTTGAAAGAGAAAACCGGTGGTGGGGCTATTCTGTACACCACCCTGCGAATCATCCTCGCAGGTCACTGTGCCCGGCCCTTCACCGCAGACAAAAATATTGTCAGACACGAGCACATTAGGCGACCTGCTCAAAGTGGCGTCGGCCCCATTATTGAAGAACCCGTAGGTTGCGCTTTCGGCGTCCCGCTCGCGATAAATGGCCTGCGCTCCGAATCGCAGTTGACCGAAGCTGGCACCGTCATCGTAGGCGTCCCAGGTGATATCAAATGAACCGTCGAAGTTGTCGTCAGTCAAGTCGTCATAACGCTTCGAGGAACTACCGGACGAGAAGAAGAACCCGTTGAGCAATTCGCTCTGCTCGTTGTTTGCTTGCGAGAAGTCGTAACCCTCACGCAATTCAGCCGGCTCGGTGAGGTTAGCCTCAGCGTTGAAACGAACATCTGTTCTACCCGGAACATAACGGCGGGCCTGACTCGCAGTGAACTGCCACTCACCAAAGAGCGACCCATCTTCGTTAAGAAAGTGAGAGCCCACGATCTGAGAAGACAAAAACTGTCGTTCTTCCCATTGACTTGTCGCTTGGTAAACCGATCGGAATTCGTCTCCCTCGCGGCCAACGGAACGCTCGACAAAACTTTCTGTGGAGCGGGACACCACGTTGTTCCACTCGAAGGTATTGTTCCCAATGTTGTAGCCAATCGAGGCAAGACCTGAAATATCTATGTTCTGAGAATAGGACTCGTAGTTCTGATCATCGGCAACGATCCCGCTGGCACTGTAACTTCGCCGTATACCGTTACCGCGCTGGCTCCACTCGTTGGAGTAGTTTACGGCAGCGTAAAAGCCCAGCTCACCCTCGCCCAGATAGAACAGGTCACCGTAGTTAACACCGAGACTGCCGTTAGGCGTAGTCTCAGCAAAATCCAGATCCCAATCCTCGGACAGGAAAATACCTGCGGTGCGCTGCAGCTCTCGAAGCTGCTCCAGCTCCAAGGTGAAGGTAGTACCGTCATCCGCAGTGACTGTGCCGCCGTCAGAAACGATGTCCCCGATAGTCGAAACGACAATGCTCTCTTTTCTGGTTCCGTCATCCCAGCCGATGAAGTCAAAATTGCCACTAGCAGGATCTACACCCACTGTATTGCCCGTAAGATCCGTCACATAGCCTAGTGACGCAGTAACACTCGCGGAGCGTTCGTCAGGAAAGGTCTTGGTGTTGATCACCAAATTACCGCCGGTGGATTCGCCGGGCATAAACGGCAGAAAAGTCTTTTTGATATCCAACTGGTTAACGAAATTGGAGGGAAACAAATCGAGAGGCACCGTACGCTTGGTCGGGTTGGTAGACGGCATCGTCGAGTTGTTCAAAGTCGATGTCACGTAGCGGCCACCGAGGCCGCGAATGAACACGTACTTGTCGTCCTGTACTGCCACGCCCGGAACACGTATCACGGAAGCAGCAACGTCTGAGTCACCAAAGCGTGCCAACTCCTCAACACCGAGTGTGTCGACGATCAAATTGGTATCTCGCTCGGACAACTCGAAGCCACCAGGATCGAAAGTGCCGAGCACGAAGACCTCCTCAATCTGCGGCGCGGCTATCGAAATCAGCCCTTCGGCTTCGGGGAGGTTAATCTGCACACCTCTGGTCACACCCGCCACGACCCGGACCTCACGAGAGACTTCGTCGGTGGTTACTCGATAGATACCGCGGGGGACCCTCTTTGACGCAAGGCCCTGTGCATTTGTCGACACACCGCCCTGACCGTTAGAAATTACAACCAATTGGTTTACGGCAGCGTCGGAACCTTTACGGACCGTGACTTGAAGTTCACCTGTAGGCGCTTCGCGACGATCCGCAGCTGACTCTGTTCGAGAGTAGACGTCGACGATCGCCTGATTGTCACCACCGCCAAGATCGCTGATCACATCCACCAGCTGGCCTGAAGCTGACGAAAAGCGGTCGCGCTGAACCACACCATCGCTGCCCGTGATCGCGAGCACTCGTTGACCGTCGCCTTCAAGATCCACAAACAGAGACCCGTCACGACGAGTCGTGCCTGCAGGCTCGCCATCAATAGTGACGACCGCGCCTTGCACAGCAACGCCGTCTTCAAAGACGTACAGCAGTAGTTCATCAGCTGCATGGCCGGTTTGCGTGAGGCTAAGCAAGGTAAACAAGACTGGCAAGGCACGCCGGGCGCCAAACAACTGTGTCATTACGACCTCTAAGTCAGGAATAGTGACGTGGAGGGTCATCGCTATGCCCCATCCATAAAAGCAATCGGGGCATCGTAGGTTCGTAATGTGACGGTAATGTTATCGAGTTATGACAAATTTGTGACAGTGCGCGGCGTCGATAATGGCTTTGTTCGAGTCACAAAAATTTCAAATATCTATCGCTTTACTGTCATCTAAGATCCGGACGATGTGCGCAGCGATAGGAGGACTGCGCATGGACAAGCAATCAGGTGTCAACACTGCCGAGAAGCAACGACTGCGAGAGGCTATTGCAGAGCAGGTGCGAAATTTTCTTGATAGTGGTGGGAACATAGACGTAGTGGGCAATACGCCGGCCAAGGAAACGCAATACCGAGGCAGCATCTGGGACACGGGAACCAGTGCTCCAGTGCTCCAGTGCTAGAGTAGGTCTAGGTCGCCAGAACATCTCCCCAAAGAGCCACATGGCAAAGGACTTACATAGCCGGAGGGACTCTCATAGCCGGGGGACTACAGTTCCCTTCGCAATACGGTAAAGCAGGATAGCGGCACGCTGGGTCTGCTGTGGCAAGGTACGAAGATCTGCGACCTCGCCGACCGTGTGGCCGCCGTCGCCCATCAGACCTAAGCCGTCGAGAGCAGCGTCTACACGGTCCGCTACAAAAGAAATGTCGGCAGCTCCGGCCCTTCGCGGATCCACAGCCACCACCGGTCCATAACCGAGCTCTTCGCTGATAGCGCTGTAGTACTCAAGCAATGTGTCGTTACCCTCAGAAGGTGCCATGGGAGGATAGCCATGATTGAAGGTCACCTCTGCAGTAGTCTGCGCTAGATTTTCCGCTGCAATCTCGCGCATCTTCGCCTCCGCGTTAGCAATCTGCTCAGGGCTGATTGCCCGCATCCCGCCGGTGACAACCGCTGTCTGCGCGATCACGTTGTTTTTTCCAAAGACCGTCCCCCGTGTATTACTGTCATCATGATCCATGTCGGTTCCCGCCATGACCAAGCCGGGGTTGAAGGTGAGATTGGGAATCGCCGACAGTGCCACTCGCCAGGCGTCGAGAATTCTTGCGGTTTCCAATGCAGCGCCAAAACCGATGTCTTCGCGGAAAATCTGAGAAGAATGCGCCGGTTTACCGGTCACGCTCAGACGCCATTCGCTGGAGCTGCGCCGCGCCGTCACCACCGTCTTTGGATCGCCGTCACCGTCCTCAAAGCCCAAGGCTATATCGGCCCAGTCTGCCGCCTCAATAAGCGCGGCATTGGCAAGGCTTAAGGGCCTCCCGCGCGATTCCTCATCGCCGGTGAGGACTACCCGTAGCTGGAGCTCATCCAGCACTCCGGCAGCGTCAAGGGCCTTGGCTGCCTGCAGAATGATTACGTCGCCGCCCTTCATATCGGTGATACCGGGCCCTGCTGCATAACTCTCATCAATACGCGAAAACTTTTGAAAGCTGCTGTCTTTTGCAAACACCGTATCCAGATGGCCAATCAGGAGAACCTTGGGGCCCCTTTTTCCGTGTTCTGCCACAAGATGGCCGCCTCGGTTAAACATCTCCCCGTCTACCCAGCGAGTTGAAAATCCAGCTTCGGAAAAAGCCTCGGCAAAGAGTTGTCCCACCTCTCTCACCCCATCTACATTCATCGTGCCGCTGTTGATGTTCACGGCTTGCTCCAGCAGGGAGAGGGCCTCTCCCTGCCCACGAATCACAGCATCGCGGATCGCTAGCTCCTTTTCATCAAGGGCAAAGGCTGGACTGAAAAAAACCAGCGCAAGAATGGCACTGCAAAACACTCTAAAAAACATCGGGGAATTGTCCTGAAAGTGATATCGATAAGCACTCATGGTGCCCTGAGTTCGTACCGATAACAAACCGCTGAACGGCGAAAGAGACGGCGCAAACCCGTATGTGTGAATTCTTTATATCATTGCGAGATAGACGTGCTTGTATCCGTAACAAAAAAATAGTAGCTGAAACCGATTTTCTCTGCTTATATAGAGGTAAGCCCCTATGTATGACATGAGAGGAATAGCGATGCGCCGACAGAAACGCGATATGACTGCTCGAGCTTATGAGCGTGGTTATCAGGCAGGAGTATCAGGTCGGAGCAGCGAAAGTTGCCCGCACACGACGGAGCAACAACGAATCAACTGGATTACTGGGTGGCGAGAGGGCCACGCCGATCAGCTAGATGGCCTCATTGGCGTGTCCGGAGTGCATCGTCTGCGCATGCAGTAGTGCCTTCGCTCCTTAGGGAGCTCCCCATCACCCCTCTAATTGTCGTGATGGATCAGCAATGAACGCTTCAGTGCCCGCACAGGTGAACATCTACAGCGCCGCTGTCGCTGCGCTCGATATAGGCGTTGTGATCTACGAACCAGTGGAGGACGCTAAAGACTTTCGCATCCTGGCGATGAATCCTGCTGCTTTAGTCCTCAGTAAGGTCGTAGAGTCTGAGGTCGTGGGCACGCTCCTTAGCCAATCGTTTCCTGGCGCAAAAGAAATGGGCTTTGTGGGCGCACTACGCCGAGTGCACAGCTCAGGCAGCAAAGAAAGCCTCCCCCCCCTTAAATACAGCGAACCCAGTGGTGAGGAGCCGAAGTCTCGCGAGGGCTGGTTTCAAAACGATATTTACCCGCTGAGCAATGGCCTTCTCATGGCCGTTTACAGCGACATCACCGAGGATGTAAAAACACGCGCTGAGATCGAAACCCAACACGAACTCTTAGAGCTTGCGCTACCCGATGGCATTTTTCACTGGCAAATGCCCGGGGGACACAATCCCGTCAGGCAAACGGTGTACTTCTCAAATGCCTGTCGGGAGCAACTGGGTTATTCGAGCAGTGAGCTTCCCAATGATTTAACGGCCTGGGAGGCACTACTTCGCCCGGAAAAGCGGGCACACATAACGCACATAATGGAACAGTTTGCCGACAGCGATGAGACGCTGTGGGACGTCGAGATGGAGCTTCGTCACAAGCTCGGACACTATGTGTGGATTCGATCTAGAGGCAAACTCGTACGCGATAAGCAAACTGGCCAGGCACTGCGTTGCTACGGCATTCATATGAACGTGGATGAGGACAAGCGGCGCAGAGACATCGTCGCGAGTCAGCGCAGCGCGGTGGACGCTTTGTTTGCGGCTCTGCCGGACCTTTTTTTTCTTGTCGACACGGAAGGACGGATCCTGAACTATCAGGCTCCAGAAAATAGCGCCCTGTTCACCGCTCCTGAAAACTTCATGGGCAAAGTGATGAGTGATGTACTGCCCGACGAGGCAGGACACAAGATCACGCAGTGTTTGCAGAAGGCCTTGCGAACAGGAGCACTTGCTGCGACCGAATACGTGCTGCCCATAAATGGATCCACAGACTATTTTGATTGTCGCATCGCACCGGCACCGGATGGCCGAGCCGCGATTATTGTGCGCGATGTCAGCGCAGAAAAACGTGCGGTCTATGATCTGAACGAACGAATGAAGGAGCTTCAGGGGCTCTTTGAGATACATCGCCGCTCCCAGACAGATACGGAGATCAACAGCTACGCGCAACATGTCTGCGAACAGGTGGTTGCCTCCATGCAGGCGCCCGAGCAAGTTCGCGCAAGTCTCTACCTCGACGGAGCTACCTGGCATGCCGGTAAAGAGTCCCTTGACGGCCCGAGCATTGAGATACCCCTCGAGACGGGCAGTAAACACAGTGGCTCCATAGAGGCTATATTCAGCGAAACAGTGCCGCCGCTTCAGGAAGAGCTTGATTTTCTTAAAGGCGCAGCCGCCTCCGTGAGTCTTTGGCTATCTAACCGTCAGGCGCTGGACGATGCCCTGCTGCTGGAAAGGGCGCTGGGATCTACGGACAGCGAAGTTGCGCTACTAAACGAAGAGTTTCGCTATCAAGTCGTGAACCCCGCCTATGCTTTGCGCCATGGGCTTACCCCAAGCGAGCTAACAGGACTTACAGTCGCTCAAGTATTGGGCGATAGCTACGCTGAAAATCAACTCGGAGAAAAGCTAAAAGAAGCGCAGAACGGCGCTCGAGTTCAGTTTCAGCAGTGGCGTGAGTCACCCAAGGGGGCTAGACGCATAGATGTCACCTACGCGCCCTACTCTGACGAGCGGGTGCAACGAGGCGTTGCGGTCAGTATTCACGACGTTACGTCGCTCCATGAGGCAGAGGAGCAGTTACGCAGGGTAGCGGAAGTATTCACGTCATCAGCGCAAGCAGTAATGATGACCGAGGTAGACGGCACCATCATCGATGTTAACGATGCCTTTAGCGAAATCACCGGCTTTGCTCATGATCAAGCGGTTGGTCAGACTCCCGCTATTCTCTCATCAGAGCGGCACAACCCTTATTTTTTTAGGGAGATGTTCAGGATCGTCGAGAAGAAAGGCCGCTGGCAGGGTGAAGTATGGAACCGCCGTGCAAATGGCGAGGTGTTCCCCTGCCTACTAACCGTTTCCCCTGTGCATGACAAAAAGGAACGATTGAGAGGCTATGTCGGGAGCTTCAACGACATCACCAACATCAAGGAGAACGAACATTATCTGGAGCTTCTTGCTCGCCAGGACCCGCTAACCGCTCTGCCAAATCGCAGTCACCTGCGACAGACCCTAGATAGTAGATTGGCCCGCGCGGCGCCTCGAGGGGATCCCATCACCATAATGTTCATTGACCTCGATCAGTTTAAGGACATCAACGACAGTCTGGGCCATAGTGCAGGCGATGAACTCTTGAAAGTGTGCAGCAAACGTTTAGTGGGAGCCTTACGGGATGATGACGTAATTGCCCGTATTGGCGGTGATGAGTTCGTCGCCTTGCTCTTCGACGTCGATAGCTATCAGAACGTATCGGTTATCGCCAGCAAGCTAATCAAAGTCCTGGAGCAACCCATCTTAATCGGGGGGGAAAGTGTTCAGGTATCTGCTAGCGTGGGTATCTGTAGATTTCCAGAGGACGGCTCAGACACCGAGACACTCCTGCGAAATGCAGACACGGCCATGTACGCAGCTAAGAAAGCCGGACGAGCTACCTGGAAGTGTTACTCCCACAAGATGACGGACGATGCCACTCGGTATCTGTTGCTCTCTAGTGCGCTACGGGAGGCTGTAAAAAATCGTGATCTTCAGGTCGTATTCCAACCCAAGTATGACGTTGAGAGCTTGGACTTAGTTGGGTTTGAGGCACTTAGCCGATGGCATTCCCCCGACTTTGGGACAGTAAGCCCTGATGAATTCATCACTATGGCAGAGAATAGTGCCTTAATAGTAGATCTGGACTATGCAGTGCTCGAAACGGTGTGTGCACAGGTCCATAGCTGGCAACAGGCGTCGATCGCAGTCCCCAAAATAGCGGTAAACGTTAGCGGCAGGACGCTGCAACAGGCAGGCTTCTTTCAACAGGTTCAAAGTATTCTGCAACGTAACCATGTCGACGGCCATAACCTCGAACTGGAACTCACAGAGACGGCCCTGCTACCTCAGCCGGAAAAACAGGTCAGCATTCTCGATCAAGTGAGGGCGCTAGGGCTCACGATATCTATCGATGACTTCGGAACGGGTTACTCATCACTTTCCTATCTTCAAAGGCTTCCGGTTTCCACCCTGAAGATCGACGCCTCTTTTGTTCGAGAGATCTCCATAAACGATGACGCCGACGCCATTGCTGAAGCGATTATCGCCATGGCCAGAGCCCTCGGTATGGGTATCGTAGCTGAAGGTGTTGAAAACGAGCTGCAGGCGCGCTTTCTCCGCGAACGTGGGCCCATGTCCGTGCAAGGCTTTTTATACAGCAAGGCGGTTAACGCCCACACTGCAACCGAGATGCTCTCTTAAATCAGCTTTTTTGGCTCAGTGTCCTTTGAGCGAGTCTCACCTTGCTAGTCGCTCACACCCTCCGGCTGCTTTGAGCCAGGTCCAGCAGCTCACGATTAGCCACTGCGAACATCGCAAAATCTGGCGAAGCGGTTGTGTGGAGCTCACTCAGCATGTCTTTCCAACGCTTGAGCAACGCACTTTCCTGTTCCTCCCAAGCAGTGATGCAGGCAACTACATCGCGATCGTCACTCCGCAACCGCAACACACCCTGCGCAAGGGTGCATTGCTGCCACTGCAGGTCCTCCATATAGGCTTCTCGAGCCATGGCTTGCCACTCGTTCTCTACTTTGCTGCCTAAGACCTGCGCACCGAACCAATCAAGCTCCAAACGTTCACCCAAGTGGTAGTACAAGGTCGCCACTTCCATGAGGTCGTTCTCTGTCTGCGCAGCCACATCAACAATCGCCAGCGCCGTAGCTGCATGCATGCAGCCGGCAACTCTCGCAGCGGTATCCGCATTTACCCCTGCTTCGTTGTAGCTCTGCAGCCGGGCTTCGTACTGCTCTGCGGCTCGACCGCGCAATAACTCAGGAAGCGCACGCTGTAACTCGGTCACGCCAGCGCAAAACTCTTCTATCATACTGGTAGGCGTTATTTGGTGACGACGATTGCGCAACACCCAGCGAGTCGCACGTTTCACCAATCGAATAACGTCGAGCATCATCTCAATTTGCACGTCAGAGACTACGGTGAAGTCCAGCGCCTCGATGCTGTCCCACAAGGCACTGATACCAAAAATTTCCATAACCGCCGTATAGGCACGAGCAACATCTGCCACGGGGGCACCCGTTGCTTTTTGCTGGCGCAATACAAAATTCAATCCCATGCGGTTCACGATATCGTTCGCGACCTGAGTGCACATGATTTCTCGGCGCAGACGGTGTTCAGCGAGGTCCTGGGGATAGATTTCCTTGAGCTTGGCGGGAAACGCAGTAGACACCGCCTGAAGTAAATGCGCGTCACTACCTAAGTCCGAGGCAATGAGCTCTTCCTTGAGTATCGCCTTACTGTAGGAGATCAAGACCGAGAGCTCGGGACGGGTAAGGCCCAAGTCCTGCGTTCGTCTATCTGCGAGGGCCTCGTCCGTAGGCAAAAACTCGAGCTCTCGATCTAATCGCCCTGCATTCTCGAGGGTCGAAATCAAGCGACGGTATTCGCCGCTACGTACTCGCGCTTCTCGCTCTGCGATGCTAATTGCCTGTACTTGCCGGTAATTGTTTGCCAACACAAGGTCCGAAACAGACTCGGTCATATCCTCAAGAAGCTGATTACGGTGCTTCTCGGTGAGATCACCTCTCGCGACAATGGCGTCCAGCAAAATCTTAATATTGACCTCATGGTCCGAGCAGTCCACACCTCCGGCGTTATCGATAAAGTCGGTATTCGAGCGGCCACCGATAAGCGCGAACTCGGTTCTGGCCAGCTGCGTAATCCCAAGATTGCCCCCCTCACCAATCACCTTGCAGCGCAAATCCCTTGCATTCACTCGTAATCCATCATTCGCCTTATCCCCTACATCGGTATGGGTTTCAGCGCTGGATTTCACATAGGTGCCAATACCACCATTCCACAGCAGATCTACCTCGGAACGCAGAATCGCGCTGATCAGCTCCGTCGGAGTCATGTGATTAACGGTGATACCAAACCGCGCTTTCATCGGTTCAGAAATAGCCACGGACTTGGCGTTACGGCTAAACACGCCGCCCCCTTCAGAAATCAGCGACGTGTCGTAATCCGACCAACCCGATCTTGGCAAAGCGAACAAGCGTTCCCGTTCAAGATAGCTGCTCTGGGCATCAGGATTCGGATCGACGAAGATATGCATATGGTTAAACGCCGCCAGCAAGCAAATGTGCTTAGACAGCAGCATGCCATTACCGAACACATCGCCGGACATATCGCCGATTCCCACTACCGAGAACTCAGACGTCGCGACATTGACACCCATTTCTCGAAAATGTCGCTCTACGGAGACCCAGGCACCCCGAGCGGTAATACCCATTTTCTTATGGTCGTAGCCTACGCTGCCGCCAGACGCGAAGGCATCACCCAGCCAAAATCCGTACTCTTCTGAGAGGGAGTTCGCGATGTCAGAAAAAGTAGCCGTCCCCTTATCGGCAGCTACCACCAAATACGGATCTTCTTCATCCTTACACACCGTAAGCTGTGGCCGGACGATGCGATCCTCTTCCCGGTTGTCGGTTATATCCAAAAGACCTCGAATAAAGGTCTTATAGCAAGCCACGCCCTCTTCCTGCGCCTCATCCCTCGTCATATCCGGACGCAAGCGTTTCGCTACAAAGCCGCCTTTCGCGCCCACCGGGACGATCACCGCATTTTTTACTTGCTGTGCTTTCACCAGACCGAGGACTTCTGTGCGAAAGTCCTCCAATCGATCAGACCATCGCAAGCCACCTCTCGCGACTTTTCCACCACGCAGATGCACCCCCTCGACCTGAGGCGAATAAACAAAAATCTCAAACAGAGGAACCGGACGTGGAATATCAGGAATATCGCCCGGACGCAGCTTAAACGAAAAGTAAGATTTACTATCTCCAAGCGCGCCCTGCTGGAAAAAGTTGGTGCGCACTGTGGCCGTAATAAGTTCGACGTACTGGCGAATGATTCTGTCCTGTCCGAGATTCTCTACGTCATCAAGAGCCAGCAATATACGTTCTCTTACCGTTGCCTCACGCTGATCACGCCACTCATCATCTCCATCAAACACTGGGGAGAAGCGCGTGAGGAATAGCTCAACGATACTGGAAGAAATCGGCAGATGGGCCGCCATGGTCTCTGCGATATAACTGCGAGAGTAAGCGAAGTTTATCTGACCAAAGTAACAGGCGTAGGCGCGTAAGAGCGCGATCTCGCGCCAGCTAAGACGACTACCCAATAGCAAGCGATTAAAGGAATCACTCTCCGCCTGCCCATACCAAATGCGGGAAAAGGCATCTTCAAACTCTTCTTTCACCTGCTCAAGATCAATATTCTTGGCCAGGGAATAAATCAAACTGAATTCCTGAATCCAATAACGACCTTCCGAGGCAGCCCGCACCGGATAGGCTCTCTCCGCCACCACCCGCAAGCCCAAATTCTCTAGAATTGGCAGCACATCTGATAACGGCAGAGGCGAACCCATGCGATACAAGCGCAGCTTCAAGTGATCATCTTTTTCCTCTAAAAGACGATAAAGATTCATACCCAGACGATCGGATCCGTTTAAGGCCAGTATGTGCTGTATATCCAGTACAGCGACCCGGGGATCAAAGTCATCACGATAGCCGGGGGCGAAGCCGTCTCCCAGTTCGCGCATGAGCTGCTCACCGCGTTCTTCGCCGAACTCCTCAAGCAACCGGAGCCGCAGTCGATCCTTCCACGCTAGCGTTGCCTGCACGATCTGCTCCTCGATTTCATTAACGTCAAACTCATGTTTCTGCGATGGATCCACTCTCAAAACAAAGTAAACCCGCACCAATACCGACTCAGTGAACTGCGTATTGAACTCAGACTCTTCAGCAGAAAAAGCCTTGGTGAGAATTCCTTGGATGTTGATTCGTCGCTGGGTGGTGTAGCGATCTCTGGGCATGTAAAGAAGACAGCTGATGAACTTGCCGTGTGCATCCTTACGCACAAACAATCGTGTGTGGCGCCGCTCCTGAATACGATTTACTGCCGATGTCGTGTGATAGAGATCCGCGGTAGATGATTGAAACAACTCATCCCGAGGCATTAACTCCAGTACGCGTTTTAACTCTCGTCCATCGTGCTCTTCTTCTGCAAGCCCCGAAAGCCCTAGAACCTGGCTCACTTTACGACGCAGAATAGGAATTTCCGCGGGATCCATGTTGTAGACGGCAGCGGTGTAGTGGCCAAGAAAGCGATGCTGCCCCGTGACTGCGCCGGAAGCATCGTAAGTTTTGACCTCGACATAGTCTGGGTAGGCCTGACGGTGCACTTTTGCCCGTCTGCGCGATTTGCCAAAGCTTAGCTGGCGTCGGTGAAACTCCTCAGGAGCCATCCAAGCCAGATCGTGTTCAAGATCTGCAGCGCCGCGAGTCTCCAGCCCCCGCAGTACACCAAGATTACAGCTGCTATCGACATGCACCTCGCCGTCTTCTACGCGAAGATACTCGTACCCCAGAAATGTCATGTGATCGCTGCGCAACCATTCGATAAATGCGGCCGCCTCCTCACGAAACTCGTCGCTGACACAATCCGCTTCGGCGATGCACTCCCGCGCTTGATTCAGCCGCTCTCGCATAGCACCGAAGTCGCTGACCACCATGGCCACTTCCTCGAGTATTTGCTCAAGGCTTTTGCGAAGTTCGTTGAGCTCGCTCAAGTCGCTGTGGCGTGTAATCTCAAAGTAAAGAAGACTCTCGGCGGAAGCGTCGACGACATCTTGGTGCGTGTTCATCAAGCCCTGAAGCTCACCGTTTTCGGCCCGAGCAACACGCAGGTTACAGCTCGCCAGACAATGAATGCCGAGATTGCGCTGATTAATTTCACCTCGAACCGACGCCGTACAAAAAGGCATGTCGCGACAGAGCACCGCGACAATCGTCGACGTGCTTTCCCAGCCGTGGGTACTAATCTGAGGGTTTAGCAAGCGAACCTTTGGAGCATCGCCCGGCCAACTCTGCATAAAGCGCATCAAGCCGTAGAGCATGCCGTAAAGGTTGTCAGGAGAGCGATCACGCATATCTTCCGCCGAAAATCGACTGAAGAAAGTGTCTGAGAGAAGAGTTAGGTCATCCCGATGCTCTGCGTCGGCTCGCTTGACTACAATGCCCGCGAGGTCGTCAAGCAAGGCTTGCTTGAGTGTCTCCCACGCCATAGCAGGTCCCCTTTTTTCGCGCTGCTTTATTAGGCGGCCAGTGTATCGCAAAGACAGGTACCATGAGTGCCGCAGAAGGGGAACTTTACGGCACTATGCCAGTCGATTATGTGGGCAGCGGGTGCCCCGGAGGCTGTACTCCGCTAGAATCGCACCCCTCGCATGCGCTGCATGCCAAAAAGCTCATCAAATTGTTTACGTTGACAGATTTTCAACAGGAGAGACCTTGACCTCTAGCGACCTGAGACAACTGGAACAGTGGCTGGACCAGCAAATTATCGGCCAAAGCCACCTCGTACAGAGGCTACTCATTGCCTTGATAGCGGACGGGCATCTGCTCGTGGAGGGAGCTCCGGGACTGGCAAAAACCCGTGCAATCAAATCCCTTGGGGATGCACTGGAAGGTAGTTTTCACCGGATCCAGTTCACACCCGATCTTTTGCCTGGCGATGTGACCGGCACCGAGATATATCGACCACAGCAAGCCAGCTTTCATTTTCAACAGGGTCCCGTGTTCAGCAATCTGGTCCTGGCCGATGAGATAAACCGCGCTCCGGCGAAAGTGCAGTCTGCTTTATTGGAGGCCATGGCCGAACGCCAGGTAAGTGTCGGTAGTGAGAGCTATGCGCTGCCGCGCTTGTTTTTGGTAATGGCAACTCAGAACCCCATTGAGCAGGAAGGCACCTACCCGCTTCCCGAAGCGCAGCTCGATCGTTTTCTCCTTCATGTGAAAGTTGACTATCCGGATGCCGAGGCTGAGCGTCAGATTCTTCGTCTAACACGATCAGAAGCGGCAAAAGGCACGGTAGTCGACGCACCCCAGCTGGCTCAGGAAAACGTCTTTCAGGCACGCGAAGAAGCCCTCGCCTTACACATGGCTCCTGCTGTCGAGGAATACATTGTGCAGCTCGTCATGGCCACCCGTAATCCAGCTCCCTACAGTGATGATCTTGCCCATTGGCTCGATTACGGCGGAAGCCCCCGTGCCACCATTGCCCTTGACCGGTGCGCGCGCGCCCACGCGTGGCTGCACGGTCGAGATTTTGTGTCCCCCGACGATGTTCAGGCAGTGGCCGGGGACGTTTTCCGACACCGTCTGCTACTCAGCTTCGAAGCGGAAGCTGCCGGCGTCCGCAGTGATGAGGTGATCGACGAGATTCTCCGACTGGTGCCTGTGGCCTGATACTTCCATGTTGACGCTAGACCCCTCACAACCAGCAAGCGGAGCAACCGTAGACATTGCTCGCTTGCTGGCTTTGCGCTTCCCTGCACGGCAGCTGGACATACGCCGACGCCGACGCGCCCTCGCTCAGCTCTCCGGCGGGCAACGCTCGAATTTTCGCGGACGAGGTATTGAGTTCGAGGAAGTACGCGGTTACCAGCCCGGCGATGACATCCGCGCTATTGATTGGCGCGTCACTGCGCGAACCGGAGCAGCACATACAAAAATGTTTCATGAAGAGCGGGAGCGCCCCGTGCTTCTCGTCGTAGATCAACGATCGTCCATGCAGTTTGGCTCGCAGCATTGCTTTAAGATTGTGCTCGCTGCGGAGATTGCAGCGCTTCTAGCGTGGAGCGCACTGACCAGCAATGAGCGTGTCGGCGGCCTGCTCATGCGTGACGTCGACCACTGGGAGATGCGCCCCCGCAACAGTCGTCGCACGGTTCTCGCTTTTTTATCGGCACTCGCAGAGACGCCGGCGCCGCCGGAATCAGTCGAGGGGCAGGAGAATCGTTTCAGCGCCTTGCTTCGCAGTGTGCGCAGGGTTGCCAGACCCGGTTCCAGCGTATTTCTCATCAGTGACTTTGAGGGCGCCGAGCAGGACGAAGCCCGCGAGGAACTGTTTCAGCTTGCCCGCCACGTCGAAATCACCGCCATCCATTGCAGTGACCCTCTTGAGTCGGAGCTTCCACCGGCGGGACGCTATAGCGTTACGGACGGACACAAGCGCGCCGAGCTGGACACCGGCATGTCAGGCCTGTCTCAACGTTTTGCTGAACTGTATAGCGAGCGGTTGGAAGGCCATCAGCAGCAACTCCAGAGACTGGGCATTCCCATGCTCCGCGCCAGCACCACTCAGGCGCCATTGACACTACTTAGAAACATCTACGGGGGGGCGCAGACAGCAGCGGGGCCACCATCTTCCGTTAGCAGCGCGAGCACGGTGAAGCATGGATCCTGAATCCATCATCAACATGCTGGAACCGCTCCGCGAGCCCACGGCGGTGCATTGGTGGCCTTTGGCGCCGGGATGGTGGTTACTTGCTGTACTAAGCTTGGGCCTCATCGCTTACGGACTCCTTCGGCTCTGGCGCTTCCACCTTCGCGCCGCTCCAATTCGAGCGGCGCGGCGTGCTTTCACCGCGCTACAAGAGAAAGACATGCCTGACGCCGAGCGCGCAGCCGCTTTAGGACTCTTACAGCGACGCGTGGCTATTGGCGTTGCAGGTCGCCGAAACTGTGCAGGTCTTACAGGACAGGCCTGGGCGGAATTTTTAAATTCTCTAGCCAAGGGAAAAGAACCTTACTTCGATGGCACGTTGGCAGACCTTGCCTATCTACCTGCGGTAGATAGGCAAGACTGTGAAGACGCCTTGCGCGCTACAGGTCGCTGGCTCAAGGACATGGAGCGGCCCCGATGATCACCCTACTCTGGCCTGCAGTCCTATTGTTACTTCCACTCCCTGTGCTCGTAAGGCGCTTCGCACCACCACGAACTGTTGAACGACCAGCGCTTCGCGCGCCATTCTTCAACCGTTGGCAGAGTCTGACTAACGACGATGAAGAATCCGTAGTTAGCGCGGCAAGAAAGATACCTGCAATTGCACTTTGGGTGATCTGGCTATGTTTGCTCGTAGCAGCAGCGCGCCCGCTGTGGGTGGGGGAAGCGATTGAGCTTCCTAACAGCGGTAGAGACCTGATGCTTGCCGTCGACATTTCCGGAAGCATGCGCGTCGAAGACATGCAGGTGGGCAATCGCATGGCCCGACGCATCGACGCTGTAAAGCAGTTGGGTAGTGACTTTATGTCCCGGCGTAGCGGAGATCGGCTGGGTTTGATCCTCTTTGGAAGTCGGGCCTATCTGCAATCGCCCCTGAGCTTCGACATTCAAACAGTGCAACGTTTTCTTTTGGAGTCGCAAATAGGTTTTGCAGGACAAGAGACGGCTATTGGTGATGCGATTGGTCTTGCGGTGAAACGACTTCAAGAGCGCCCCGCCACAAGCCGCGTACTTATTTTGCTGACGGACGGTCAGGATACTGCCAGCACTGTAGACCCCCTTGAGGCAGCCAAACTCGCCGCGGACCTGGGCGTGCGCATCTACACCATCGGTATTGGCGCCGACTCGCTCACGCTGCCGGGACTACTGGGCTCGCCTCTCGGCGCGCGTACGGTAAACCCTTCTGCAGACCTGGACGAGAGCAGCCTCATATCCATAGCCCAAAGCACCGGCGGGCAATACTTCCGCGCTCGGGACCCGGAGGAGCTAGCCACGGTCTATCGCCTCCTAGAGCAGCTGGAGCCTCTTGAGGTCGACAAGGCCCTATATCGACCGCAGCAATCTCTTAGCGCACTGCCGCTGCTCGTCGCCATGGCCCTGAGTTTTGCTTTGGTTATTCGTTACCTTTGGCGCCATCGCTCGGCGGCAACGACGCCCAGCCTTGTAGGCGTTCCTGTCCGTGACTGAGCTTCTCAATAACTTCCACTTCCTGCGACCGCAGTGGCTGCTGTTGTTGCTGCCCTGTCTGATTCTCGGCTTTTTACTGTGGAAGCAGCGAGGACAGGAAGCGAGCTGGTCGCGCATAGTGGCCCCCGAGCTCCTTGAGCACCTCATCAGCCGAGAATCAGTTCGTCGAGGTCGCAGTGGCCTCCCCGCCTTACTTTTGGCATGGATGATAGGCTCCCTGGCGGCGGCGGGTCCCAGCTGGGAGCAGTTACCCCAGCCCGTATTGCAAAAACAGGACGCTTTGGTTCTCGTAGTGGACTTGAGCTACTCGATGCTCGCCACAGACCTTCAACCGTCGCGACAGGATCGTGTGCGGCGCAAGCTTTTGGACTTACTACGAGAACGGAAGGAAGGACTCACCGCCTTGATCGCCTACGCCGGGGACGCACACATCGTCGCCCCGTTGACCGATGACAATCCTACCATCGCAAACCTACTGCCCGCCTTAACACCTGAAATGATGCCCCTTCCCGGATCAAACCCCGTTGACGCAGTGGAGCGCGCAGTGGCATTGCTAGACTCCGCAGGCGTCCGTAGAGGACGAATACTTCTGGTTACCGACGGAATTAGAAGCCGCGACCTGAGTAGCATCCAGACAATTCTCGCTGGCCAACCGCGGGACCTTGCGGTCTTGGGTGTGGGTACCCGCGTCGGGGCCCCCATTGCCCTTCGCGGTGGCGGATTTCTGAAAGATCAGTCCGGAGAGATCGTGGTCCCCGCCCTCGATGAGGACTTGCTCCTTGAGCTCGCTACGGAGACCGGAGGCACTTATCGCAGCATGACGGTTGATGATAGTGATTTACAGGCACTGCTCACTCAGTCCAACATCGTCGATGACGACGATACTATATCCCTGGATCGCCAAGCTGATCGCTGGCAGGACATGGCCCACTGGCTTGTTTTGCCATTACTCCTCATTGCTTTGGTGAGCTTTCGCCGAGGCTGGGTTTATATGCTGCCCCTGGTTGTGACTGTGCTCCCCGCACAAAAAAGTGAGGCCTTTGAATGGCAAGACCTTTGGCTTCGGGCCGATCAGCAAGCGGAGCGCGCACTGGCTGACGGCGATGCTGGACGCGCCGCGGCGCTTTTTGAAGACCCGTCCTGGCGAGGCACGGCTGCGTTCAGCAATGAAGACTACGTAACCGCAGCCACCGCATTTTCAACGGAAGACAGCGCCGATGCCTGGTACAACCGCGGCAATGCCCTCGCAGCGCAGGGAGAGCTGCAGGCGGCGATAAATGCCTACAAAGAATCCCTCGAGCGCGAGCCAGATCAGGAAGATGCACAGAAAAATCTGGCAACACTTGAACAACTTTTAGAGCAGCAACAAGAAGAGCAGCAAGGACAACAGGGTGACTCCCAGCAGCAGCCGCAGGACTCACAGGGGAATCAAGATCAACAAAACGGAGATAGCCAACAGGATCAATCACAGCCTCCTCAGGACAACTCGGGACAACAAGACAACCCGGAAGGCAGCAGTGACGATTCCCAGTCAGAAAATGGGCAGGATCAAAACCAGCAAGATACTGACCGTGAGAATGGGTCCCAGGGAGACAGCGAGCAATCAGAGCAGGCGCAGCAGCGGCCAATGCCACAGCCTGAAATAGACAACAGCGCTATGCAGGAAGATTTGGAGAAGGATCAGGCAATGCAGCAATGGTTGCGCCGCGTCCCCGATGATCCCTCGGGGCTATTGCGAGAGAAGTTCCGCTTTGAAAGCCGCCAGAGACAGCAGCAAGGAAAGAACCGTGACACAAAAGAAATCTGGTAGACATTTTCTTTGGATAGCAGTGAGCCTCCTGGCTGCGCTAGCGTTACCCGCTCAAGCAGCGCTGCAGGCCTCTCTTGATCGCTACAATATTGCCATGGGCGACAGTGTGCGACTGTCCCTGCGCAGTGATGACAGCAGTGATCCCGGCGACGCAAATCTGGATGCGCTCGAGGAGTTGTTCGACATTCTCCAGAGTTCATCCAATATCAGCACGCGGATTGTAAACGGAGAGCGCAGCCAAACTCGCGAACTGACTCTTGAGCTTACACCTCGACGCGAAGGTTCCCTGGTAATCCCTCCCTTTGAAGTGGACGGAAAACGCAGCGAAGCGCTGTCCGTCACCGTGGGCCCGGAACCCACTGCTCAAGCTGCAGACGAAGTTGTCATCTTTGAGGCCGAGGTCGACCGCTCCGAAGTCTATGTACAGGGGCAACTGTTACTGACCCTACGGGTACAGCAGGCGGTGAACCTGGACTCGCGCAGCATTAGTGAACTCGAGATCGCAAACGCTTACGTCGAAGCTCTGGGACAAAACTCATTCCAGCGCACGATCAATGGGCGCCCCTGGCTGGTCCACGAAATCCGCTATGCAATCTTTCCCGAATCCAGCGGCGAGCTTGTTATTCCGGAGCAGACTTTTTCCGGACGGATTGCGTCCGGCCGACGTACACTTTTTGATACGCGACCTGCAGGAAGACTGTTGAGACGCCGCAGCGATGCACTGGTCATTCCTGTCCGTCCGCGCCCCACCAGCTATCCAACTGCAACGTGGCTGCCCTCCTCTAATCTCACCATTGAAGAGCAGTGGTCAGCTCCCTTAGATCAGCTGCGCATAGGTGACTCGATTACGCGCACGATTACGATTACCGGCGAAGGATTACAAGGCGCTCAGCTACCGCCCATCGATGGCAATAGTGTCGACGGGCTTCGCGCTTATCCCGATCAACCGCTAATCAACAACGTTAACAACGATCAAGGCGTGACGGGAATTCGCAGCGACAGCCTTGCACTGGTTGCTGTAGAAGACGGTGTTTATGAACTGCCCGCATTAGAGATTCCCTGGTGGGACACCGAAAGCAACAGCTTGAAGATCGCGAAACTTCCGGCACAGCGATTAACCGTACTACCGAGTCCCGGAGTATCCCTCAACCCGGGTAACAGCCCTGCCGCTCTGCCAACGAGCGAGGCAGGCACGCAGAGCTATCCCACAATAACTGCCGCAAGCAACCTGTGGCCCTGGATTGCGGCTTTTTGCGCCTTAGGGTGGATAGTCACTTCCTTACTCTGGTGGCGACGAGGACCACGCATCGAAACCCGTGCAACTCCAGAAACCGTTGTTTCAACAACGCCACCCAAACTGTTTGATGCCTGCAAGGCCAATAATCCGGTACTCGCCAGAGAATCACTGCGCCTATGGCTTCACGACCAGGGACACATCGGCCCAATCAACGACTGGTTAATGCAAAAGGACTCTGCAGCGCTCACGGATGCGGTACAAGAGCTGGAGCGATGTCTTTATCGCGAAGAGCTCGGGAACAGCGAGGGCGGCCTGGACGCCGCCACGCCGCAGTGGAATGGTAGCGCCCTGGCCAAAGCTGTACGGGAGCTACCCAAAACTATAAACAAGCGAGCAGCAAACAATGCCCTACCCGAGCTTTACCTAAGCCAGTGACTTGTTAACGACTTCGTACACGTCAGGGGATAGAGACGGTAGCTCAGAGAGACGCTGTAACTCAGCGCGCATGAGATCACCTCCTGCCGCATAGTTTTTCCAGCGCGTCAAAGGCGCCAGCAAGCGCGATGCGATTTGTGGATTCTGTGCATTTAGCGCCTCCACCACCTCCCCCAGTAGTTGATACCCGGCGCCATCTTCGCGGTGAAACTGCACGGCATTGCCATTGGCAAATCCACCGATAAGAGACCGGATTTTGTTAGGGTTTCGGCTATCGTAGGCAGGATGCTGCATAAGCGCCCGGACGCGACTTATCGAGTCTCCAACACTGTTTTCTGCTTGCACTAACAGCCAGTGGTTCATCGCCAAGGCTTCACCACAAAAACGCTGATAAAAGTCTTCCAGCAACTCTTCACCGCGCTCTGCACTACCCTCACGTAGCACGGCACGGAGCGCTACCAGGCGATTCGTGAGATTGTCGGCAGCAAAGTAATAGTCCCTGGCCAGCGCTACGCCCTGATCATCAGCCGTCGCAAGGTAATCCAGAGCGACATTCGCCAGAGCACGAGACCCGATCTGCTCCCCGGTCGGCGCGTAGGGCTCTGTGACTCTCAAGCCTTCAAAGAGAGACGCCCAACGCTCGCGAAACACCTTAGCAAGTGACTTCCTAAGACTTTCCCTCGCACGAAAAATGCCGTGAACATCGGCTTTACCTGCGTGACTGGCAAGCTCGGAAAGATAGGTTTCCGAGGGGAGCCTCAGCATGTCAGCCTGCACGGCGGGGTCAAGGATTTGGCTGCAAATGGCGTTGACCGCGGTCTCTAATATCGGATCAAGCGCAGCCTCGGGATTCTCCTGCAGCTCTTGTAATGCTGAGACCATTAGTTGCTGCATGGCATCCCAGCGCACAAAGTCATCATCGTCACGACTCACGAGCGCCAGCAACTGCTCCCGACTATAGGGGTAGTCGACACGCACTGGCGCCGAGAACCCTCTTAAAAGCGCGGGTGTAGGACGCTCAGGGAGCTCAGTGAAACGGAAGGTCTGAGTGGGTTTATCTGCAATGAGAATACGGTGGGTATTGTCCTCGCTCTCGATGTCGGTCATCTCACCGTCAAGTTTAATCCGCAGATTACCCGCCTCTCCCAACAAGCCCATCGCCAGAGGAATCACCACGGGGGATTTTTCACTCTGTCCGAGTGACGCAGGAGTTTGCTGCGACACAGTCAGGGTGTATATCCCCTGCTCTTCGTCCCAGCTATCCCTGATGCTGAGCTCTGGTGTTCCCGCTTGGGAATACCAGCGTTTAAAGTCCGTCAGATCCTTGCCCGAAACGTCTTCCATGGCGGCTATGAAGTCATCGCAAGTGACTGCCTGCCCATCGTGGCGCTCGAAGTAAAGGTCACTGCCGCGACGGAAGTCTTCCTCACCCAGAAGGGTCTGGATCATTCGAACTACTTCGGCGCCTTTTTCATACACCGTGAGTGTGTAGAAATTAGAGATCTCTATGAACGAAGCGGGACGCACGGGATGGGCCATGGGGCCAGCGTCCTCGGCAAACTGCAGGGTTCTCATGGTCATGGCATCTTCGACGCGTTTAAGGGATCGCGACCCCATATCTGCAGAAAACTCCGCATCTCGAAAAACCGTGAAACCCTCTTTGAGACTTAGCTGAAACCAATCTCGACAAGTAACCCGGTTGCCAGACCAGTTATGAAAATACTCGTGGGCGACGATACTCTCGATGCGTTGATAACCGAGATCCGTAGTCGTATCGGGAGCGGCCAGAACACAGGAAGTATTGAAGATGTTGAGACTCTTGTTTTCCATGGCGCCCATATTGAAGTCGTCCACAGCCACAATGTGGAACACATCGAGGTCGTACTCTCGACCAAATCGTTCTTCGTCCCAGCGCATGGAACGCTTAAGAGAGTCCATCGCGTGAGCGCACTTATCGAGATCCTTCTCTTCGACCAGGATAATAAGTCGAACGTCGCGCCCGCCGACCGTGGTGAAGCTATCCTCTACACGCTGTAAGTCTCCCGCAACGAGTGCAAAGAGATAACTTGGCTTGGGATGCGGGTCTTCCCAAACTGCCCGATGACGCCCCTCAGCGAGTTCCTCACTATGCATCAGGTTTCCATTACTCAGGAGTTCCGGACACTGTCCCGCATCCGCATCGATAGTTACCGAATAGGTAGACATCACATCAGGACGATCGGGGAACCAGGTGATTTTTCGGAAACCCTCAGCCTCGCACTGCGTGCAAAACAAGCCTCGAGAACGATACAAACCCTCAAGTGAGGTGTTGGACTGCGGATAAATACGGGCCGATGTCTCTAGCACCCCACTCTGGGGAAGCCCGTCAATGCGCAGAAAATCGTCGCTCAATTCATAGTGCGCTGAAGCGACTTTCTGTCCGTCCACCGCTAGCGCTAACAGCTCCAGCTCCTGGCCGTTCAGTTGGAGCGGAGTGTCCTCAGACACACCGTCAGCACGACGAAAATGTAGGCGTGCGTGAACCAGACTGTGCTTGTCAAAGAGCTCAAAATGAAGCTCGGTGTGACTTACAGTAAAGGCCGGCGCCTGATAGTCGCTCAGAAAAATTGTTTTTGGCTGTCCGTCACGCATCTCAGTTCTCCGTCATCTGTGACAGTGCGACTTGATAGCCCGCATGCCGTCGCATATTGATCACACCCGTATCGAGGATCAGATATTGCGCCTTGATACCCATGAGTGTTCCAGAGACCTCAGGCATCTTGTCGAAGGTCATCGACTTCACTTTGCTCGGGTACTCCAGCACTGGGTAGTCGATAGTAGTGACGTCTTCGGTATCCAGTGGGGTAATGGCATCGATGCCCCGATCCCGGCGAAGCGCCTCAATGGTATCCCCACAGGTCTCGGCCAAGCGTGCGCGCTCGGCGGACAGGTCCATAGGATCATTCGCGCCTTTGAGCATTCTCTGCCACGCGGTTTTGTCAGCAACGTGTGCGGCAAAGGCTACTTCAACTAAACCTGAATCAAGTCGGCTGGCCACCCGAAACGCCGGCAGTGCCTGAGTCGCTCCCTGGTCTATCCAACGCGTCGGTACCTGCGTACCACGCGTGATACCTACTTTCAGACCCGATGTATTCGCGAGATAGACGAAGTGGTCCACCATACAGTTCGCGTCACCCCATTCGGGTTCTCGACAGGTACCGCCGGCGTAGTGACACTTCTGAGGGCTCATAATACAACTGTCGCACTGGGCTAACCGCTGGAAGCACGGATAACAGTAACCCTGATTGAAGCTCTTCTTGGTCTTTCGCCCACAGTGAACGCAGTTGATGGCTCCGAGAAAGCTCAGGGAGATCGACTGCCCGAGCAAGGCGTTCAGGGGCACGCTGCTCTCACCCATGGGGAGCGCATAGTCCACGGCGCTGTTGCTTAGTGAGCTTGTCATCTTCCGGATGCCACCCTCTCCCAAAAGAACACTCATTCCTTGGATTCCTCATTTTGGCTTGCCCAGCGCAGCTGCTCAGTCGCTGAGCCGCTGGAACGCGATGCGCCCGCTTTTTTACCTTTGTCGATATAGCCTACGCGTTGGTCTTGGGGAAGATGCTGCTGCTCCCAGGCGATCACGGCCTGGAGGCTATGCTCTCGCTGCTCTGGCGTCACGGGCTGACCATCGGGCCAGCGACCTGTTTCGATACCCTGGCGCAAGCGCGCGACAATGTCCGGGCTGAGCGTGTCGATGAGTGATTGATAGTCCATGCGGCCTCCCGTGGAAAGAGGCGGGATTATACGCAATATCAGTACTGGTTCCTGTAAAGCAGAGCGAAGGCCACCCCTATAGCCGAGCCGCTCAACAGACCACCGACATGAGCAGCATTAGCCACGGAAAACCCCAGCACATCAACAAGTCCGAGCAGGCATACGATTAACCAGCCCACCATGAACAGCATTATCGGCGTCGCGGGAGCCAGATGTTGCCAGCGCGGGTTTACCCGACCTGCCACCCAGGAAAAACCAAGAAATGCGTAGACCACGCCTGAAAGCCCACCAAAGAGCACTGAACCGGACACCGTGTGCTGGGCGAAATTGGACAGCGCCGCCGTCGCCACAAACAAACCCAAGAGATTGAAGCTACCCAAAGCAGATTCGATGCGCCGCCCGAGTTCCCAGCACCACAGACTATTGAACACGATATGCATCAAACCAAAGTGCAAAAAGGCTGGGGTCACCAAACGCCAGAATTGACCGCTTGCCTGGCTAAATATCGGACGCCCACCCTGCAGCGTAAAGGGCTCGTAGGTGAACGCAGCCACCCAGCTAACGGGCGCGTTTAAATACACCAACAAGAAGCCAAGAACGCTCATCGCGATAAGCGCAAGAGTTACCGGTGCGCTGCGAAGAAGTGCCGGGAGCTTAGTTCCCTTTGGGCGACTCACTGCAGGAGCCGGCCGCAAAGTCACCTGAAGCTCACCGCTCTGCCATCGTTGAAGTAGGTCGCCTGCGCGATCTCTATCCGCCACCTCGGCAAGGAGCACTACCTGAGTGCCATCTTCTTCCACAATGCGATGAACAATTTTCTGCTGCCAAAGCAAGGCGCTGAGGGGACGAAGGTCTTCAGTCAGGGAACCACGATAGAGAAGCTCAGACATCTAGTCGACCAGCGCACCGCTCCAGCGCAGCTTGTCGCGACAGCTGGCATAAAAACTGTGACCGGGAGGATGGAGCAGCGTTAGCACTGCCGGGTTGCGGCGCAGCACAACAGAGTCTCCTGGACGGGCTGTCATGTTTACTTGTCCATCGCAGGTGACGGGAGGATGAATGCGGTTACGCGCCAACACATCGATACGTATCTCGCTGTCGCCGCGAATCACAATCGGGCGACTCGATAGCGCATGAGGAAACATCGGCAGCACTAGCAGTGCATCCAGTGCCGGATGCATGATGGGCCCACCGCCGGATAATGAGTAAGCGGTCGACCCTGTGGGCGTGGACACAATCAATCCATCTGCCCTCTGACGATTCACAAACTCATCATCGATATAGAGCTCGATCTCGATCATTTGCGCCGAGGTTCCCGAGTTCACGACTACATCGTTTAGGGCATCACCCTCGGCAACGGTTTCGCCACCACGAACCACACTGACGTCGAGAAGGAAACGCTCTTCGCTACTAAATTCACCACTCATGACTGCCGCGATTTGTTCGGAAACACGGTCGGGACTGATATCAGTCAGAAAACCCAGGCGCCCACGATTGATACCCAGCATAGGTTTACCGTACTGAAGCATTTCACGCGCTGCGCTGAGCATGGAGCCATCCCCGCCCAGCACGATGATCAGGTCGGCTGCAGCACCAATAGCGTCGCGAGAATGGGTATCACAACCCTCTGCGGTAAGATCGCCAAAACGATCCTCTAACAAAAGCTCAGCGCCCGCCTCGCGTAGGGCAGACATGAGTTCTTCCAGTACCGCTTCAATGCCATCCTGACGGCTCCGACCTACGACTCCGACTCGGGAAAATACTCCGGGCATGCAACGCACTCATTGAAAAAAAACCAGTATACCCAGCCAGGCCTGCAGTGGACATCGTTCAATCACCACGCCTAATTGCTAACTAAGCACACCAACTGAACACAGGGGCTAGCTACGGTAAACGACGACCGATGAAAGACGCTTGCGCTGAGGCGCAGCAATGGCAAACTACTCACTCGAGTAACATCAGCTCAGCGTAAGCATCGAAAGAAAGGACAATTCCTATGACCCCTTTTAAATATCTCCCCAGAACGCTCACCGCAGTCGCACTGCCTCTAGCACTACTCGTAGGCTGTGCGGAGCAGCCTAGCATCCAAACGGGCGAAGACGCCGAAGTCATCATGGGAGGCCTGGCAAAGGTTGATAACTCCCGCGCGGACCTGGCGTACATCGATCCGAATGCCGACTATGCTCGATACACAAAAGTGTTCATCGTACCGCTAGACGTAGATAACGTAGAAATCATCCAGCCAGATACCAGCGGCAGCATGGTGAATAGATACAACCGGGAGTGGGAACTTACGGACAGCGATAAAGCAAAGTTGCAAAGCAGCTTTCAGGAATCCATGGCCAAAGCCTTAACCGACGGTGGTGCCTTCGAGATCGCCGAGCAGGGTGGCGATGATGTAATAAAGCTCGAGGCCATGATCACCCAAATTGCGCCCTCTGCGCCTAAGGATGATCAAATGTCCCGGACCACTGCGCGGTCAACGGTTATTACTGAAGGCGGTGGCAGCATGTCTCTGGCGATCATGTTAGCCGATGGTGATAGCGGCGAGCCCCTTGCGATCATTAAGGACAGACGAACCAGTACGAACTCAACCATGTGGGGTATTAACAATAGCGTGACCAACATGGCGGAGGTACGACGCAACTTCAACAGCTGGGCCAAGCAGATTCATGACGGACTGTTGGCTATGCAGGCTCGTGGCAACAGCGAGTAAGCATTCCGCAGCGGCGCGTTGTTAAGGCCTCAACGAAAGAGGCGGAGTAACAAACTCCGCCTCTTTTTTTCGTCTTAAGCTCGGCACTCAGCTAAAGGTTCGTATTCACAGACCCACGTTATTCTTCTCTAGCACCTGCTCAGCGCGGTAGCTGGAGCGCACCAGAACGCCAGAAACAACTTCAAGAAACCCCATAGCCAGGCCCCACTCACGGTAGGTCTCGAATTCATCAGGGGTAACATAACGCTCGATGGGATAGTGGTGGGGCGTGGGCTGGAGATACTGCCCGAAGGTGACAATATCGACTTTCGCAGCGCGAAGATCCTCAAGCGCCTCCCGAATTTCTCCCTCTGTTTCCCCAAGGCCCAACATCAGAGAAGTTTTAGTGAGAACACCGGGACGGTATGCTTTCGCGTGGGCTAGAACTTCCAATGTTTGATCGTATCCCGCGCGTGGATCTCGTACAGGGTGAGTCAGCCTTCGCACTGTCTCTACGTTTTGAGCAAAGACCTCAATGCCACTGTCCACTACCGTCTCAACGTCCTTAAGGCTGCCTAAAAAATCAGGGGTGAGCGCTTCGACGGCTGTGTCCGCGTTGACCTCTTTTACCCGACTGACACAAGCCGCGTAATGCCCTGCCCCGCCATCAGGAAGATCATCGCGATTCACCGAGGTTAACACCACGTACTTAAGACCCATAAGTTGAACCGAGCGCGCAGTGTTCTCAGGCTCCTCGGCATCAAGCCAACCCTTGGGATTCCCCGTGTTTACCGCACAAAATCGACAAGCACGGGTACACACATCTCCCATCAGCATGATTGTGGCGGTACCGGCACTCCAGCATTCGCTCATGTTGGGGCACTTGGCTTCTTCACAGACCGTGGCCAGACGATGCTCATGCACAATGCTTTTGACCTGCTCATAGGTCTCTCCACCGTGAATCTTCGCCCGAAGCCACTTAGGTTTCGGCAAGCGACTAGAACCCACTGCACTGGCTTTAATGCCATCCTTAATCACGGACATGCCGCGATCGTTGACGTATTTTTCGCCGCTAGAAACGTCAACGACAGGAATCCTGGAGCTACCGCTCATGGCTCTACTTTCCACTCCTACTCAAAGGTGGTCAAATTATAGCTCTTAGGGCCCCTACATACCGCAACGGCCCACCTAAAAGCGCACTCATTTAGCAGCCCTAGTCATCTAGAAGCCTTAGTCATCACACAGCAGGCGCATCTTCACTGCAGCCAGCTCTGCTGCCTCTATGGTGACAGCATTGACCACCGCGTCCTTTGCCATCTCACACTCACTAGCTTCTTCGATGCTTTCTTCGGACAGCTCTTCAACAGCCTTTGCATTGGCTTCATCGCAAAACCCATCGCTCACTCGCCGCAGATTAGCGGTCTCACCAGCCTTCTCAACGGCAACACAGTCACCGATACGTATCTCCCGCTGATCCGTTACTACCTGCATCTCTCCGGCAGATCCCGTAAGAGCCACGCTGTAGATCATGCCGCGAGTATCGCCCTGGGCTGATCCAGCGATAGCGCTGCCTGCTACCGCTCCGATGATGGTGTTCCGTGTCTTCTTACTAGACTTTTTACCCCGCGCAGAAGCCAGGCCGAGAGCACCGCCCACTACCGCCCCTTGAGGAACAGCACCCGAGTTAAGATCAACCTGCTTACCTGCAGTAACGACGCCGTACTGCACTGATATCGATTGCCCTGCACGCTGAGCGTGGGCCTGTGTGATGGAGAAACACGAAAAGATAATTAACGTTAATAAAGCCCTATAAACCATTGTTTAATAATCCTTTTTTAATCAAAATTCCCACTCAAGATAAAGCATGTTGGCGTTTGAGCCACCATCAACATTTTTGTAGTAGTTGGAGCTACCAAAGATCCCGGAACGGTGGTGTACATAAAAACCCGCAAAGAGGTCGCGCATACCCTCCACTCTGAACAGATCCCCCACAGATACATCGAGGCTGAATTCCAGATAGTGCAGTAAATGGCTCTCGCGCCGGTTTTTCCGTGCGGCTTTATCCTGCTCCAACGCGGGGATGCGACCCGTGTAGGACACACCATTCGAAAAGCCTACCCGCGTCCCTACACTATCTGACCAGGGGAACTGCCGAAACATCGCCTTAAAGGCAAAGACTCCCTCCCAGAAGTCATCCTGTAGATCATTCTCGAAGCGTCGCCCCAAGCCAAGCTGCAGCCATCCTTCGATGGGCAGTGTCAGCATTCGATCAGACAATTGCCGACCGAGAAAGACGCTAGCCAGATCCGTATCCAAGTCGGCGCAATTGATATCACCTTGCAGAATCTCAACGAATTTGGTTTCCGTAGTACACCCATAGGCGACGCGCAAAGACGTGGGCCGAGCATTATTGGTCACAAAATTGTATTCGCCCGAGTCTTTCGGTCGTTTTTCCCCACCAAACTCGTACCGGTACCCAAACTGAACGCTGACACCGCTGTCTTCGGCAACGATGGGGCTGCTCGAAATTTCGTCGCTATAGGCCCGATAGGCGAGATTCAGGTTTAACTGATGATGCCTCCACAAAGAATAACGGCCCGCAAGGCCCGCCGCCCACACGCTGCCTTGCTCTACCTCATAGGCCGGGCGCGTCACCGTCGCTTCGTCCGATTGCACCCCGAAGTAGTAGTCGGCTTTGTCTTCGGACAAAACGTTGTACTCGACCCAAGGCTCAAGCTGCCACTGATTGCCACGGATCACTTTCGCCCAACGCGCCCGCAACTCACCGCCGTCATGGACACCGTGGGCATCTTGTCGAAGCTGCACAGAAAATCGGCCGAAATCTGTCTTTCTAGTGAGTTCCAAGCCAGCTTCTACGGTGTTCTTACGCTCCATTCCTTTGAGCGCATCATCCGGTGGTCGTACAGCGCCGGTTTCACGATAAAACGTGTGATCGTTGTAACCCTGAGTAAAGTAACTGCCAAATACATCCAGCTGCCACTGTGAGTTATCAACCGCGTGCCATCCAAAATCCGTGCTGTCGAGAAACAAGTGTTTACCGCTATAGGTAAACAGCGGCACCAAATCTGTACTCTCTCGCTCTTCTCCCGCGTAGATCACATCCTCGAGAATATAGGCAAAACCAAAGGACCACTCACCGCTTCGATCCTCAGGATCGAGCGAACGTAAGTCACCAAGGGCTTTCACGCTTAGCGGCGCGCAAAGGACCAGCAATATGCCGACTCGGCACACTGCCGTTTGGATGGAGCTCATCAACTGTTCGCTTTTATATAGGTAAATACAACGGGCCATGGACCTTCACTTCTTAACAAATACCCGCGCCCTAAATCATCTCGACAATTATAGAGGGAAAGCGCGCGTTTTAGCGGTATCCTTGGCGAACAATTCCAGAGGTGTTTCCCTGTGCGACCGAATTTTCTGCCTGTACTTCGTTTTCTCGCTGTGTGCGCCCTAGCAACGCTCACCTCAGCTTGCTCTACGAACTCAACGATCAAGCACTCCTACGTCGATCCGCTGCTCCGTAAACTCGACCTGGACGGGGTTTTGGTTATAGCCGTCGCCCAGAATCGTGAGAACCGGATTACCTTTGAGAACATGTTTGTCAAAGCCCTTGCTGGTCACGGAGTCAATGCCATCGCCGCCCACAGTTTGTTGCCCAAAGGGGAAGTGACTGCTGAAGAGGTCGTGGCGGCTGCGAGCAATAACGAGCTTGATACCGTGCTGGTTACACGCTACATCGGTGCCAACACCGAAGAGATTTACCACCCCGGCACTATCTACTACGGCGTTACGCCGATGTATGGTGCAGGCTACTACGGCGGGTTCCCCGGATATTACGGCCATGCCTACGAAGTCGCTTATCAGCAGCCGGTTTGGACATCTAACACGACCCACGAAGTCATCGCCGATCTGTATGTCACGGACACTCAGGAGCATATGTGGCAGGCCGTATCAGACACGATAAAGGCGGGATCAACGGACAAGCTTCGTCATGATGTGATCGCTTCTCTCATTGGCGATCTCAAAGATCAGGGACTGCTAGACTGATAACCTGCATTGATCTGATAGTTGTCGTAGACACAAAAGCCGTAGACACAAAAAAGCCCGGGTATCACCCAGGCTCCAAACTACGACTCGCTCTTGCTTAGTTCTGGATAGCGAGATCCATCAAGCGCTGGAGGCTACCCATAGCCTTCTGCCGCTCAAGCGTACCGTAGCCAATATTGCTTGCGCTGAGAGAACCACCTGCCTGGAAAGGGAAATCCGCGATGGTGGCAAAAAACTCTTGTACAAAGCCCTGTGCTGGCACCATAAGCCACATATTGTCAGCATACCAACGGACATACATGGCGGATTCTGAATAAGCGCTCTCAAAGGGATCAGCACGAAGATTCGTGATCACAGGCCACGCCGGTGTCTCGCGATAAGCCTCGTTAATCGGTCCACGCTCGATAGCGAAGGCAACCTTCCAGTCGTCAACGCGAATCGCATTGAGCATTCCGCTGGCAGCGAAGTACATGATCTCTCGCCGTGGACCTTTCTCCTCAGCGCCTTCAAAGTAAGGCTTAAAGTTATAGCCATCCAGATGCACCCGGAACTTCTTGCCATTAGCGCGCATTCCACCTTTTGACGCGAGTTGCTCTTTAACATCAGGTACCCCTGCCGCTGCAAGCAGCGTTGGCATCCAGTCTTCCTGACTCATGATGTCGTTGTAGATTGTTCCGGGCTTAATAGTGCCAGGCCATTTAACCATTTGAGGTACGCGCATGCCGCCCTCCCAGGTGGTGCCTTTTTCACCGCGATAAGGTGACGCACCGCCATCAGGCCAGGTGAACTTCTCAGCGCCATTGTCGGTGGAGAAGATCACAATAGTGTTGTCGTCCACACCAAGGGTCTCAAGCTCCTCAAGGAAACTACCGACCATGTCATCCAGCTCAGCCATACCATCTGCATAGAGGCTAATACCAGTTTTACCGCGGTACTTCTCCTGCAGGTGTGTCCACACGTGCATGCGGGTGAAGTTCATCCACACAAAAAACGGTTTGTCTTCGTTGACCGCGGCGGCCATGAACTTTTTGGCCGCGCCGCCGAACTCCTGATCCACAGTCTCCATTCGCTTGCGCGTAAGTGGACCGGTGTCCTCGATCTTGCCATCTGCATAGGAATGCAGGACGCCACGAGGACCAAACTTCTCATGGAATGCCGGATCTTTCGGATAGTAGTAAGTCTCGGGCTCTTCCTCGGCGTTCAGGTGATACAAGTTACCAAAAAACTCATCAAAACCATGATTAGTAGGGAGGTGCTTATCCTGGTCACCCAGGTGGTTCTTCCCGAATTGCCCGGTCTTGTAGCCTTGATCCTTCAGAAGATCTGCAATCGTCGGCGCCCAATCTGGAATCCCCTGATCGCTACCTGGCATACCAATGGTCAACAGCCCAGTTCTAAAGGGCTGCTGGCCGAGAATGAACGACGCGCGACCTGCGGTGCAGGACTGCTGTGCATACATGTCAGTAAATAGTGCTCCCTCATTGGCAATGGAGTCGATATTGGGCGTTTGATACCCCATGCCACCGCGGTTGTAGGCGCTGGCATTCCAAACACCCACGTCATCACCCCAAAGTACGAGGATATTGGGCTTATCCGCAGCGACGGACCCCATGCTGAAAACCCACGCCGCCCCAGCCAGGGAGGTGATGGCTAAACTCTTCAGATTAAACATAGTGATGATCTCATTTGGCTTGAAAAACTGGGCCACCGCACCAAAGGCAAGGAGGCTCCTTAAGTCCGTTACTAAGCCTGACACTAAATCCTAGTATTCAATAAGTACGCGCTTAGCCGGCCACTCTCTTGAGTATATCGGCCCAACACTCAACCGCAATGTCAGGGCCAAAGAAACTTGACTGGAGCCAATGCTTTACAGCCTATTGCGGCGTCGCCAAAGGCGCAGCAAAGACTCACCTTAATCAGCGATCAACGAGCGGCCAATAATCAGCTTCATAACTTCGCTGGTACCGCCGTAGATCCTTTGTACGCGAGAATCCGCAAACGCCCGCGCGACGGGATACTCCCACATGTAGCCGTAGCCACCGTGCAGCTGGACACACTCATCAACGATGCGGCACTGGAGCTCAGAACCTAGCAACTTAGCCTTTGACGCCGTTACGGTGTCTAATTCCCCGGCCACCAAAAGCTCAAGGCACCGATCCATAAACACCTGAGCGCTGGTCAACTCTGTATCCAACTCTGCTAACTTGAACTGCGTGTTCTGCAGCGCGGCCAGCGGTTTGCCAAAAGCCTTGCGCTCTTTTACGTACTCAATGGTCTGGTCCAAACACACACGGGAAGCGGCCATCGCCATAATGCCGATAGACAGACGTTCTTGGGGCAACTCCTGCATTAGGTAAACAAAGCCTTTGCCTTCCTCACCCAGCAGGTTTTCTCGGGGCACACGAACATCACTAAAAAATAGCTCTGACGTGTCCTGAGCTTTCATTCCCACTTTGTCGAGGTTCCGGCCCTTTTCAAAACCGGCTCTATTGGCTTCAACCAAAATCAGGCTTGTTCCCGCCGCCCCCGCGTCAGGATCAGTTTTGCAAACCACAACCACGAGATCGGCATGCTGACCATTGGTGATAAAGGTTTTTGAGCCATTTATCACGTACTCATCACCGTCGGTGACCGCGCTCGTGCGTATCCCCTGCAGATCAGAGCCCGTGCCGGGCTCAGTCATGGCAATGGCCGTTACGATATCGCCCCGGACACAGGGCGCGATGTACTTATCTTTTTGCTCAGCACTGCCATAGCGCATGAGGTAAGGAACAACGATATCGCTGTGCACCCCCCAACCCAAACCCGAGCAGCCCGAGCGGGAAACTTCCTCGTCAATAATTGCGTTGTAACGAAAATCCGCTTCTGCGCCCCCGTAAATCTCGGGCGCTTGCGGCACCAGATAGCCCTGCTCGCCCGCTTTGCGCCACAACTCTCGGTCAACCTGTCCGTCTTTTTCCCACTGCGCGTGAAAAGGCACGACTTCGGTCTCTAGAAAGCGTCGGACGCTATCGCGGAACATCTCGTGTTCTTCTTCATAAACGGTTCTTGGAATCATGGATATGCACTCCTGATCGACATTCAGAAAGCCCTACAAGAGCTAACGGGAAATTGATTTTCATCGGCCGAGAATGGTAATGGTCGCCCGCACTCCAATGCACTGACCCTAACTCACACACGCATTGACCCTAAGTAACAAAATCTTCGTAAAAACTCCGGTGCTACAATGAAAAGTCAGCGCTCTATAAGCTTCACCGGCCTTGTAGAGCCTCTGTGTTTGAACGTAAATCCGCCTCAAATAATGGAATAATTTTGCCAAGCAAGGGGACAGTGTGCACCTAGAGTCGAATCAATGGGGACGCCTCTCATCCGCTGCGGACGAAGTTGAACACCGCGAGCTAGCCATTGCTGATCCCGGCCGATATCACGGCGACATCGCGGCGCGGGAACTCCATTGGTTTGATGGTAGAGACTGGCTAAGTCGCAACGAAGACGGGCAGTGGTCAGGCCTGGGAATATCTGAAGATCAAAGCACGGCCAATGCTCGCCCCATTGAATGGGAACCCTGGGATCAGGCCTTTGACGATAGCCGGGCGCCTTTTTACCGCTGGTACCGTGGTGCTCTAACGAACGCCTGTTTCAACGAAGTGGATCGCCACGTACTCTCAGGTCGAGGAGAGTCCACAGCCATTGTTTTTGAAGGCGACCGCTGGGATCCATCAAAAAACCAGGGTAAAGGCGGGCCGGTTCAGGAAAGCACCGTCAGCTTTCGACGACTCTTCACCGAGACAGCGCTACGCGCAGAAGTATTGGCGTCTCTGGGCCTCAAGCGCGGGGACCGAATTGCCCTTAACTTACCTAACATACTTGAGCAGATATTTTACACCCTAGCCGCCAAACGACTGGGGATAATCTACACCCCCGTTTTCGGCGGCTTCTCGGCGAAGACATTGTCGGATCGTATTTATGATGCGGGTGCCACCGTGGTTATCACTGCAGACGGAGGCTACCGAAACGCAGAAGTCGTTCCCTACAAAGAAGCCTATACCGACCAGGCCCTCGATAATTTTATCCCGCTGCCTTCCGCCCTAGCCTGCCTCAAAGAGACTATGGCAGATTTCGATCTAGGAGACGCCGCTCAGAAAATCCTCGGCCGAGTGAAGGAAGGCCTAAGAGGAGAGATCACAATCGAGCGTAGCGACCTGATGAGGGAGCTCGGTGCGGCGATTGCCGACGAGCCAGCTGTCGCGGCAGAGCGCTCTGCCGCGCTCAGAACAACCGTAGCGAGGGAGCTGGCAAGCGTTGAACACATCGTTAAGAAAGTAGTGGTAGTAGGCTACACCGGTCAGGACATCGTGCGTCAGAGCCGAGATAGCTGGTCCCACGATTTAGTAAGTGACGCGACGATTGCTCTTCTTGGCGCTGCTGCTAAACAAGGCTTTGTCGCCACAAACGTGGATGAGCTTCTAAAACTACCCGACCGTGATCTTTGGCGTGCCTTGAGCACCTTCCATCCAGCGACCCCTGTCGATGCCGACTGGCCGCTGTTTATCATCTACACCTCAGGCTCCACGGGAAAACCCAAAGGCGTTGTGCACACCCACGGCGGCTGGCTGGCTGGCATCGCTCACACCATGCGCACGGTGTTTAATGCACAAGGCAAGGATCGTATCTATGTGGTTGGCGATCCGGGATGGATTACCGGCCAGGCTTACCTTATCGCAGCCCCATTGTGCCTGGGTATAGCCACCATCATTGCTGAAGGCTCTCCTTTGTTCCCTCATGCTGGACGCTTCTCATCAATTATCGAGCGTCACAAAGCGACATTATTTAAAGCAGGTTCTACGTTTTTGAAAGCGGTAATGACGGATCCTGCAAGCCTAGAAGACATGGCTACCTACGACATGAACGGGGTCAGGGTTGCGACATTTTGCGCCGAGCCAGTGTCACCGGCAGTACAGCAATTTGGTATGGACCGAATATGCGCACACTACATTAACTCCTACTGGGCCACGGAACACGGTGGCATGGTGTTTTCCTGCCCTGGGGGCGGATTCAACGACCTGCAAGCAGATGCTAAAACCTGGCCTTTGCCTTGGATTCAGGCCGAGGTTCGCATTGCCACCGGGCTTACTGCAGATGGGTTAGCGACCACCTGGCGTCCCGCTGAATCGGGAGAGAAAGGCGAGCTGGTGATCACCCAGCCTTACCCCTACCTCGCGAGGACGATCTGGGGAGATGCCGAAAAATTGGGCAGCGTCGACTGGCAAGGCGATATCACACGCTTTAGCGAGGTTTACTTCAATCGCTGGGAAAACGGGCTAGCGTACACGCAGGGCGATTATGCGCGCAGTCATGATGACGGTGCATTTACCCTGCACGGTCGCTCCGACGACGTCATCAATGTCTCGGGCCACCGCATTGGCACTGAAGAGATCGAAGGCGCTGTTCTTCGGGATAAAACCCTCCGTACGGACTCTCCTGTCGGCAACGTTGTTGTGGTCGGCGCACCTCACGATGAAAAGGGAGAGACGCCCGTAGCCTTCTTAATTGCCGCACCGGGATCCCGCCTTGGCGATGACGACTTTAGCCGGCTTCAGAGTCTTGTTCGCAGCGAAAAAGGCGCAACAGCGGTTCCCTCTGACTTTCTCGTGATACCGGCATTTCCCGAGACTCGCTCGGGTAAGTACATGCGCCGTACCCTTAGGGCTGTGCTGCTGGACGAGCCCTTGGGAGATCTCTCTACACTGCGCAATCCTGAGGTTGTTCCAGAGATTCAGCAAATAGTCGCTAACTGGAAGTCCTTCGGGCGTCTCAATCAAGCGCGAGAAATCGTTCAGAGCTATCGCTTCCTTCGGCTAGAGACTCACGAGCTTGTACCCAATCGATTTATTGCTTTGCTGGTCATAGATTCCCCACCGGTGAACTCTCTCAACGAGCGCTCTCTGGACGAACTCAATACCGTACTTCAACACATCACTTTACAGGATCGTATTGAAGCGTTGGTGGTTACCGGGGCGCGTAACGCCTTCGTGGCAGGCGCAGATGTCAAAGAGCTGCTGGAGATCGGTGAAGCTGGCGACCTTGAGTCTGCGCAAACGCCAGCCAATGCGGCACACAACGCATTTTCCGTCTTGGAGAATATGGGTAAACCCGTTATCGCAGCGGTCAACGGACCTGCGTTGGGAGGTGGCTGTGAACTCGCACTCTCCTGCGGCGTCATTGTCGCCGACAGCCAAGCACTCTTTGGGCAACCCGAGATCAACCTTAAGCTACTACCCGGCTATGGCGGCACCCAACGTCTTGTTCGCCGACTCCATCAGATACATGGGCGTGCAGGGCTTATCGATGCCATAGGCCTGATTGCATCGGGGCGCAACATCGACGCGCAGGAAGCTCTCTCCTGTGGCCTTGTGGACCACATCGTCGATGAACCGGCCCTCAGCGCTGTCGAAGCTGCAATGGGCATGCTTCGTCAATATTTCGCCAACAAAGGCCCGCTCGCAGCCGTCATGGAGCGCCAGCGCAACTATCTTGAAAGCAGGGAGAACCGCCTGCCTTTAGATGAGGCCCTTCTGAGTGATGAAAGGCTAACGAGTATCTTTGCACAACTGCGGTGCGGTGAGCGGGCGCACTGCCTCGAGCGCGTCATTGAAGCCATTCGGTTTGGTGCCATGGAAGGCCAATCTGCTGGACTTAAACGCGAAGCGGAGCTCTTCGCTGAGGCAGTATGTGATCCAGCGTCTGGGCCTGTGGGAATCAACGCTTTCCTGGAGCGTCGCAGCACGCCCCTCCCAGTTAAATACACAGCTGTGAAGCCTGACGCCTCGACGGAACAGCGCACTGCGCTAGAGGCGGCTGGTGATCTCATAGCCCTCGATGCGCCCTTCTTCGCTGGAGTTACTCCCGTACCGCGCTATCAGTACGGTATGGGCGTCGCCAAACGACCCGACAGTGGCGCCCCCGATCACGGAGATCCAAAGGAAGCTGAAAAACTCCTCGTTTTCCCCACACCAACGCCGGGACCCAATGAAGCCTTGGTTTTCATGCTCGCATCCGAGATGAATTTCAATGACATCTGGGCGATCACTGGAATACCCGTATCACCCTTTGGTGCACGGGACGCCGACGTACAGGTTACGGGATCAGGAGGTGTCGCGATGATCGCGCAGCTGGGCTCCGAGCTTGTGCGCGAAGGAAGACTCGCCGTTGGACAACTGGTTACTATTTATTCCGGGCAAAGTGAACTGCTCTCTCCTGATCAGGGCCTGGATCCTATGGCGGCGCATTTCCGTATTCAGGGCTATGAGCAAAATGATGGGAGCCACTCACAGTTCCTGGTCGTACAGGGTCCTCAGCTGCACCCAAAACTGTCCGGCATGACTATCGAAGAAGCCGGTTCCTACGGCCTAACTCTGGGAACAATTCATCGAGCGCTGTTCACGACGCTGGATATCCAACCGACACGACGACTGTTTGTTGAAGGGGCGTCGACGGGAACCGGCTTGGACTGCTTGCGAACGGCTAAGCAGACGGGGCTGTCAGTGATTGGCATGGTTTCCTCAGAAGACCGTGCTGAGCGTGTGCAACAGTTTGGCGGCGTCCCCATCAATCGCAAGGACCCACGCTGGGATCAAATTTTCACACCCGTCCCTGAAGACCGTGTGCGGTGGAGCGACTGGGAGCGTGCAGGCGAAGCTTTCGTGACAGAGGCCGAGTCGCAAGCGGGCGGCAGCATTGATTACGTAGTCTCCCATGCTGGTGAGCAAGCTTTCCCCCGCTCCTTTCAACTCTTGGGCGAAGGCGGTGTTCTAGCCTTCTACGGGGCTTCTTCAGGCTATCGGTTTTCCTTCATGGGCAAGAGCGGTAGCTCAAGTCCCGCTGCTATGTTCGCTCGCGCTGGTCTGCGCAGTGGGGGAACACTGCTAGTTATTTACGGGCCCGGAGCAGAAGACGGTGTGGTCGACGCCGTCGCCATTGAGGCCATCGAGGTCGGCTGCGGTCTTGGCGCTCAGGTCGCAGTACTTGCAGACAACGCTGCCCAGCGGGAATTCGTGACGTCTCTTGGTTTTGGTACACGCCTTAAAGGCGTGGTGAGTATTGACGCTATCGCACGCAAACTTGGCGACAATTTTGTAGCGCCCGGTCCTTTTCCGGCCTTACCCGACCCCTTTAAGGAGTCCGAGGCTTTTAAAGAGGCCGTCAGAAGATTCTCCGACGTCACGTTGAAGCCCATCGGATCGGCCATAGCGCCGTTTTTACGTAACACCCTGGACAAACGGGGATTGCCGGATGTTGTATTCGAGCGCGCAGGCCGTGATGGCTTGGGATTAGCGACATCCCTCGTCAAACCTAATATCGGAAAGGTTGTCTATGCCGAAGACCTCAGGGGGCAGCGGCTTAGTTTCTATGCGCCGCAGGTGTGGATGCGCCAACGTCGCATACTCATGCCCAGTGCAGAAATTCGAGGCACCCACCTCAACACTGCGCGCGAATTTGCGGAGATGCAGGAGCGTATCGCGGTCGGGATGATCGACGTTATGCCCCCGATCACCGTCGAGCTAACCGATATCGCAGCGGCCCATCAGGCAATGTGGGAGAACCGTCATGCAGGTGCCAACTATGTGGCCACTCATGGACTGCCCCGTTCTGGGCTCAAGACGCGTGACGAACTGTATCGTGCCTGGGCCATCCGCGAAGCTGAACAACGAGGCGAAACGCTTGCTCACATTGACACCGGCTCTGCAGGAGCGCTGCGATAACTATTTACCAACTTGCTCATCAACATACTCACCCTATCCAGAACCAAAACCCATGAGAGGCTATGAGTTAACACTCAGTTCAGGCGTGCCCACCATCGACGGATAGAATTTGGCCGGATATCCACCGCGCACGTGCGGAGCAGAGGAACAACACCGCATCCGCAATATCGCTGGCGTTGCCGAGCCTGCGCATGTGAATGCCGTTAAGCACCTGCTCTTGCCGATCGGAGCCAAAAGCCTTCCACTGCTTTTCTGTAGCAGGGTTCGACAACACGAACCCCGGAGCCACCGAATTAACAGTAATGCCCGCCGGCCCCAATTCGAGGGCGAGTTGCTTTGTTAGGCCGACGAGCGCGTGCTTCGCTGCCGCATAAGACTGGATACCAGTCAGACTGGGGCGCAGCCCCGCACCAGATGAGATCGTTACTATTGAGCCACTGCCTGTGGCCTTCATCCCCGGAGAAAGCGCTTGGGCGCACCACATAGCTGCATCGACATTGGCGGCAAATATCACCCTCCACTCATCTTCACTCACCGTCTCAAGCGCTTTACCTACCTGACCCCGTACGCCGCCAGCAGCAGTCACCAGACCGTGGGCAGGCCCAAGCTCGTCAATCACCGTATTGCAAAGACTGTAGGCCTCCTCCGCCGAGGCGAGGTCTGCGACATAGGTACGCACCCCTGGAATCGACGCCAGCGGCTTCAAACCCCCTGCGTTCAAATCCACTGCGGCGACGGAGGCACCCTCCTCCACAAGGCTTTTGGCAATAGCAGACCCGATTCCTTGAGCAGCACCAGTCACCACAAACAGTTTGCCCTCGATATCTAGGCGCATCGTTGCAACATCACGTCTAACACTCCCATAGACTGCTCTCTCTGATTGTTTTCAATGTCGTGAATAAGATCACAAAGAGCTGCAAGCGCTGGTGTAGCGCGCCCATGCCGTCGCGCTATCTCCAGCATTATTCCCATCTGCGCATCCACTTCCGTCTTACGCTTTCGCACCGCCAGATCTCGGTAGATACCCGAGTGCGTTTTTGCGGTCTGTCTATTGTGCTCGACCATGGCTTTCAAGGATTGAGCGATACCCGCCTGATCACCTGTCGCAAACGCCTTGGGATCAAAGCCATTAAAGCCCAAAGGCTCGATTCCCTCGACTGCCGCCAACTGCATAACCTCAGTTCCAAGCTTCGCGTAGACGCCACGGTGCACTTGGGAATCCATAGCGTCCGCCATGGACTCAGGAGTGAGTGCTGTGGCAAACAACAAAGCGCCGTAACCAAGCTTGCCCCACAGATACCCCCAAATGTTATCGGTGGTGACCGCATTGGGTTCAACCGTTTGAAAAAGCGCGTGCATATCGCACAGACGCTGCGTACAGGCGCCATCCAGCTCGCCTAGGGCCACCGCAGCGCGATTACCGTACAAAATGCGGCCGGGGGACAACCAATCGGCACCAAAGTTTACGAAACAACCCAGCGTTCGCTCACTGCCGATCCGTTCGGCGATACGACGTTCATTGAGACCGTTTTGCGCGGATACAACAAAGCCGTCATCGCTCAGATGATCAACAAGCGCTTCAAGTGCCTCCTCAGTGTGATGAGCTTTAACCGCTAGAATAACGCGCCGGAACTGCCCTCGGAGGCTTGCGGGCGTGTCCGATGCGAGCCGTTGTCGAAACTCTTCTACGGGACCTTGAATCTGTAAACCCTCATCGCGCATCGCCTCGACATGGTCTTCAACGACATCGACCATATGCACCGCCTGGCCCGCTCGAGCGAAGTAGGCTCCGAGAATGCCACCAATGGCGCCAGCGCCCCAAATGAGGATCGGGTCGTCATCAACGACACTCACTACCATTCGCCCTCCAATAACTCGCGAGTTTCGGCAACAGCGACATTCCATAACTCATTCATGATGACGTCGGACTTCTGATACTCACCGCCATAATTTCCGTCGCCAATGAGAGCGCGTACTTCCTGGGGCGTGCTCTGGCGAAGGCGCTCAAAGTCCACGAAGGGCTTCTGCTCTTGGGGCATCTCTCGATCGGGGAGTCGCGTCCAGGGGAAATTTTCCATCCACGACGCGTGAGAAGCGACGGGATCAACAGCCTTTACCGCAGCCCAGGTCTTGGGCGCACGCCACCAATCATGAAAACGGCAAGCGGCTCCGGCGTTATCCAGTGTCCACTGAGCACAGACCGATTGCACCGGGCTGTTACCGCCATGTCCATTAACGATGAGCACTCGTCGAAAGCCGTGGGTGTAAAGACTATCGAGCACGTCACAAAGCACCGCCTCGTAGGTGCTGGTCCTCAAAGAGACCGTGCCGGGGAAGCCCATAAAATAGGGAGTCACGCCGTAGGGAACAGCGGGGAATACCGGTATATTCAAGGGTTCTGCGGCGTCTCTGGCCATTCTTTCTGACAAGATCGAATCCACAGATAGACTAAGGAAAGCATGCTGCTCTGTGCTCCCCAGCGGTAGCACACAGCGATCGTCGCGCTCTAGATACTCTTCTATTTCAAACCAATTACTTTCACTAATCTTCAACGATGACTCCTACGCATGACCTGCTTTGCTCGCATCAAAATGACAGGGACCGACTCAAGGCGCTGAAGAGCAGCCCTGCAGCGCCATTATGGTCATCCGGCTGTTAATATTCAGTCCCCCTTGGTTTGGTAAAGACTCCATGAAAGCCCCGCTCACCACAAGTATTGTTAGCCTTCTCCTTTGTCTGAGTTTGTCGACCGGAGCAGCTGAGACTAGCTCACCCACGTTTCAGGTCACACACAGTAGCGACCTAAACTGGATGCCGGTTCCCGACGGGCTGGGTGCTGAGTTTGCGGTCGTGCACGGTAACCCAGCGGAATCCGGCGTTTATGTCCTTCGGGTGAGATTTCCGGCTGGCGTCATGGATACCCCACACTTCCATTCTCAAGACCGGCACGTCACCGTGATAGAGGGAAGCTGGTATGCAGGCATTGGAGACGCTTTTGACCCAGCAACTGCAAAAGAGATAACAGCGGGCGGCTACATGTTCCACCCGGCTGGCGCAGCCCACTGGGATGGAGCCCGTGGGGATACCGATACCGTCGTACAGATTATTGGCAACGGACCTGTCGACTCTGAACAATCCAATAGCGGAGAAGCGATGTGGGTCCGTGTACACGAATAGGATTATGGTGCCGTGAGATTCCTCCTATCGCTCATTGCGGCCCTATTTACTCATAGGAAGCCCCCGATTGATGGGCCGCTCGAGCCGGCGGAAAGCTCCCTTGCCCGCCGCCACTTTGTCCTTGACGGTACTAACATCGCACTACTCCATGGCCCCAAGCACCCGGAGCTGCGCTATGTCTTAGCCATCGCGGAGTTTTGTAGGGAAAACGGTGCAAGCGTCAGCTGTTTTTTTGACGCGAACACAGGCTACCTGTTTAAAGATAACCGAGAAGAACAGAGCGCGTGCTTTGAGACACTAACGACAGCACAACCGTGGGCAAGACACTTCTGCATTGTACCCAGCGGCACTCAGGCTGACCCCTGGATTTTGGAAGACGCCAAAGAAAAACTCGCGGACGTCGTGTCTAACGATCGCTTCAAAGATCGCGCGAAATCGCACCGCTGGATTTGGAAACGCCGCCACGAGGTTCTCGCCGCCGGCGGCGTCCTGCTACTACCCAGCATCAGCGCCGAACTCGATTTGCTGCCACAGCCGGAGGACTATCTAGCGACCCTGGCATCTCTGCCACTCTGCCACTCTGCCCCAACGGCTCTCTAGCGCAGACCTGAGCTACTGAGCTTCAGGCCTGCCCCCAACGAACCGCGAGCTTTAGCGTTTCGGCTTGAGTTGCGGGTAATCGACGCCCAACTGCTCCAGATACGTCGAGTATTTAGAGGGATCATAGTAGAAGGGCTTCAGCTGTTCCTTGTACTGCATCATGATCGCAGCGTTCTTCTCAATAGCCGGGACGTCATCATCGCTTATAAAGGGAACGTACTCGATATCCTTGAGCTGCTCTTCACGGAAATAGGACCACGCATCCTCCAACAACTCAGGCTCGGTAAGAAGATCAATCATCGTCGCGGCGAGTACTTTAGCGCCCGCTGATGCTCCTTTATGAGCAATAGGCGTTGCCATCGCCATCGCCGATGACCAGTTGTGACCAATCGTTCCCGGGATGTTCGATGGGAAGCGCAGTGTTACCGTGGGCACATTCCACGACACGTCGCCGATATCATCAGAGCCACCGCTAATCGGTTTTTCGGGCGGCCCCTGGAGCTCGCTCAACTTGGTAGCCAGGCCCTCTTCCTCAAGGTTGTCAGCGTCCATCAAATCCTGCACCGCCAAGGCAAAGGCCTGATCATCTTCGGACCATTCGGGAAGGCCGACGGCCTGAATATTGTGGTACATGCGTTCGGCTATCACCTTATTGAAGTGTCGCGGCCATGCCGAACCAATAATGCGTCGCTCAACTGTGGTGCCCGTCATCATCGCCGCGCCCTCGGCAATCTCCTGCAATGACTCAAAGTTCTCGAGAATGTGCTTCGCTGTGATTTCTCGAATGAAATACCAGACGCTTGCCTTTGAAGGCACGACATTCGGCTGATCGCCACCATCAACGACGACATAGTGAGAACGTTGTAAGGGTCGGAGATGCTCCCGTTTGTAGTTCCAGCCGACATTCATCAGCTCGACTGCATCCAGAGCGCTTTTACCTCGCCAGGGATCTCCTGCCCCATGGGCCGCTACTCCATTAAATTCATACTGAACAGAGACCAGACCAGTGCCTCTATCGCCGCCCCAGGACGTCTGAAGATTGCGCCCTACATGGGTAAACAGCACAGCATCAACATCTTCAAATCGTCCGTCCCGCGCATAGTAGGACTTCGCACCTACGAGCTCTTCGGCTATCCCCGGCCAAATGACTAAGGTACCTGGGAGACCTTCACGCTCCATGATTTCTTTTACCGCCACGGCAGCAGCCACAGTCAGGCTGTGTCCGGAGTTGTGTCCCTCCCCGTGTCCCGGTGCGCCCTCGACCATAGGCTGTCGATAGGCAACCCCCGGCATCTGCGACGCTTTCGGAATACCGTCTACATCTGAGCCCAGCGCGATAACAGGCTTACCGCTGCCCCAGGTCGCCCACCAACCCGAAGGCATGCCGGACACACCCTCCTCTACGCTAAATCCTTCTTTTTCCAGGAGCTCTGTCATGTACGCCTGCGTCTCGAACTCTTGAAAACCCAGCTCCGAGAACGAGAACAAGCTATCGATAATTTCCTGAATCATTTTCTCGCGGCTCGCAACGCCCCTTACCGCCTCGGCCTGTAAACCCGACAGTGTGGGCGCAGCCACATCTGAGTGGTCTGCCGCCTGGGTGCTCCAGGGAGCAGTAGTTAATGCCAGCGCAGCACTTGCGGCGACTATCGCTTTCTTAAACCTTGCCATCTCAATTCCCTCATTCTCTCGCTAACTTGCCCTACGAAATGCTGCTCACAAACCACTAGTACCGGCTCCTAAAGCTCAGTGCTTCAAGCCATCCTTCCCAAGCTGCCAGCACAGCGAATCAATCCGATCTTGCCCAAAAAATGGCTCATCTTTATACACAAAGAGAGGAACCCCCCGATGCCCCGCCGCCATCTGCTCTTCCTGATTCGTCTCAACGATGGATTTATGCGTTTCTCCACTTCCAATCGCAGCCTCCATCGCGGCCAAATCGAGACCAACTCGCTGCGCGGCCTGGGCAAGATGAGCCCCCTGATTCCAGTCTGGTGTTCCACTCCAGATAACCCGCGAAACCTCTCGCGCAAAGGGAAGACCAGCCCCGCGCAGCTCGGCTTCGACGCCAAGGTAACTTAGGCGTTCGATGTAAGGTTGTTGATCGGAAATAGCCATAGTCTCGATGTCTTGGACGATGGGATCTGGCTGTGGCCATGCCGCAGGGAGCCCTAACATTTCGGCTCGACGCACCCAGTCGATAAGAATGTAGCGAACCCGGTTCAGGTTGGACTTATCAAAAAAATTCGGCTCGCGAATAGCCAAAGGAAAGACAGGCTTGAAACGCACCGTCACATCAAAGCTCGAAAGAGCATCCTCGGCAAGCTGCGCTGCCATGTAGCTGTAGGGACTGCGAAAGGAAAAATATAAATCGATGGCTGCGCTCACAATGGATTCTCCTGACTAATATTTGTTTCGGGTCTTTTAGGGTAAAAGCTGACAGACGACGTCGGCCTTGTCATGATACGACAACGTAAGTTCAATCCTTTTTACTGTTAACGGGATACCCCATGAATAGATCATCTGTTATTTCATTGCCCGCGGTTATCAGCAGTGTCTTAGCGCTGACCTTCGGCGCTGCACATGTCAACCTTCAAGCCGCCGAAGCGGGCGCCACCATCATGCCAAAATATACGGCCGAGATGGAAACGCTTACCGCTGACTCTCGCGTTCAAGCGGCATTGGACTATGTGTTGACGATTGAAGAGCAGTCTCGCGCAGAGCTCATCGAACTAACAGAAATCCCCGCACCCCCGTTCAAAGAAGAAGTTCGTGCGGCTCACTTTGCAGAAATGCTCAAGGCCCGAGGCCTTAAAGACGTCAGAATCGACGGAGCGGGCAATGTCATTGGGCGTCGTCCGGGAACGTCCGGTGACAAAGTCGTTGCCTACGCTGCACACCTGGATACCGTATTCCCTGAGGGCACGGATGTGACTGTGAAGTTCGAAGGCGACAAACTGGTTTCCCCCGGCATTGGCGATAACACCCGAGGATTAATCACGCTCTTGGAAGTAATATCAGCATTTGATAGCGCTGGAATCGAAACCGAAGCCGATGTTCTCTTTGTTGGAAATGTAGGTGAAGAAGGTCTCGGCGATCTTCGGGGAGTGAAGTACCTGTTCCGCGATGGAGCGGAAAAGATCGATACTTTCATAGCAGTCGACGGAGGGAATGCGGAGCGTATCGTATACGGTGGCGTCGGCTCCCATCGCTATCGCGTCACCTTCAAAGGCCCTGGCGGTCACTCCTGGGGAGCCTTCGGTCTGGCTAATCCGCAGCACGCACTGGGCCGCGCTATCGCGCTCTTTGATGAAAACGCGCCCTCAGTCACAAGCGTCGGCGAAAAGACAAGTTACAACGTCGGTCGTATCGGTGGGGGCACATCAATCAACTCCATTCCTTTTGAAGCCTGGATGGAGATTGACATGCGTTCCGGCAATCAGGACAAGCTTGATGACATCGATGCCGTGCTCCAATCAGCGATTCAAACCGCACTTGAACAGGAGAACGAGGGTCGTCTTGACGGACCGCCCCTCACGGTCGATGTAGACCGCGTAGGCACAAGACCCGCAGCTAAGGGTGATGCCTCATCGGCCCTCGTGCAGCGCGCTATGGCCGCTACGACAGCGCTTGGCGTAGCTCCGTCTTTACAAATCTCTTCCACGGATTCGAATCTGCCTATCTCTAAGGGAATCCCCGCTGTCACCATGAGTCGCGGCGGCAAATCCGGGAATGCTCACTCCCTCCATGAGTGGTGGCAGCCGATCGATGTGCATCTGGGCCCTCAAATCGGAATCCTGACTATACTGGCGGAAGCAGGTCTGGCGGACTAATCAGCCCTGAGCAAGCAATTACAGTTAGAGCTCCCGGAGCGACAAGAGGATACTCCGCTTACAGAAGCTTCTATCAGGACAATCTTTGAGCGTGAGCTGCGGGAGGCGCAGGCGCGCTTCGCTCACTGGGAGCACGGGTTTACCGAGCTGTGCTTTAACCATGCTCGACGCTCCTATGGACAGGCCCACGTCGACGGACGAGTCGTGCTATCGAAGACTTTCCTAGGCACCTGTGCCGTCGCTGACCTGGAAGACACAATCCGGCATGAACTCGCCCACCTCATTACCGGTATACGTCACAAACATGGACCGCGCTGGCGGCAGGTCGCGGCGGGTCTGGGTGCCACACCCCGGGCTTCCGGGCGTTCACAGAACGCAGAGCTCGACGAAAAAATGTCAGATGCTCCCTTTACGCTCATTGCAGTGATGCGCAATGGTGATGAACGCGTCCTTCGGAAGGTCTATCGCCGATCTCGCCGATATGCAGACTACCTCTACGGAAAACGAGGACAGCGCTATCATATTCACGGGGAGTTCGTAGAACGTTTTCTATACGTGGATCATCGCTCTAAAGCATAAACTGCATGATCCACGTATTCACCATTGAGAACGACAGCGGCCTCTTCTATCCGCTCAAGCTCTGATCCAACACGTTCAGCTACCCGTCGGCTGGCATTGTTGCCGGTAGCACACCTAATCTCTATTCGCTTCAAGCCTAGCTGTTTAAAACCATAGTCGCACAGCGTATTCGCTACGCACGTCATGATGCCTTGCCCTGTATACGACTCTGCCAACCAGTAGCCGATCTCGCCGACAGCATTGTTACGATCAAGTTGATTGAATCCAGCAACGCCGCACAGTTGAGTATTGCAAAAAATCGCATAGCCAGCCGCCGTACCGTCTAGCCACTTTTCAACCTCTGAGCTTAGAAAAATCTCTATGTCGCTTTGGGACTCTGTCTTGTCGACCCATAGCAGCCAGCGACGAAGATGCTCGCGATTCTGCCCTACACAGTCAAATATCGCCGGGGCATGCCCAAGCTCCAAGGCCTCCAGCCGGAGCTCAGCGTCCACATCGATGCGTCTATGCTCACTTAACATCACAAACCTCTACCTCTCAAAACCTCGTCAAACGTACAGGCAAAGAGTATCGTCGATCAATTGCGCAGACGAAACGACTGACGGACTCCCCTGGATCGGGAATAGACGAACGTTTGACACCGCTCGAGCAAATGAGTGGCGAAGGGACTACCGGACCAAAATTGAGGTTGCACTTATCAGTGCCGATATCGACAACTTCAAGCTGTATAACGACTGGCGTCACCTGGCAGGCGACGACTGCATCACAGCCCAATGGAGAGTTCAACGATGTCTTCCTCTGTCACTCCAAAGGATCTACCCTTAGCGGCTCACTATTTTTTGCGCCGGCCCAGCTAAATGAAACTTGCCCTGAATCCAGATGTTCTCAACGCTATTGACCCTCCGATTGCTGAAGCGCACTCCTGGATAGAAGGTAGGGAGTTCCCAGTTGATAAGCCTCTACTGGATCTTGCTCAGGGCGTACCCAGCTACCCTCCCGCGGCGGAAATAAGCCAGCATGTTGCCGAGCGAGCGCAGCTATTCGAAACCGCACAGTACACCGGCATTAAGGGCATACCTGAGCTTCGGGAAACGCTGGCGAACCACGTGAGTCTGCGCTATCAGGGCTACGTCGCCGCAGAAAACATCCTTATCACGGCGGGTTGCAACCAAGCATTTTGTCTTGCGATTCATGCACTCGCCCGTGCCGGCGATGCGGTTATGCTGCCCGTCCCTTACTACTTTAACCACCAGATGTGGCTGGAGATGCAAGGGATCGACGCTATTCACCTGCCCTTTCGCCATGACCGCGCCGGCGTACCTGATCCTAAGGAAGCCGCCGCTCTACTCACTGACGAAACAAAAGCTATTGTGCTGGTATCCCCCAGCAATCCAACGGGCGCGGTATACCCACCTTCAGTCATCAGTGAGTTTAGAGACCTTGCAGCGCAGCGCGGTATAGCGCTGATTCTCGATGAGACTTATCGAGACTTCCTGACAGATGAACAAGGACCGCCGCACAATTTGATTCAGGAAAGCCACTGGGATGAAACTCTTGTGCAGCTGTACAGTTTTTCGAAAACGTTCAGCCTCACCGGATATCGCATAGGAGCGGTATCAGCGAGTGAACGCGTGATCGACGCGGTGGCCAAGGTCATGGACACCGTACAGATTTGCACGCCCCGCATTTCGCAGGACGCGGCGCTCTATGGCTTGAAGCATGCCTGGCCATGGGTAGAAGAAAAGCGCGCAATGCTTGCAGGGCGAGAAAACGCGATGAAGCGCATTTTTCGTGAGAATGACCTAGGCTACGAACTGATCTCTGCCGGTGGCTACTTTGCGTACATTCGCCACCCCTTTGAGCATCAAAGCGCCAAGGAAGTTGCCCGTCGTCTAGCGGATGAGCAAAACATTCTATGCTTGCCGGGCAGTTTCTTTGGCCCGGGACAAGAGCGGTTTCTTCGCTTTGCGTTCGCTAACATCGAGGAGTCTGATATGGGTGAGCTCGCTGCGCGACTGAAACAAAGCGCATCCGCTACCCCATAGCTAATCATCGAATTACCTATCAGCGCGACACCCTTTAGAGATAAAAATGGGCGTAGAGATAAAGGTGGGCTACGCCGAATACGCTACAACTGCCCTCTAATTGGCAGCAGTCGTGTCAGCTTAGCTGTAAAACGCTTCCACCACCCTGACTCGGGCTCCTTGGTAAACACCTGCGCTACTCCATCGTTGTTGGTTCGCCACCGCAAAGAGTTGCCTTCCAGGTAGACGGAGTACGCGAGCTCCTCCAAGGCTGAGTACATTTCTTCGGTAAACGAACTCGCAAATTCACTATTGTCGATCACGACACCCATTTCGGTATTGAGGTTCGCTGAGCGAGGGTCCCAGTTAAAGGACCCAATGAACATGTAGCGGTGATCTACCACAAATGCCTTGCCATGGAGTTTGCTGTCAGCGTCAGTGAGATCAGAAGCCTCGGTGCCCTCCATCGTGACGTCGCCTCGAAGCTCGTAAAAGTTCACGCCTTTACGAAGAAGCGGCTTCCTGGCAGGCGCATACCCACCATAAACGATCAGGTGATCATTTGCCGCCAGGCCATTTGTAAGAACGTTGACTTGCACACCACGCTCCGCGATACCCGAAAGCCACTCTATACCCGTCTTCCGCGGAACGAAGTATGGTGAAATGACGAATAGTTCTGACGTAGCCCTGCTCGCCAGCCGGCTCAGTGAGTAGCTAAGCTTCTCTTCGGGTTTCGACGCGTCGGATAGGGCCTTATCAGGGTTGTCATAGACAAGTTTGTACGGAGACCAAAGATACTCTTCGGCGTGGATATCGCTCATGGCGACAGCTCGGCTTTGCACAAGCTTGGCATAAGGTGAGCCAATAAGGCCTCTAGTCTTTGTCTGTAGCTCCTCCCGAAGCTCGGCTAGACTCTCCGCCTCGCCGTCGTCGCCCACCAAGTGCTCATAGGGAATACTGTAACGATCGTTCCAATAGCGATCGAACATCACCGACGCATCCTTCGCCACCGTGCCCACCGCAGCCGCATCAATGTCACCAAAGTTGTAGGCGGGGTTGGCGGCAAAATACTCAGAGGCTATATTTCTACCGCCAAAGATCAAAAGCTCCTGATCCGCTATGAGTGTCTTGTTGTGCATGCGACGTGACAGCCGGAAAAGATCCCAGGCATCCAAGCCTCGAGAGTTACGACTGGCAAACGGATTAAACAGCCGCAGCTCAAGGTTTGGATGGCTGTTGAGGGGTGCCAACTGGTGCTCGATCTCAAGCGTACCAATATCGTCAATGAGAAGACGCACTCGCACCCCACGGTCTGCCGCCTTCAACAATGCGTCAAAAAAAACCGCTCCAATCGGGTCGTTGCCCACCAGGTAGTACTGTACGTCCAGAGTCTTCTCAGCAAGACCGATGGACAAGAGTCGCGCGGAAAGTGCGTCTACACCAAGAAACAGCGGGGAGAAGCCGGACTCGGGGTGCCGCGCTTCTCTAATGGGCCCGAGACCGCGCCCTAGGCGCGTATCGCTGGTATCTACGTTGGCAAAACTCGCTTCTTTGGGTGCTTCAAAATCGACCGTCGAACAGGCGCCGAGCAACAGGCTAAAGCACAGCAGCAATAAGCGATTTGCGAAAGACATTTTGCGTTCCCCTGTTCCGGTGAAAGGCACTTAGATCCCCGTGCTCACGCGAGCCCTTATAGAAATAGGAACTAGGTCTCAGCGAATTTACCAAAGACGATAGTCACTGGGAGTGTGCCGTAGGAGTCATGAAAGTCCAATAATTTTCTTTTGGCCTATGTCTCAATCGACTGTGTTTCTGGGCGCTGTCACTTGTAGTACCATCCCCCTGTGACCAGACTCTACACAACACGATTTGCATCCAAGTGGATCCCAGCTATAGCGCTGGTGCTGTTCATCGCTATGCAGGCCACACTTGCCGGCCACATACATACTGATGACGGCCCTGTCAGTGATTGCTCGGTGTGCCAGTTTGACCACGAGCAGCCCTCGATTCTCGACCACAACGCATCACCACCCGTCACGCCGACGGTCTTGGTAGCTCGACGGACAGTCGTCTCGGCCAAGCTGAACACTGTTTACCGCCTCAATGCCCGAGGCCCCCCAACACTCTCCTGAAAAAAAATCGCTCGCAATTTTTCTACCATCAGGAGAAACACATGAAACGCACTCTTTTAGCGGCCTGTATAGGCGCCGCTACTCAGGCTATGGCGCAAGCACCCGATACGCGAATTGAACACGTGCTGGTTACAGTCCCCATCCACAAAAAGGCGGCCGAGACCGCCCTTCCCGTCACAGTACTCAGTGGCGCCGATTTGCGTCGCCTTGCAAGCAGCACATTGGGCGAGACCCTTGGAGACAAGCCCGGCATCTCAAACTCGTCTTTTGGCCCCGGCGTAGGAAGACCAGTGATCAGAGGACAATCAGGCCCCAGAACCGTCAACCTCAACAACGGTATCGCCGCTGCAGACGTATCCAGCCTCAGTCCCGACCACGCCGTGAGCGTCGAACCCATGCTGGCGGAGTCTGTCGAGGTGCTTCGCGGCCCCTCCACTCTGCTCTACGGTGGTGGTGCTATCGGCGGCGTGATCAATACTCTCGATAATCGGATCCCGAGTGAGCGCATTGATGGCATTCAAGGCGCTGTTGAGTATCGCTATGACGAGGCGCCGGACATGAATACGGGCGTCCTGAAGCTTGAGGGTGGGTCGGGCAACTTCGCATTCCATCTGAGCGGTACCTTCCGTGATTTTGATGACATGAGCATTCCAGGGCTGGCTATCGACGAAGAAGCCGTGGAGATGCAGGAAGAGCTACTCGGCGAAGAGCACGGCGACGAGCATGAAGGTGAAGAGCACGATCATGAGGAAGAGGAGTTTGAGAACTCCGATGGTTTCATCGCTAACACCGACGGTGACTCAGATGTGTTCAATATTGGCGGCAGTTACCATTTCGGCGAACGCGACTATATCGGTTTCTCTTACAACAGCTTCGAAACAAACTACGGCATTCCTCCCGGCGCTCACGAGCACGGACATGAGGAAGAGCACGAAGACGAGGAGCACGAGGACGAAGACCACGATGAAGAAGGTCATGAGGAGGAGGAAGAAGAAATTATCCGCATCGACCTCCAGCAGGAGCGCTACGATACTCAGCTCCATATGCATGACCTCGCACCCGGCCTTATTGATGTTGCCCGTGCCTTCCTGACTTACACAGACTACGAACACGTAGAACTGGAAGGCGACGAAATAGGAACACAGTTTGATCGTGAGACCTTTGAAGGACGCCTGGAGCTAGTTCGGGAAGGCGAAAACCATGGTGTTTTTGGACTGCAGTTCCGCAGCGATGAGTTTTCAGCAATAGGCGAAGAGGCCTATGTGCCGGAGACAGATTCCTTTGAATGGGGCGCCTTCTATGTACAGGACTTCCATTCAGGCGACTGGCAATTTGAGGCTGGCGCTCGTTACGACTACGTAGAGAGAGACCCTGCGACAGGCTTCGAAGAGGACTTCTCCAGCTTTAGTCTTTCAGGTTCTGCGCTCTACCCCATTAGCGATACCGTCAACTTGGGGGTATCCGTGTCACGATCGGAACGCGCTCCGTCTACCGAAGAACTGTTCTCGAACTTGAATAATTCTGGCGAAGAGCTCGTTACGCACGCCGCGACGGGCATTATCGAAATTGGTGACCCGAATCTGGATACCGAGGTGTCTTTGAACGGCGACCTGTCTCTGACATGGCAAGGCGTTAGCTCTTTTGCTGAGCTGACATTCTTCTACAACACGTTTAGTGACTACATCTTTCTGCTGAACACCGGTGGTGAGGTTGATGAAACGCCTGTCTATGCCTACGAGCAAGACGATGCTGACTTCTACGGCGTGGAGTTCGAGTCAAGCTTCGACCTCGCAACACTCGGAGGCGGCAGCCTCGCGCTCGGGGTGTTTGGCGACATGATCACTGGAGAGTTTGACACCGCCGGTGACGTGCCTCGTCTTCCACCCATGCGCGTAGGTAGCGAGCTTTCATGGCGCAACGACGCTCTTGGCGCTTACGTGAGAGTGCTCAACGCTAGCGATCAAGACAACCCGGGGGCTTTCGAGACCGAGACCGACGGCTACACGCGTTGGGACGCAGGTGTCGACTACAACCTACAGTTATCTGGAGGTACTGAACTGTTTGCGTTTCTCAAGCTCAAGAACATCACGGATGAAGAAATTCGCTTGAGTACATCGTTCTTGCGCAATTTTGCACCGCAAGCCGGTGAAAGTGTGGAAGCCGGCGTACGTTTTACGTTCTAACCCCATAGTTCAAGTAGGTTTAATACCCTTCTCCGCTAGACGGAGAAGGGCTTCTCTCTACTCCTCTCCTCTCTTCCCTACCCCACCCCACTCAAACCCAATACATATACCCAGTGCGCGCTGTTATGGCGTCCCCGTGGGTGGTTAGCTAGACTGGGTGCTTATGCAAAAGTCTGTCTAAAGCGCCGTGCACATGAATGAGTTAAATGAAGATTTACTCTATACCCTGTCCCAAGTCACGATCGCTCTCGTTGGCTTTTCCTCTATTTCCATAAGTATCGCCACGCAAAGTAAAAAAAACTGGGGCGTCTTTGAAAAAGCAAATGCCTGGTGTGTGTTTGGCTTCGCCGTCGTATCATTTCTCGCGTCAATCATCCCACCGGTCATGGTGATGGCGGGTTTAAGCGCAGGCACGTCGCTCCGAGCGGGATTTTTAGTTCTCGCTGTGGGCGCATTGCCTATGGGGTATGGCGGCGTGGTGTTGACTCGAAGGCTTCTTGCGGAGCGCGGCGAGAGAGACTTACTGGCTACGGCTCTTCATCATTAACGGGGGACACCGGGGATCATTAAACTGAATTTGCGAAGTCCGTTTAATGAGGAAACCCCCGATGTCCCACGCAGGAAATATATTAGGCCTTCCCGAGCTGGAGGTCGAACGCGTTGATCGCAACGATTCGATCGAGGTCTATGCCAGACCCAAGCGTCGCCCATCGTGCATCCACTGCCAGCATCCCAAAGTCAGGATTAAGGCGACCCACGAGCGCACGTTAAAACACACACGCCAGGGCAATCAGGTGATGACGCTGCACCTGAAGACGCCTAAATATCATTGCCTGCAATGCGGGCGATACTTTCGTCACCGGTTTCAGGGCGTCAGGCCCCGCTATCGATCGTCGGACGCCTTCCGTCTTGAAGTATTTGAGGCCCACGATGGCGGCGTGACGCAGCGTAAGCTCGCACGAACACATGACATGAGCCCGGCAACCGTCGAGCGCTGGTATCAAGGCCAGTGCCGACTTAGGCTATCAGAGATGTCTAATCGCCCCTGCCCGCGTGTGCTGGGTATCGATGAGCACTTTTTTAGCCGCAAGCGCGGCTACGCCACCACGATGGTAGATCTCAAGAACCATAAGGTTTTTGATGTGGTGCTGGGACGTTCAGAACTGAGTTTGAGACGTTATTTAAAGGCATTACCGGGTAAAGAAAACGTCCAGGTGGTCGTCATGGACTTGTCAGAAACCTACCGCAGTATCGTGCGTCGATATTTCCCTAACGCCACGATTGTTGCTGATCGGTTCCACGTGATTCGACTCGTGAATCAGCATCTGCTGAAGGCGTGGCAAAACTACGATCCCGAGGGGCGCAAGCATCGCGGGCTGATCAGCCTCATGCGGCGACATGAATGGCGTCTTGCGGATGAGCAAAAAGAGAATCTTGCCCGATATCTGGACGACTATCCCGTGCTCAAGGCGCTGTACAGAGCTAAGCAGCAGCTCAATCGCCTGCTGTTACTGAAATCCTTGAATCGCAAAAAGGCAAAGCAGCTGCTGCCGCAGCTGCTCTCATTGATCGAAGACTTGGCGGCTAGCCCGCTTCATCGATTGGCAAGAACGCTTAAATCCTGGTTGGAACCCATCGTTGGCATGTGGCGGTTTACCAAGACGAATGGCATCACCGAGGGCTTCCATAACAAGATGGAAATGATGAGCCGCCGAGCCTATGGATTTAGAAATTTTGAAAACTATCGACTGCGGGTCTTAACCCACTGTGGATGGGATGGCATTATCAACCGTGTTTAGTGAAAACCGGTGTATCCCCCGTTAAGTGGGTAGAGCCCTGGCTACGCGCTACTTCACAGGGCGTTTAATTCTGCACGGAGCTCAGTATTGGGCCATTCTATGTACCGCTGCCATATGGTGCGCTGCGTTTGACTTTTTGATTCCTCGTACACAAGCGGTCTACGTCAGTATGGTCTTGGTGGGTATTGTCTTTAGCATCATCCACTTTTCGTTCTTCCTCGCAATAGGACTTGAGGAAGTCAACGAGGACCCTTAACGAGGACGATAACGTAGGCGCAATCAAAAAGATGTTTCTGACGAGCAGATTTAGGACTTAAACAAGACTTTACGCAAAAATTTACGCAAGATAATGGCGGAGCGGACGGGACTCGAACCCGCGACCCCCGGCGTGACAGGCCGGTATTCTAACCAACTGAACTACCGCTCCACGGTAGACAACGCGTACAACACGGTTGCTAGGCTTATCGAAAGTTATCGAATGTAATCGACAGTTACCGACAAACCGAGACCTAAAAACATCTTATGCAAGTCTCGAGCAACGTGGTGGGTGATGACGGGATCGAACCGCCGACCCTCTGCTTGTAAGGCAGATGCTCTCCCAGCTGAGCTAATCACCCGCGTTGGAGGGGCGCATTATAGAGCCTTGCCTTTGCCTGTCAACGGATTTTAACCGCACTGATCAAATTGAGGATGCGCCGTGTTGATACAGCGGTTTTTCTCTATTCACCCGCTGTTTACCAATGAATCCTAACGTCCCTCTATCAACGTCAGAGGCCCTTGCTGAAACGATCGCCGCGCTCGAACTGGACTACTGTGGCTCTTACCGTTCGCACAAAAAATGCCGATCCCAGGACTTTCAATTCAAGGGACATAGGTTGAACATACGCGACTTCGATTTTGGAGAAACTCAATGGAAATCTTTAAGGACTTTCACTTCGAGGCTGCGCACCGCTTACCGAAGGTACCGCCCGGGCATAAATGCGAGAGGCTACATGGACACTCCTTTCAATTGCGCGTTTACGTGTCTGGGGAACCTGGAGAGTCAACGGGGTGGATTATGGACTTTGGTGATATCAAAGCTGCCTGTAAACCGGTGATCGCAGAGCTGGACCATTACTACCTAAACGATATCGAGGGTCTCGAAAATCCCACTAGTGAAAACCTCTGCCGCTGGATATGGGATCGTGTGGTGCCCAGCTTACCGAGTCTATCGGCTATCGAGATAAGAGAAACATGTACCTCGGGCTGCATCTATCGCGGAACACAGTCAGCTTTGTGACAGAGGCATGACGGTAACGTTACGATCAGTCAAAGTGTTACCAGTTAAAAGGTTACCAGGAGTAGCACCTAAGAATTGTTATGCACAGCGACCACTGTCTTTTGCAAAACATTGAAGTTACGTTACATCGCGCAGTATCACTCTGAAAATATGGTCACAAGCTATTGTTTTATATAAAGAATACTGCATTGTTCGAAAATTAACCAGCGTTACAAAACAGCCGAAACATAGGGGATTACGGGCATGCTAAACAAATTGTGCACTGCTTTATCCACAGGTTTTGTGGACAACCCGAGCGAAACTGATGTTTCAGCCAGCTTTTCTAGACCGTGCCCCGCCCATGGAAAGTAAACTCCACACCCAAGGCTGTCTAACCAACTTTCAACACGGCTTTAAATACCTATGAGCTTTATGGAATGGATTAGCCTTGCCAGCGTTTGCCTTGCTGGTGCCGCATCGCCGGGACCGAGCCTTGCCGTTGTTGTGAGTGCAAGTCTTAGTGGCGGAAAGCTCAACGGACTCGTTGCCGCCTGGGCACACGCACTGGGTGTTGGGCTGTATGCAGGTCTAACTGTGCTGGGAATCAGTGCTTTGGTGACGGCGGATCAGCGGATATTCATCACTATTCAGACGCTGGGCGCTCTTTACCTTCTTTGGCTTGCGCGGAGTCTGTGGTTCAACGTCGCACCCGACGAGGCCAATGCTCAACTCTCCCCCGCTAAAACTCGCTCCACAGCGCGGGACGGCTTTGCTATAGCGTTTCTGAATCCTAAGCTTGCGGTTTTTATGCTCGCACTGTTCAGTCAGTTTGTGCACCCTGATGCGAACACAAGCACAAAATTTTTAATGGCCATCACCGCGCTGCTGGTTGACGGACTTTGGTACTCGCTGATCACCATGGTGTTTACCCGAGGTAAATGGATAGCTGCACTTCGGGAAAACGCGGGACGTATCGACAGGGTCTTTGGAATCCTACTCGCAATAGTGGCCGTTGTAATTCTGTTGCGGGTAATCCAGAGCCTGTAACTTTCGCGATAACTGGATAAGAAAAGCCCGCGCGGAGCTAATCCCGAGTTCTAGTGAACCGTCGGAACTTCTGCCACCAGCACAGCCTGCAGGCGTGGTCCCAGCATAATGATGTGTCCTACTTCGCGACCCACGCCGTCGCGGCTGTATTCGAAACGATACTGACGCCAGATTCGCCAGATTCCGTTGCCGTCACGACTCAGAGAGGTTTTGGACAAGGCGACTGATTGGTCAAGCAATTGGATATCTGCCAATTCTGACGAACGCTTTGCCGCCGCGACCGCTAGCTCCCGCACGCGCGTGCCGCTGAATATGTACCATGCCAGGCCGCCGAAAACGCCTACAAACACCAGATCCCAAATGCTTAAGGTCATTATTGGCTTTCCCGTTCTTTTGAAATTTGCTCGGGACTCGCTTGCAAGCTCTCTCGGAAAAAATCGAGTACCGCTGCATTAAACTGCCGAGGTTTCTCTGCGTGAAGCCAATGCCCTGTATCCGCGATGCCTTCAAATTTAGCCGCGGGAAAAAGCTCCAAGGCCTTAGCAATGCCCTGATCGTCTACGTAACTCGAATTCAGACCGTAAACGAACAACGCTGGCACATCAAAGGCCGGACCTGCCGGCGCCGCCCGGAATTCTTCATAGTTCTCGCGCAATGCCTTTACGTTAAACCGCCACACATAAGTCCCGTCTTCGTCACGCTTCAAACTAAGTGCCAGAAACGGCACCAAATCAGGCTCAGACAAAAGCTCTCGCATGATCTCTCCCGCCTTAGCTCTAGAGGCTGGCTTTGCGGAGTCCACCGCCTCCAGCGCAGCAAACACGGTGTCATGGGATGAGGGATACATCACCGGCGCTATATCTGCTACCACTAAGGCGCTGACATGCTGCGGCCACGCAAGCGCAAGTTGCATAGCCACCTTACCGCCCAAGGAATGACCAAAAACGGCAACCGATTTCAGAGAATGGCTCTCAATATAACTGGCGATACTCCTCGCTAGATCGTCGAGGCTAGTCATTGCTTGCCAAGGAGAGCGTCCATGATTGGGAAGATCGAGCTGGTGTACCTCAAATTCAGGAGCCAACGCACGGGCCAGCCCGCCCAGGTTGCTGCCCATGCCAAAGAGCCCATGTAGCAGGATAATCGGGGTGCCTGCCCCACTCACTGAGGCGTACAGAGGTTCTCCCGGCGATAGATAGGAGCCAGACTGTTCTTCGTTTGCTGCCAAGTTTGTTACCATGCGCGCTTCTTAATAATCACACCGATATGTTACCGAAGAATATGCCAAAAAAGCTGCCAGTCCTTGCTCTATCTGCTCTTCTTTCAACGCTTCTTTTGCTCACAGCCTGTGCTTCGGGCGGGGGTTACAATCCGACGGTTTTCCCATTTGAGGTAGAGAACGAAAAGCTCGCGGAGTCTCCGCTAAAGACCGTTGTTATCCCTCACGTCAATCTCGGCACACCCTCTCGTAACTACCTTGCAGAGGTTTCGCCCCGTATCGACGCTCGGATCAGCAGTTATATGAAGGCTAACGGCTATAAGGTTCTTCCCCAGCGAGATTTCAAACAGCACTGGAACTCTGCCGTTCGCGCATTCGGCGACCCTGTTGACCCAACAACAGGTCGGGTCAACATGAAAACCTTTTCTCAAATTATGCAAAGCGTTCGTGACCGGTTTGCTGAGACCAGCGAGCTCGACGCGTTTGTTTTTACAGACCTCGTCGAGCTCGATGTGCCCTTTAATGTTGGCCTGAAACACATTGGCCGCTGGGACGGCGTATCCCGCCGTCCTTCGATGCAAGGCCCTGGGACCGGGGTAAGCGCGGATTTCGACTGGTCCATGACAGCAGCAGTGGCCTCACTGCAGGTCACTATTTTTGATATGGATCTCAAGCGTTTGTTCGTCAGCCGCGGTGGCCTGGACGCTACCGACGCCATTGATGCACGATCCTCAACAGGCCGCTACATTCGACGTCGAGCCATCCTCGAAAACAACAGCTACATCGACGAAGGCATAGCCCTGGCATTACACCCGCTTATTGAGATGGACAAGTACCCGGGCAATCCCTAAAGATCAGTCCGGGTAGGTACTGGAACCTATTCGCAAAACTGTCCGTTATAGCCGCTTGTATAGCCGCCTGCCCGAAAGGCAAAAGCTGTCGGCTCAGCGTTAAAGAACGTTCCTAGTCGTCATAGTTAGCCGCGCGTTTTTCCATTTGCGCAGCCAATCCCTCTTGAAGATCCTGCGCACTGAGCATGCCGGAATTCCATGTTGCTATGTAGTTGAGACCTTCCTGAACACTGTGGTCACGACTGAAAAGTAGCATTTCTTTGCTGCCACGCACCGCCAGCGGCGCTTTGCTCGCAATCGTCGCGGCTATTTCTCGAACACCTGCGAGCAGTGCATCCCGGTCTGCGAACACCCGATTTACCAAGCCCACCTGCTGCGCTTCTTCAGCCTTCATATCGCGGCCCGTATACGCCAGCTCGCAGGCAACGGCATAAGGGACAATTTTGGGCAGGCGTTGCAGAGTACCGACATCAGCAGTCATGCCAATATCGACCTCGCGGATAGAGAACCAGGCGTCCGCGGTGGCGTAACGCATATCAGCGCAGGTGACCATGTCGATGGCGCCGCCGATACAGGTATTGTGGATAGCCGCCAGTACGGGCTTGCGACACTTCTCTATGGCGGACAGATTGTCCTGCATCGCCAGCACGTTGCGGCGAAAGTATTCGGCACGTCTAGCGGGGTCCTTGTTCTGACCTTGCACCTCCATAAGCATGTTCAGATCGATGCCGGCACAGAAGTGTTTGCCGTGAGCAGCAAGGATTACAGCGCGTACTGAAGGCTCGCTGTCCAACCACTCAAAACAAGCCTGAAGCTCTCGCCACATCGTGGGATTCATGGAGTTAGCCTTATCACCGCGGTTCAAAAAAACCTCGGCGACATGGTCTTTGACGCTTAAGTCCAGAGTTTCAAAGGTTGGCTGCGTTACTTGTTCTTGCTGCATATCATGCTCCCAGCTTTTTTAGTGATTGTTTTCTCGACACTTTAAAACGCGCAGCTATCGCGCGTTATTCGCCGTGCAGTGTCTAAATAGTGTCGTTGTTTGACTTAGCCTCACCAAACCCGGTGAAAATTGTCCGAGACCATCGTAGGTACCGCTTTTGGAGTGCAATCCCGCGTTCCAATATAGACAAAGCCAACAATTTCTTCATTGCCTGCACCACCCATATCACGAACCAGCTCTTGGTCTTCGGCGAACGCGCCCGTACGCCAAACCGCGCCATAATCGAGAGCCTCGGCCGCAAGTATCAGGCTGAATGCTGCGCATCCTGCAGATAAACGTTGCTCCCAAGCCGGAACTTTCGGATGTTCTGTAATAGACGCCAAGACGGTGATGAGTAGCGGCGCTCGCAGCGGAGCGTTAAGCGCCTTATCTTGCGCCCCTTGGTCCGCCTCCGGGTCTCGCCGGAGCAAGGATTCCCTGAGCAACTCCCCAAAGGCCTGTCGTCGATCTCCCTGAATACTCAGGAAGCGCCAGGGCCGCAACCGGAGGTGGTCCGGGCTACGCATTGCGCACTGGAGCATTTCTTCAAGCTCTGCAGCATCGGGCCCAGGCCCAGTAAGCCGCGGCATAGAGTTCCGTTGCTGCAAAAAGCTAAGGCCATTAAATACCGTCGCCATAAGGTGCTCATCGCCAAATTTGGGAGGGCATGATAGCAGTCATGATGCGCTCACATGTAGCTGCGAATAAGTCTGCCTATGTCTCGTGCGTAAGGCCGTCGGGGGGAGTCCCCGCGTAGATATTCATAAACCCCCGGTCGCCGGTACAGGCATCCACATTATCCGCCCATTCACACAAAGCAGAGGCATCCGAGGAAACCAACCGGTGATCAACATGATCTACGATCCAAAGGGGCAAACCGAGATTAGCTATGAGAGTCACAAGCGCCCTTCCGCTGCTATTAGCAAGCTGCAGCGAATAGGGTGTCAGCTCAAGAAGAATCCGCAGCTTTGGCACGCTGGCCTGTAAAAGCGGGAACAAACCCTGCATAACGGCATATTCACTGCCCTGAGTATCCACTTTAAGCAGGTCAATATGATCAAGGCTGTGAGCCAATAAATCACTACCTCGGCGGACGGTAATCGGCTCTTGAGAACGGATGCCATCACCAGGATATATCTGGTGATCGCCGCGGTTGTCGTCATTGCGGTGCAAGGACCCACCGCTGTCGCTATCCCCAAGAGCTACGGGGAAAAGCTCAACAACACCATCACATTTGTTGAGCTGGAGATTTTGCTGCAAGAGGGACACATTATCGGCCGCAGGCTCAAAGGCTAAAACTCGCTGGGCCTGATTCTCGTGCACTGCGCTGAGAACGCTGAAATATCCCAGATTCGCGCCCACGTCTACCACTATGTCATCGGGTCGCTGAGATGCAATCCAAAGCCTTGTCTCGAAGGGCTCCCAGATCCGCTGTGCGTGAATTTTGCGTGACACCAAGTCGTCGTCAGGGCGATGAGTCGCGAGAACTACATCGCGTTTTAGACCCACCAATGGGTTTAGGTTTACCCGGTACTCAGTCTCACCAAGCACAGGAAACAAACATCGTGTCAGTAGGCATAGGTGCTGTTATTGCTAGTCTGCGAAGGGGTTGGACTGTACTAGCGATACGCGCTGATCCGCAATAGAAATACCATCACCGTCAAAGCTCACGGCCTCATCACCCAGCACGTTGTTGTCAAACAGGTAGCGCGGAGATTCCTCCCCCGCCAATACGCGTGACTCCCGCGACTCCTGCGCTAGCTTTACAGACTCCTGCGCCTGCTCCCACCGCGAAATACTCTGAGCACCGTGGCGGGCCTTGAGCATATCCATTGTTTGTAGCGGGCTCAGAATCGTAGCGGAAGCGTTATTACCGCCGAAGCCTTTCGCGTTAATCAGCGCATACCGCTGCTTGGACAAATCCAAAGCCCGATGCTCCAAACTGAAACTCAGGTTCTCGGTTGCCACATCATCCGCCAAGGCGTCGGTAGTGGTAATGCCCGGCATCCATCCCTCCGACCAAATGCCAAGTGTAGCGGCGATTTGATCACCCGACGCCGCGGCTAGAGAGTGGCCAACATAGCTCTTGATTGCCCCAACTGGCCAATCCTGGATACCAAAGGCACCTGCAACGCGGCTAAGAATCACTGATTCGGTGACGCGATTCTGCGGCGTACCGGTACCGTGAGCCTGTACTAAGCCACCTTCACGAAGCGCCTGCTCTCCCACGATAGCGCGGGCGCAAGCAGCGGCTCTGGCCATAGTCAGATAGTTACCCACCCCGGGCCCGGAAATCGACTTTTTAAATCCGTCTGCGTTGATAAAGACGTCGGCCGCAGCGCCGAGGATGTTAGCGCCGGTCTCCAGCGCGAGTTTGTCATCAAAGAGTACGAGGAACTGCGACGACTCTCCGATGGTAAAACCACAGTTTTCTCCAAAGGGTCTGCAAGCACGACGATGGTCCGGCGTATCGGTATCGCCTAGACCATCCAACTGACGCAGTCCTTTGTCCGTGGCAAGCGCACCCATAGCTGCATAACCCTCCATCACTTCAGGAGTTACCGGCGCTTCGGCAGCACCGACAAAAGCGACGCGCGCACGTCCAGCCCGAATATCATGTATAGCGTGACGCAGGTTGTAGAGAAAGGACGCACAGGCTCCCAGGGTGGCTCCCGTGGACCCCGCGGCGCCTAGCACGTAGGCGTTCACAAAGTCGGCGGGCATTTCCGCAAGACCCAGAGGGCAGAATTTGGATGTAACCCGGCTACCACGATATCGAGCTTTGAGCATTCCGCCGGCGCCGTTGTCGTCCAGCTGCCCCATAGCACTTCCAGCATAAACACTGATTTGATCAGGACCCAGTGATGCCATCAGCGAATCCCAGTCCATGCCAAGGTTCCCGAGGGCATCGCTGGCGGCATACACCGACATTGCCAAACCCCGCGGGTGGTTTCGCGATTGGTACAGCGAAGCGGGGTCAAACCCGTCAGGTAACTGACTGGCGACCTTTACTTCAAACTCCCGGTGGGTCGGAAGCAAGAACTGCTGCTCCCCCACAATTTGTACACGAACATGCTCCTCGTCTTCTCCCGGCAAAAGTTTCCAGTCGTCGGGCACGGGTTCGGGCAGGTATCGGCGGTGTAACTCAAAACTCACGGGGCTACCATTGCTGCGGGTGGGAAGGCGCTGATTCCATGCAACACTGTTGGGGTCAAAGTGAGCGGGGCCGATCCGCCGAATTAGAGTTCTCTCGAGCAGCGACGCTTCGCTATCATTGTTCGATCCCGTGAGCTGACGCAGCGCGGCGATCATAGCCCTACGACGATCCTCGCCAAGAGCACTCTCCACCATACGGGCATAGCCGTGATGCATAGAACTGCGACCAGCGCTGTTTACACCACCAAAACTCACAATAACTGGTAGAGCTTGTCCCACAGATACACCTGCATACATAAATGAAGGGTCTCAGTGTAGGCAGCCCTCCTTTTAAGTTATATTCTATTAGCGTCATTTTATTTATATATACGGACATAGTTTTCATGCCCACAGCGGCTCTCATTATTTACCCCGAAGCACTCGCCACTAGCGTCACATTGCCAGCAGAGATTCTTCACGCAGCAGCGCAGATGTCACAAACGACCCGAGGGCGCGGTGTAGACGCTCAGATCCAGCTTCTGGGACTAGAGGGAAACCCATCAGTCACCTTGGACTCAGGTCTAAGTTTGAACCTGGATGGCGATCTCTCGGATCTGCAGCGTTGCGACCTTGTAATACTGCCCGCCATTTGGCGGCACCCCCGTCGCGTGCTTAAGCACGCAAAAAAATGGCTACCTAAAATTGAGGAACTACACGCACTGGGAAGCAGTATCTGCAGCGTTGGCACAGCCAGTGCTCTCTTAGCTGAAACCGGTTTGTTAGACGGACGTCCGGCGACCACGCACTGGCATGACTTCGATCGTTTTGAAAAAAGCTACCCGCAGGTCGACCTAAAGCGCCGCCATCTCATTACCCAAAGCGAACGTCTGTACTGCGTGGGCAGCGTGAACTCCATCGGCGACTTCATGGTGCACTTCGTGGAACAGTGGTATGGCGAACGCATAGCGCGAGCTGTAGAAACGCAGTTTTCCCCAGAAGCTCGACAGTCCTTTGAGACCGCCGCATTTCTACAGGAGTCTTCCGGCGCTCATCACGACGCGCTGATTCGTGAAGCTCAGGACCACATGCAACTCCACCCGGCTGATGAGCACAGCGTCGACAGTCTTGCTGCCATGAGCGGATTGTCCGCCCGAAGCTTTGGCCGGCGTTTTCGTAAAGCCACTGGTGAGACCCCAATACGCTACCTCTTGAATCTGAGAATTCGCGAAGCTCGCGCGCTACTGCAGCACTCAGACCTCCCTTTGGCGGACATCGCCTGGCGCTGTGGATTCAACTCCTCCAGCCGCTTCTCTCAGGCATTTCGCAGCGCGACTGATCTAAGCCCACGAGAGTTTCGTGAGGCAGTACGCGGTAAACGATTCGTGGCCACAAACGCACCTAATGCCTGAATTTCTCAAGCTGTCTAGGCTTGAGCGCCAAGGGACACTGTGGCTAAATCACGCCCCCTCTCGATTGCCAAGCCAAGGAATAAGGTCATGAGTGAACAAAGCGTCATAATCGTCGACGGAGCCCGCACCCCCATGGGAGGTCTTCAAGGCGCTCTTTCCAGTGTTCCCGCCCCACAATTGGCCGCTGTTGCTGCGAAAGCTACCTTGGAAAAAAGCGGTGTCGAGCCCAGCGCTGTGGACGAAGTCTTTATGGGCTGCGTGCTGCCTGCGGGCCTAAAACAGTGTCCCGCTCGGCAAACCTCTATCGCCGCGGGAATCCCCGTTAGCACCGGCGCGGTCACGGTCAACAAAGCCTGCGGCAGCGGAATGCAGGCCACTATTTTTGGCTACGACAGCATCGTAGCGGGCACAAACAGTATCGTATTGGCAGGAGGAATGGAGAGCATGAGCAATGCCCCTCACATGCTCCTGGGGGCTCGCAGTGGTTTCCGATTGGGCTCAGCGACCGCAGCTGACCATATGATGATGGACGGTCTTGAAGACGCCTACGACGGATGCTCCATGGGAACGTTCGCACAGACAACAGCGGATCGTGAAGGCGTAAGCCGTGAAGATATGGACGCCTTTGCTATCGAGTCCCTGCGCCGCGCTAAGGCCGCTATCGATGATGGGTCTCTTGCACCCGAGATCGCAGCCGTGACCGTCACCAGTCGCCGCGGAGACACCGTAGTCAGCGATGATGAGCAACCACACAAGGCTAACGTTGACCGCATACCGACCATGCGCGCCGCGTTCGCCAAAGAAGGCACCATCACTGCAGCTACGGCCAGCTCTATCTCCGACGGTGGTAGCGCATTGCTACTTATGTCTGGTGAAGAAGCCGCCGCTAGAGGTATCTCGGGCATGGCGCGAATCGTGGCCCACAGCCGTCACAGCCAGGATCCTGCTGAATTCACCACCGCTCCCGGTGGTGCTATAAAAAAGCTCTTTGACAAAACCGGTTGGAGCACTTCGGACGTAGATCTTTTCGAGATTAATGAAGCCTTTGCCATGGTGACTATGCTCGCCATGCGTGAACACGGCCTCGATCATGCGAAGGTGAACATCCATGGCGGCGCTTGCGCACAAGGACACCCCATTGGTTCCACCGGCTCACGCATCATCGTCAGTTTGATGTACGCCCTTCGCAAGACGGGCGGCAAGCGCGGCGTAGCTGCCCTGTGTATTGGCGGAGGGGAAGCGACCGCTGTCGCTATCGAGATGCTCTAGAAAGTTAGCACCTCGAATCATCAGATCAATCAGGAATAGTAGTTATGGCTCTTAGTAGCGTACCCGATCTTATCGAGGCCATTCGTCAGGGACGGATGGTTATTCTCATGGATGACGAGGATCGGGAGAACGAAGGCGACCTGATTATCGCAGCCGAGGCAGTGACGCCAGAGATAATCAACTTCTTTGCCAGCGAAGCCTGCGGCCTTATTTGCATGCCACTGACTGAAAAGCGAGCGCGGCAGCTACAGCTTCCGCTCATGGTTCGCGACAACCGCTCTCAACACGAAACCAATTTCACAGTGTCTATAGATGCTGCGGAAAATCGTGGGCCCGGTATTAGTGCTATCCAGCGTTCCCACACGGTGCGAGTGGCAGCTGGCGCAGAGGCAGGACCGACAGATATCTGCCAACCAGGACATATTTTCCCCTTGGTCGCAAAAGAGGGGGGAGTACTTCGGCGTGCAGGACACACCGAAGCCGGTGTCGATCTAGCTCGTATGGCAGGCTTTGAACCTGCCGCCTTGATCGTCGAGATCATGAACGAAGACGGCACCATGGCAAGACGCCCGGAGCTGGAAATTTTTGCCGAGAAGCACCAGCTTCCCATGGGTACTATCGCGGACCTCATTGCCTATCGTTCGCTCCACGAGCAATCCGTAGAGCTGGTGTCGCAAAAGTCAGTGCAGACCGATCACGGCGCCTTTGATCTTCACACCTTCAAGGATCTTGTGGACGACACCTTGCACTACGCCCTTACAAAAGGAGAACTAAGCGTCGATCAAGACACTCTCACGCGTGTGCAACCGCTGGACATGCTTCGGGATGTGTTCAGCACACAGATCCCCAATCGTGAAGGATGGTCGCTGAATCGTGCTATGGCGCGCATTGCAGAAGAAGGCTCCGGCGCACTCATTCTCATCGGGCAACACCGATCAATAGAAAGCCAGCTGGCAGATATTGAGGCGTTCCCCGGTAGCCCCACCACACTTGCCAACGATGGTTCGGCAGGGTTACAGAACTACCGCATCATTGGCACTGGAGCCCAGATACTACAGCGACTCAATATCCGTCGCATGCGCCTGATGTCAGCGCCGCTTCGCTTCAACGCCCTTTCGGGATTCAATCTGGAAGTGGTCGACTTCGTCGCACCCTAGGCGCAGCGTCTCGCAGAGGAAAGTGCATCTGGTAGCCTGCGCGGGGAAGCCAAATCCCTTCGCTTATCGATGTAGAGCAATGAGCTCGTTCGCTTCGTCCCTGTCAGTAGTACAGCGGTTAGCGGGCGCTTCCAGATCTGGGTAGCCAAAGGACAATCCAAACATAAGCCGTTGGTTCTGCGGAACAGAGAGTTCTTCGCGAATTGAATCTGACAAAAAGCCCAATGCGGTTTGAGGGCAGCTAGCAAGGCCAGCTGCTTCCAGCAACAGCATGACGGATTGAGAAAACATCCCCAGATCGCAGGCCTCTCGCTCCGAAAATCCTTCTGGCAAGTAAAAGAAACCGACATGTGGTGCATCAAAGAACGTGAAGTTACGCATGAACGCTGCCTGACGAGCATCACGATCATCTCGAGCAATACCCATGGCGCCGTAAAGTGCCTGCGCGGATGCGTACTGACGATCTTTAAAAATATCGACGTACTTCCCGTCGTAGGGAAAATCCAAAGTCATCCGGCCGGCCGCGAAGTCTTCAGGCAAACGTTTGCGCAGGCGCTCAAGCACATCCCCCGACGCGATATGTAGATACCAGGGCTGAGTGTTGCAGTTGCTCGGCGCACGCAAGCTAGGAGCCAGCAGCTTGCGAAGCTCGTCGTCGGATAGGGACTTGGGCAGAAACGCTCGGCAGGAGCGGCGGTTTTCCAGAATGTCACTGAGCGCGAGTGGAGCTGTCGAAGTCATATCATCTACCAAGTCGTCGGGCCGGCGAGCATAGCGATTTGCGGGACACGATGCCAGAACTGTAAGAGTTCACCACAGACGACAGAAAACGCAGTAAAATACGCCGCTTTTTGCGGTGCGCTGAAGTGTAATCCGGCTTAGCGAACCCATGTGCAGAATAGACCTATGACAGCATCGTCCTCTACATCCTCAGCATCGTCCGCCTTCCCCCCCGCGCGGACCGTAGGCATCATTGGCGATGGGCAGCTCGGCATGCTGTTGTGCGAGGCAGCACCCCAGCTCGACCTCGACACCGTCATGCTGACAGGCGACCGCAACTGCGCTGCGGCACAAAAAGCCACCCATGCGATAGAAGGCACAATGGATTCCTCTGACGCCGTCAGCGCACTCATTGAACAGTGCGACGTCATTACCTACGAACGCGAAGACATCCCTGAAGCCACCGTTACGCAACTCAGGGAAGCAGAGGTCGCCGGGCTCGTAGCTTGTTATCCTCCCCTTTCTGCCATTGAGTTGCTTCAAGACAAAGCAAAGCAAAAGCTTTGGCTAGCAGAATGTAGCCTCGCAACGTTGCCCTTTGTTATTACCAGTGGTGAGGCGTCGGAGTTACAGCAAGCCGGTGTAAAGTTAGGCTACCCCTTTGTGCAAAAAGCGCTTCGAGGTGGTTTTGACGGCCGCGGCGTGCAGCTGATTCGAACAGAAGATGACCTGAGTAAAGCCTGGCCAGGGAGTACTATGCTCGAGAAGTTCGCCGGGGATTTTCGCGAGATCGCTGTCTTAGTCGTCCGGGGCCGTAATGGTGAGAGCACCCACTTCGGTCCTGTAGACATGACTTTTGAAGAAGACTACTCGGTGCTCGACACGGTCACTGCGCCCGCAAACATCGATAAAGAAACAGAAGCAGCAGCGATTGCCTTAGCCTACAACGCGGTGGAGGCCCTGAACGGTGTCGGTGTGTTTGGTGTAGAGATGTTTCTTCTCGCCGACCGGCAGGTGCTGATCAACGAAATAGCACCTCGAGTACACAACTCAGGTCACTACAGCATTGAAGCCTGCGCGAGCTCTCAGTTCGAACAACACCTCCGTGCTGTGGCCGGCATACAGCTCGCGAGCAGCGCCCTTCAAAGCCCAGCAGCCATGCGAAACCTCCTTTGCACCCCTGCCCTGAAGCACGAGGATCTTCATCGCGATTCGGGCACCGAAGCGGGAAGCGAGAGCGCGACCATATACTGGTACGGGAAAAGCCCGGCGCGTCTTATGCGTAAACTGGGGCACGTGACCGCCGTTGCCGACTCCGCAGAAGCCGCGCTGACCGCAACAAACAATAACTGGAACAGAATTCAGGAAGAGGCTCGTTCGGCATGACTGTACGCGTAGGTATCATTATGGGCAGCGACTCAGATCTCCCGGTCATGCGCGCTGCAAAAGACATTCTGGACGCCCTTGATGTTGAGTGCGAAATGGAAATCGTTTCTGCACACCGCACTCCGGACAAGCTCTATAGTTACTCGCGAGAGGCAGAAGACCGCGGCTTGCGTGTCATTATCGCTGGAGCTGGAGGCGCTGCTCACTTGCCTGGCATGGTTGCATCATTGTCTGTCTTACCAGTTATCGGCGTACCAGTAGCCGCGACCAAACTCGCTGGCGAAGACAGCCTGCTATCCATCGTGCAGATGCCTGCGGGGGTACCGGTAGCTACCGTAGCTATCGACAACGCCACGAACGCGGGCATCCTCGCAGCGCAAATGCTGGCCACGTCTGATAAAGGACTACGCGACAGGATTCGCAGCTACAAAGAAAGCCTGCGAGATAAAGTTCTAGCTAAGAGCGTTTGATTTAGGGGCCGCTCCCCAGGCGCCGATAGCTGGGTAAATGCCAACCCGCCTGTATTGCCCCGGCGCGTAAAATAAAGGCAGGCGCCATCGCCACCAAGAGGGCTGTGCTCGGCTCTAAAAACGCATTCGACACCAGTGCCACATAGGTCCCCGCGCCGACCAAAGCCGCCGTGACATAAATCTCCGCCCCCAACAACACTGACTCACGACCCAGCAAAGTATCTCGAATCAAGCCGCCGAAACTTGCCGACATCACTCCCATAACGACGGCAACGACCCAGGGCGCGTCGTATTGCAAAGCCTTGGCGCAGCCAAGTACCGAGAACAACGCGAGGCCCATTGCGTCGGCCCAAAGTAAAACCTTGCGTCGAACCGATAGCATGGGGGCGATGTACCAGGTCAATGCTGATACCGTGATGCACACCCAGAGATAACGAACGTCGCTAATCCAAAAAACCGGTAACTGCAGCAGCAGATCGCGAAGCGTGCCTCCGCCGACCCCCGTAATGGTGCCGAATAACACAAACCCCAATACATCCAGGCGTTTTTCTGCTGCAGCGAGGGCCCCCGAGGCCGCAAACACGCCTACCGCAACAAGGTCACAGTAAGCAATGATGCCAGCGAGGTTCAAAAACAGTTGCCGCGATCGGTTTCCAGATCTTGAGGAGCGTTACTCCTCATAGAGATCCAGAACAGCACCCCGGCTAGCCGGGGCCGCATTGTTGGCAAACTTGGCCAAGACCCCTCGGGTGTAGCGTGGCTGTGGCTTCACCCAGACACTTCGACGACGGGCTAGCTCCTCATCGTCAACGTTGAGCTGCAGACTCAGGGTGTGGGCGTCGATGGTGATGGAGTCGCCCTCCTCGACCAAGGCAATCAAGCCGCCCGCATAAGCTTCGGGAGCCACGTGTCCAACGACCATCCCCCAGGTACCACCGGAGAACCGCCCATCGGTTATCAGGCCCACAGATTCTCCCAAACCCTGACCAACCAGAGCACCGGTAGGCGCGAGCATTTCAGGCATACCCGGTCCGCCCTTTGGCCCCAGATAACGCAACACAACAACGTCTCCGGCTTTCACTTGCCCCGCCAAGATTGCATCCAGCGCCGACTGCTCGTCGTCAAAAACCTTTGCCGGGCCTGTAATCACTGGATTTTTCAGGCCGGTTATCTTGGCGACGGCGCCTTCTTCGGCCAAGTTGCCGCGCAAAATGGCAAGGTGACCCTTGGCGTACATGGGTTTGTCCAAAGTGCGGATCACCGAGGTATCTGCGGGTACCGACGGGACATCAGCCAGTGACTCGGCAATGGTTTTACCGGTAACCGTCATACAGTCCCCGTGGAGCAAGCCTCCCTCTAGAAGGATCTTCATTACTTGGGGGATACCACCTGCCCGGTGCAAGTCGATAGCGAGATACTGGCCACTGGGCTTGAGATCGCAAAGCACGGGAACCTTTTGACGCACACGCTCAAAGTCATCAATGCTCCAATCAATCTCGGCGGCGTGGGCGATGGCCAAAAAGTGAAGTACAGCGTTGGTAGATCCACCTGTTGCCATAATCACCGCAACGGCATTCTCGAGAGACTCTTTGGTCACAATGTCTCGCGGCTTTATATCGTGGCGAATAGCTTCCACCAAGGCCAATGCACTTTGTTTCGCAGACGCTTTAATCTCCGACTCTACGTTGGCCATCGTCGAGGAATATGGCAGGCTCATTCCCAAAGCCTCAAAGGCCGAACTCATGGTGTTTGCGGTGTACATACCGCCACAGGAGCCGGTACCGGGAATCGCATTGCGCTCAATCGCCAGAAGATCTTCGTCTTTAATACGACCCGCCGCGTGTTCACCAACGGCTTCGAACACACTCACAATATTTAGATCCTGACCGTTATGGCGGCCCGGAAGAATCGTGCCGCCGTAAACAAAAATCGACGGCACGTTTGCTCGGAGCATACCCATCATGCCGCCGGGCATATTCTTGTCGCATCCGCCAATGACCAGCACACCGTCCATCCACTGGCCACCTACGCAGGTCTCAATACAGTCAGCGATGACTTCTCGTGATACCAGAGAGTACTTCATCCCCTCAGTGCCCATGGACATGCCATCAGAGATCGTAGGCGTTCCAAAGATCTGGGGATTGGCTCCAGCCTCTCGAAGACCCTCTTGCGCCGCATCGGCGAGGGGCTGTAGTCCCGCATTGCAGGGAGTGATTGTCGAGTGAGAGTTGGCGATGCCCACCATAGGCTTCTTAAAGTCACCCTCCTCATACCCCATGCCATAGTACATAGAGCGGTTAGGCGCGCGTTGTACGCCTTCGGTGATGTTTTTAGAGCGACGATTAAGCGCCATAGAGATGTTCTCAGCCAATGAATGAACCGGGGGGCCGAATTTTAGGTCACTGCAAGCTATACGACAAACATTGAGCAAGGTTTATCGCCTATCATACGAGGCCTAGCTACAAAGAATAATCCTACACACTATTCCCGCGGACTAGGAGAACTACTTATGAATGGCGCTGAGGCTCTACTTAAAACTCTCGTGGAGAGCGAAGTCGAAATCTGTTTCGCTAATCCCGGAACCTCAGAAATGCAGCTGGTCTCCGCCATCGGAAAAACTGACGCTATGCGTCCAGTACTCTGTCTTTTTGAGGGGGTAGTGTCTGGCGCTGCAGATGGCTACGCGCGTATGGCGGACAAGCCGGCGGCCACCCTCCTTCACTTGGGATCGGGCTTTTCTAACAGCCTTGCCAATATGCACAATGCCCGCCGTGCGGGCTCCCCCGTGGTCAATATCGTCGGCGACCACGCAAGCTACCATCTGCAGTTCGATGCGCCACTGACATCAAACCTACCGGGTATCACCCGATGGGGGTCCCATTGGACAGAAATTGCCAGTTCACCGGAGGAGCTGTCGGCCGGTGGCGCGCGAGCGGTGCAGGCCTCCATGCGTGGAAACGGACAAATAGCGACGCTTGTTGCACCGGCGGATCATGCATGGGACACGGCGAGCGAAGCTGCACCCGCACTCCCGAGACCCGAAGCACTTCAGGTGCCAGACAATCGCGTAGCCCGCATCGCTGAAGCTGTTCGCTCTGGCAAAAAGACGGCAATCATGCTGGGCGGAAAGGCACTGCGCGAGAAAAACCTAGCGCAGCTAGGCGCCATTGCTGATGCGCACAACGTCACGCTTATGTGTGCAACCTTTCCTACGCGTCTACAGCGCGGCGCAGGCCGAGCAAAAGTACAACGACTCCCCTACTTTGCAGAACAAGCAGCAGAGGCATTGATGCCCTTTGAGCAGCTCATATTGCTGGGAGTCGCTGCACCAGTAAGCTTTTTCGCCTACCCGGAAAAAGAAAGCTGGCTCACACCGGAGCATTGCGAACTATATACGCTGGCCGAGCAAAGCGAGGACCTGAGCGGCACTGTGTCCGCACTGACAGCCGCGTTGGGCATCGAAAAGAGTGCTGAGGAGGTGTATGAGCGCCAAATACACGAGGTCGCTGACGAGACACTCAACCCTTTGACCATCGGGCAGATCATGAGTAACGAGATGCCTGATCACGCCATCGTTTCGGACGAAGGTGCGACTTGTGGCTTAGCCATGTTCCTTTGCACGGAAAACGCGCCAGCCCATGACTGGTTAACACTCACCGGCGGGGCAATTGGTCAAGGTTTGCCGGTCGCTTTAGGTGCGGCTTTAGCCTGTCCCGACCAGAAAGTCATTGCACTACAGGCAGACGGATCAGCCATGTACACCATACAGGCCCTTTGGAGCATGGCCCGAGAGAACGCCGATGTCACGGTGATACTTTTAAACAACAAAAGCTATGCGATTCTCAACATCGAGCTTGCTCGCGTGGGCGCAGGAGAGCCCAACGATAAAACGCTGTCCATGCTCGACCTTTCCAACCCCGATATGGACTTTGCCAGTATTGCTACTGGTCTTGGTGTTAAAGCTTCCCAGGCGCGAAGCAGCAGCGAGTTTCAAGCACAGTTCGCCGAAGCCATGAGCACACCGGGCCCCTGTCTTATCGAGGCTATTCTGTAGCTTCACGGAGCGGTATGCTTCACGGTCAAACTAAGACCACGAAAACAAGAGAATTCTGATGTCGAGTATTGTCATTACCGGAGCCACCGCAGGCATCGGCCGCGCAGCCGCCATACTGCTGGCAAGTAAGCAACACAAGGTGTTTGCTGCCGGGCGAGACAAAAACGCCCTGGCAGAGCTGGATGCTGGTTACGAAAACATTACTGCATTGGAAATGGACGTCACCGACGGCGATTCGGTGACTGCTGCTGCCAACAAGGTTATTGAAGCCCTGAACGGTAACGCCCCTGATATTCTCGTTAACAACGCGGGCTATGCGGTGGTAGGCCCCCTTGAGGCAGTATCGGACGATGAGTGGGAGCGGCAATTTAAGACCAATGTGCTAGGTCTGGTGCGAGTGACCCGAGCCTTTGTCACCGGGATGCGAGAGCGACGACGTGGCCGCATCGTAAATGTCTCCTCTGTCGCCGGTCGTGTCACCCTGCCCTTTTTCGGACCTTACAACTCTACCAAGCATGCGGTGGAATCGATCTCTGATTCCTTGCGACACGAACTGCGACCCCACGGAGTAGAGGTCGTTGTCATTGAGCCCGGTGCTGTTAAAACGCGCTTTGGCTCATTGGAGCAGGAACAAATCGCACACTGGATAGAAAATGCGCCTGCCTATGCCGAGCAATTACGCATACTCAAGAGCTTTCATCACGACCTCCATGGCAAGGGCGCCGACCCCATCACCGTAGCGGGGAGCATCGTGGCAGCTTGCGAACGCCATGACCCAACGCCGCGCAGCGTCGTACCGTTCTTACCGGGCAGCGCGTTTATTGCCATCAAGGCCTTGTTACCCACGCGAGTATCAGACTGGATCGTGAAAAAACTCACGGGCCTACCCTAGGCTATTAGTTTAAAGACGTCGTTAGCTATTCGTCTGAGGAAGTCGTTAACTTTTCGTCGGAAAACGTCGTTAGCTTTTGACGTTCTCGATTAACGCGTAATTCAAAAACGTCCGGGCGTGAGTAATGACCTGACGGGTCGAAGTTCTGCCGCTCTTCCCTGACAGTCTGCATGTCGATTACCGCAGTAAGTACCGTCTCTTCTGGGCCTAAGGGTTCAACTATCCAACTCCCGTCAGGCGCGGCTATGCAGGAACCTCCATCACCCGGGAAGTCCTGCGCATTACCGAAAATAAGATCATGGTGCGGCACATCTGGGCCAATGTCCTCTCTACGCATTAAACCTGAGACGGACAAAACGTACATCCGGTTTTCTTTCGCCAAATGCCTGGTGACATCTATGGTGTTGTTGGTGTTTCCCGGCCACACCGCAACGTGCAGATTCTCACCCTGAGCATAAAGAGCGCTGCGAGCCATGGGCATCCAGTTCTCCCAACAGTTCAATCCCCCCACGGTAAAGCTCTCCAGAGAGTGCACTCTGAGTCCATGACCATCACCGATACTCCAGGACAGGCGCTCTTCATAGGTAGGCATTAGTTTTCTGTGCACTGATTGAATAAGTCCTGATCTATCTATGTAGACCAAGCTGCAATAAACACTGTGGCCACCACGGTCTCCCGCTCGTTCAGCTATCCCCAGGTAAACTGCAATCTGCTTTTCCTTGGCCAGCGAGCAGATGCTGCCTAAATCTCCTTCCTCGATGCTGACAGCTTGGCTCAGGTAATGCGCGAAGATTTCCTTTTGAACGGGGTCATTAAACTTCGACCCACCGGTAAGATCCAACCAGAACGGATAGCCCGGCAGAAGGGTCTCTCCAAAACAAACGAGGGAAGCGTTCTGGGCCGACGCTTCAAGAATCGCGGATTCGACCTTATTGATCGTTGCCGATTTATTTAGCCAAACCGGCGCGATCTGCGCGATTGCGATACTGAGCTTATCTTCCATCAGTTGAAGCTTCCGTTAGAGTACGCAAAAAGGGTTAAGTGTTGGAACTGTCGGGTTTCTCCAAATCCTGGACCAGGTAACCAAGCTCTTCTGCTCTTTCTGCAAACAGCGCGTTGGCATCGCGCAAGCCCTGATTATAGAAATGCGGGCCGAGATCTTTAGCTAGAAAATCGATGAGAAACTCAGCGTCAAAGGACCCAATCTCTTGATCAAGCTCATCCTTAAAATAGGTCTTGAGCTTCGACACGAGCGTCTCTTGCGCGTCCTTTGACAGCGTTAGTTCCGGCACTAATCTTGCGGCTCCGCTGCGCCTTGATCGCTACTCACTTAACGCCCCATATCTCTCTGTAGCGTTCTACTGCCCAGATAAAAGTGCAACGCTGCCCAAAAGTACAAACATTTGAAGAATATCATCGACCACTGAAGACCTTGTGCATTGGCATCACTGCAGGCCGATTGCGCTTCAGCGACAAGGCTCACGCTCTTACAGGCTTCTAAGCTCAAAGTCGGATCTATCCCTGAAAGAAAGCTTGCGTTCAGTATGGTCGAAAGACCACCTATAAGCGGCGGCCCGAGGCCATACCCGAGCAGGTTCACGATAAACAAAGTGATCGCGACGGAAGTAGCCCGCATGCGACTATCAACTACGCCACCCGGAACTGCATATAGCGGACACAAATAGGTGTACAGCAACATCTGCCCCACCATGAGGACCGGAATAGCAATCCAGAGTGAATCAACGAGGTAGCCCCCGATAAACATCGGCGTCGACCCCAGCAAAGCAATCATGGGAATCCAGGCGAGTGCCTTTGGATAGCGCACCGAGAAACGGTCAGCGAGATACCCGGACATGAATGTCCCAATGGACGCCATTACCGAAAGAACCATGGCGACTTTCACCGCGGCATCAAAGATCGACATCTCGTGCGTACGAATCAGGAAAGACACAAAGAACTGGGCGACCCCATAATTCACGAACGATGCAATGGTGACACCCAAGGTGATGTGCCAGTAAGACGGCTTCTTGGCGAGTATCCTCAGGACCTCGCCAAAACTGACCTGCTCTTTACCCTGCATTGCCGCCGGATCTGTATATCCCCGCGGCGGCTCCTTTACGGTGAGCTTAACAACGAGAGCGACAATGATGCCGGGCAATCCAACGACAACAAATGCTACGCGCCAACCCTCAACATCTTGCCAGTTCAGAGCGTTCACAGCCCATTCCCACCCCCAGCCACTTAAAAGCGCTGCCACCGCTGCGCCGTCAAGACTGCCAACGATAAAGCCGCCGAAGATATAAGCCACCATGCCGCCGAGTGGAATGCCCAGAGCGTAGGTAGATACCGCAGTGGAACGTTTTGAAGGAATAAAGTAGTCGGCAATAATGGAATTTGCCGGAGGTGAGCAGCCGGCCTCTCCTATACTCACACCAATGCGAAAAATGAACAAAGCGACAAAGCTTGTAGCAAAGCCACAGAGCACAGTCATCAGGCTCCAAAGTGCGACCGAGGCTGCAATGATCCAGACCCGATGATTCCTCTCGGAAAAACGGGCTATGGGTATTCCGATGAAGGTGTAGAGCACGGCGAACGCCGGGCCACCGAGCATTCCCATCTGCCAATCCTCTAGCCCAAAGGATTGCTTAATTGGCTCTGTAAGTATGTTAATGATCGTGCGATCAATAAAATTGAATACGTAAACGGTGAGCAAAGCCCCCAACACGTACTTGCGATAACCGCTCGTCCCGTAACCAGTATCGGGATGGCTACCTACGAGCTCTGTGCCCGAAGCAACATTACTGGCCGGTGTTACTGTGTCTTGCATAAATCCCTTAGTGCTTTGAGCACTTCTTATTTTGGTCGCAAATCGACAAGTCACGGCAATCTAATAAGACAGCCGTGACTGGAGTCGGTAGAGCTTAACAGTAAGCGTTTTGCGGATGTATCTTGTTGCGTACCTTTAGTTTGCAGGCTGGATGTCACTCGGACGCCAGCTTTGGTCTATCCACGCGCGCAAAGGGCTGTACATGCGCAGGATGGTGAACCAGCTCTTCCCCGGGATGGTTTGAACCCAGTTCTTTTCGTATCCCAGCGGCGACTCAGGAGAAAAATAGATATCAATAGAGCCATCATCGTTATAACGAAGGCCGTCCTGAAGGCTATCTATCCCTGCCGCTTTTTGATCCGTTTGCAGCATCGAGCGTGTTTGCGAGTCATAGATTGTTACCGCCCAGAAGTTAGCCACGGGGGCATCGGGTGGCAGCTTAATGACATAAGTATTGCCTCCATCAAAGGGTTGTTTGTTAGTGTCTAGATACGCAATACCGTAGTCGGAGCCTGTGCCTTCACGCGGCACTGCCATCGCTGGAGTCACGCCTGTATAGGGATAATGAAAGCTTACTCGCGCGTCGGTGTTCATCGTTGCACCGTCCACGCCATTGAAGAACACGTTCCTCTCTGGGTAGCCCATGTGCCATGCGCTACCCGTGTCGGGATAAACCTCTACGCCGCTAAGATTCATGTGAATGCGCGGATACCATACGATGGAACGAGCCTGAGCATTAGCGATCGCCACGCCATCTTCAAGAATCCTCTTCATGCGGTTATCCGGATCGAAGGGCTTGCCCTTCTCGATACCGATAGACGCAAGCAAGCCTCGAACATCCGCAGTTAATAATCCCAAAGTCTCGTACTGCACGACCTCATTCAGATGGTGATAGAACTCCGCATTGTTGTAGTGAATTGTATTAAAGGCTTTGCCGGAGCCGGCTATCCACTCCATTGCAGGCGGGTTTTTCGCATCCGCGAGCTTGTATACTTTCAAATCATTGCGAATTGAGGCTGCTGCTGCTTCGACGTCTTCAGGAGCCTTGCTTTTGGGTGTTTTTCTAAGGAACAACCAGAGGCGGTAGGTCTCAGGGCGAAGCACCGTATAACCTTCAGGCACAACGCCATCATATCCCGGCGGCAGGAAAAGATACCTCCCTGCCTGCGCAAAATTGTTAACAAACCGGAAAGAGGCGTCGTTAGATGCTCCCAGTAAGCCGTCCGGAACTTCCACGACCGTGGGACCATCTCTTTTAAGGTCAAGATCGGGGAACACATAAATTGTTGAAGTATTTGCAGTCAGGAAGAGCGAACGGGCATCCATAAGCTCATCAAATAACACAACCTGA